>NZ_JBEYVS010000011.1:0-134539 GCF_040644095.1 Streptomyces sp. NPDC047028
TTTTCCGTGTTTTTTACACGATGCACTACCGATCCCCCCCCCGCCGGGGGGGCTCCTTTACCCCCCCCCCCCCCCCCCCCCCCCGGCGGGGCCCCGGGGAACTGCGCGACAAGCCCAAACCCCGCGAAGCTACTTGGCCCGGTCGAAGTCGATCGCACTGTAGGCCCGAAGCTTGCGCAGCCGATGCTCGGAGTCGATCCGCCGCACCGTCCCCGACTTGGACCGCATCACGATCGACTCGGTGAGCGCGGTCTCCGACCGGTACCGCACACCCCGCAGCAGCTCACCGTCGGTGATCCCGGTCGCCACGAAGAACACGTTCTCCCCGGTCACCAGGTCCTCCGTCGTCAGCACCCGGTCCAGATCGTGCCCCGCGTCGATCGCCCGGGCCCGCTCCTCGTCGTCCTTGGGCCACAGCTTGCCCTGGATGGTGCCGCCGAGGCACTTCACCGCGCAGGCGGAGATGATGCCCTCGGGGGTGCCGCCGACGCCGAGCAGCAGGTCGACGCCGGTGCCCTCGCGCAGCGCGTAGATCGACCCGGCGACATCGCCGTCCGAGATCAGCTTGATGCGCGCGCCGGCCTCCCGGACCTCCTTGATCAGGCCCTGGTGCCGCGGCCGGTCGAGGATGACGACGGTGACGTCCTCGGGCGCGGACTTCTTGGCCTTCGCGATCCGCTTGATGTTGACGGCCACCGGCGCGTCGATGTCGACGAAGTCGGCCGCCTCGGGGCCCGTGACCAGCTTGTCCATGTAGAACACGGCGGACGGGTCGAACATGGCGCCGCGCTCGGCGGCGGCGAGGACGGCGATGGCGTTGGGCATGCCCTTGGCCGTCAGGGTGGTGCCGTCGATCGGGTCGACGGCGATGTCGACCTCGGGGCCGGTGCCGTCGCCCACCCGCTCTCCGTTGAAGAGCATCGGCGCCTCGTCCTTCTCGCCCTCGCCGATGACGACGACACCGTTCATGGAGACGGTGGAGACGAGGGTCCGCATGGCACGCACCGCGGCGCCGTCGGCACCGTTCTTGTCGCCGCGGCCGACCCAGCGGCCCGCGGCCATGGCGGCGGCCTCGGTGACCCGGACGAGTTCCAGGGCGAGGTTGCGGTCGGGGGCCTCGGACGGAACATCGAGCTCGGACGGCAAGTGATGATTTTCGGTCATCGGAGCGCACCTTTCTGATACGACGACGGCCGGATGAGGGTGTGGTCCAGACTCTATCGTCAGGCAGACAAAATGAGCAGGGGACCCCACGGATGAGCGCTCCGGGCACCTGCGACGATAGGGGCGTGGCAGGTTCGAACGGCAAGCAGAAGACGGCCCGGGACATGATCCTCTCCCTGGCCCTGATCGGCATCGCGGCGGCGGTCGTGTACTTCCTCGGCATCCCGCACGACGATCACGCCCCCGACCTCAAGCGGGTCGACTACCGGGTCGAACTGCTCACGGCACGCCGCAGCGCGAGCTACCCGGTGGCCGCGCCCGAGGGTCTGCCGCAGAGCTGGAAGGCCACCTCGGTGCGCTACCAGGGAGAGAACGGCGACCACTGGCACCTCGGCTTCCAGGCGCCCGGCGGACAGTACGTCCAGGTCGAGCAGTCCACCCAGAAGACCGCCGACTTCATCGACGACGCCAGCCAGGGCGCCTCCGCGACGAAGAAGACGGAGAAGATCGGCGAGCACACCTGGACGCGCTACACCGGCGGCCGCTACGACGCGCTGGTCCTCCAGAACACGCCGGGCTCCACGACGGTCGTCGCGGGCACGGGCCCCTTCACGCAGCTGACGGCGATGGCGGCGGCCCTGCAGATGAAGTGACCGGAGCGGGCAGTCGTACGTCCGCGGGCCGGTGGGGGCTGGTCGCGCAGTTCCCCGCGCCCCCAAGGGGCGCGCCACCCGCACCCCCCTCAATCGGTGCCCTCTTCCCCCTCTTCCTCCGCCAGCGCGGCGTCCAGACGGGCCCGCGCCCCCTCCAGCCACCGCCGGCACACCTTGGCCAGCTCCTCCCCCCGCTCCCACAGGGCGAGGGACTCCTCCAGCGACGTGCCGCCCGCCTCCAGCCGCCGTACGACCTCGATCAGCTCGTCCCGCGCCTGCTCGTACGAGAGCGCCTCTTCGGTCCTGCCGGTCATTCGCCCACCTTCACCGTGAATTCACCGTCGGCGACCCGCGCCCGCAGCGCCTCGCCCGCCGTCACCTCGTCCGGGCCGCGCACCACGTGCCCGTCCGGTTTCTGCAGCACCGCGTAGCCCCGCCGCAGCGTCGCCGCGGGGGAGAGGGCCACCACGCGCGCGTGCGTGTGCGTCAGCTCGCTGTCCGCGCGGTCCAGGAGGTGGCCGAGGGTGCGCCGGCCGCGCTCCAGCACCGCGGCCACGTGGTCCGCGCGCTCGTCCAGCATCCGGTGCGGATCCTCCATGCAGGGCCGCCCCAGCGCGTGCGCCAGCCCGCGCTCCTCCCGCTCCACCAGCGCCGTGGCGCAGCGCCGCGCCCGGTCCCGCAGCATCCGGACCCGCTCGAACTCCTCGCCCACGTCCGGTACGACCTTCTTGGCCGCGTCCGTCGGCGTGGAGGCCCGCAGGTCCGCCACGTAGTCCAGCAGCGGGGTGTCCGGCTCGTGCCCGATGGCCGACACCACGGGCGTACGGCACTGGGCCACCGCGCGCACCAGCTGCTCGTCGGAGAACGGCAGCAGGTCCTCG
This sequence comes from Streptomyces sp. NPDC047028, assembly GCF_040644095.1. Taxonomy (NCBI): domain Bacteria; kingdom Bacillati; phylum Actinomycetota; class Actinomycetes; order Kitasatosporales; family Streptomycetaceae; genus Streptomyces; species Streptomyces sp. NPDC047028. The sequence continues at coordinate 2,699 of NZ_JBEYVS010000011.1, forward strand.
ACGCTGCCGCCGCCCCGGGCCACGATGATCACGTCGATGTCGTCGACCGCATCCAGCTCCTTCACGGCCTGCACGACCTGCGGCACCGCGTGCACCCCCTGCACCGCGACGTTGCGCACCTCGAAACGGACCGCCGGCCAGCGGTGCCGGGCGTTCTCCAGCACGTCCCGCTCCGCGGCCGAGGCACGCCCGCAGACCAGCCCGATCAGCTGCGGCAGGAACGGCAGCGGCTTCTTGCGGTCCGCCGCGAACAGGCCCTCCGCCCCGAGCCTCTTCTTCAGTTGCTCAAGCCTGGCCAGCAGCTCGCCCACGCCGACCGGCCTTATCTCGGCGGCCCGCAGCGACAGCTGCCCGCGCGGGGCGTACCACTCCGGCTTCGCCAGGACGACGACCCGGGCGCCCTCGCCGACGACATCGGCCACCTCGTCGAACACCTGCCGGAAACAGGTCACGCTGACCGAGATGTCGTACGACGGATCGCGCAGCGTCAGGAAGACCACCCCGGCGCCGGGCCGCCGCGACAACTGCGTGATCTGCCCCTCGACCCACACCGCGCCGAGCCGGTCGATCCAGCCCCCGATCAGCCGCGACACGTCACCGACGGGCAACGGGGATTCCGGAGAGGTGTTCACAGCCATGCGCCCGAGACTAACGGCCGCCTGTGACAACGCGGCCGCACCGTCGCGACCCGGCCGAGGTCCGGGGCCCGCACCCTTACGACCTGGGAAGCGACAGGGGGCGGCGTCGCGACGCCCGGCACGGCCGCTCGCGGCGTTGCCGAAACGCCCTAGTAGCTCCGCTACGAGGGCGTTCCGGCGCCTTGCGATCGACCGCACCGGACGCCGCTCCTTCCTCCGCCCCCTGTCGCTCCCCAGGTCGTTACGATGGGACCCATGACCGCTTCGTCTGGCCGCCGTGTCCTGCTCGCCGCCCCCCGGGGCTACTGCGCCGGTGTGGACCGCGCCGTGATCGCCGTCGAGAAGGCCCTCGAACAGTACGGGGCCCCGATCTACGTCCGGCACGAGATCGTCCACAACAAGTACGTCGTGCAGACCCTGGAGAAGAAGGGCGCGATCTTCGTCGAGCGGACGGAGGAGGTGCCGCCGGGCAACATCGTGATGTTCTCCGCGCACGGTGTCGCCCCCGCCGTGCACGAGGAGGCCGAGCGCGGCCGGCTCGCCACCATCGACGCGACCTGTCCGCTGGTCACCAAGGTCCACAAGGAAGCCGTCCGGTACGCGGGCGAGGACTACGACATCCTCCTCATCGGCCACGAGGGCCACGAGGAGGTCATCGGCACCTCCGGCGAGGCCCCCGACCACATCCAGCTCGTCGACGGCCCCGAGGACGTCGCCAAGGTCGAGGTCCGCGACCCCTCGAAGGTCGTCTGGCTGTCCCAGACCACCCTCTCCGTGGACGAGACGATGGAGACCGTCGACGCCCTGAAGACGAAGTTCCCCGGCCTCGTCTCCCCGCCCAGCGACGACATCTGCTACGCCACGCAGAACCGCCAGCTCGCCGTGAAGCAGATGGGCACCGAGTCCGACCTGGTCATCGTGGTCGGCTCCCGCAACTCCTCCAACTCCAAGCGGCTGGTGGAGGTCGCCAAGCTCGCGGGCGCCCGCGAGGCCTACCTGGTCGACTTCGCCGACGAGATCGACGAGGCCTGGCTGGACGGCGTCGGCACGGTCGGCGTCACCTCCGGCGCCTCCGTCCCGGACGTCCTCGTCGAGCAGGTGCTGGAGTGGCTCGCCGCGCGCGGCTACGCGGACGTGGAGATCGTCAAGGCGGCCGAGGAGTCCATCACCTTCTCGCTGCCCAAGGAGCTGCGCCGCGACCTGCGCGAGGAGGCGGCGGCCCTGACGGCGGAGCGCGGCGGTTCGGGCACGCCCGAGGCGTGAGCCCCACCCTCGCGCCGATCGGGGCGTGACTGTCAGTCGCCCGTCGTAACGTAGTGCCATGCAGCTCTTCGGCGTGGACATCGGCGGATCCGGGATCAAGGGCGCCCCCGTGGACCTGGACAAGGGCGACCTGGCCCAGGAGCGCCACAAGGTGCTCACCCCGAACCCGGCGACGCCCGACGGCGTGGCCGACGGGGTGCGGCAAGTCGTGGACCACTTCGGCTGGACCGGCCCCGTCGGGCTCACCTTCCCCGGGGTGGTCACCGGCGGCGCCACGGTGCGTACGGCGGCCAACGTCGACCAGAGCTGGATCGACACGGACGCGCGCGCGTTGTTCTCGGGCCGACTGGGCGGCCTGCCGGTGACGGTCGTCAACGACGCGGACGCGGCGGGCGTCGCCGAGATGCAGTTCGGCGCCGGCCGGGACAGACGGGGCACGGTCGTCCTGCTCACCTTCGGCACCGGCATCGGCAGCGCCGTCTTCACCGACGGCCTGCTGGTCCCCAACACCGAGCTGGGCCACCTGGAGCTGCACGGTCACGACGCGGAGAAGCGGGCCTCCAGCAAGGCCAAGGAGGACCACGACCTCAGCTGGGAGCGGTGGGCGCGGCGCGTCCAGAAATACCTGGCCCACGTGGAGATGCTGTTCTCGCCCGAGCTGTTCGTCATCGGCGGCGGGGTCAGCCGCAAGGCGGCCAAGTTCCTGCACTACATCGAGGGCATCAGGGCCGAGGTCGTACCGGCGCAGCTGCAGAACAACGCGGGGATCGTCGGGGCGGCGATGAGAGCGGCCCAGGACCAGCACCGCTGACCCCAGGGGCGCCCCGTCAGGTGCGCCGCCGGCGCCGCCGTACCCACCGCACCCGGCGCACCAGCACGATCACCCCGGCGGCGAGCGTCCCCCCGTACAGCCAGCCGGCCTGGGTGGCGAGCCCCGTGACCAGGCCCATCACCCGGCCCAGCACCCCGCCGCCGCCGTCCGCGACCGGCAGCAGCCCGACGACGAACGCGATCGGCACGACGACGGGCGCGGTCAGCACGTCACCCGCGCGCACCCACAGCGCGGTCAGCGCGCACACCGGCAGGAACAGCACGCCGTACACCGTCAGGGAGGCGCCGAACAGCAGTTCGTCCAGGCAGCCGAGGAGGAACATCGCCAGGCCGCAGAACAGCCCCCCGCCGAGCCCGGTGAGCCGGGGACGCCCCCATCCGTCGGGAGCCGCCGGGCCCGCGGCCTGCGCGAGCGCGCGCTCTCCGGGCGGCCGGCGCCGGGCCTGGGGAGGCAGCGACGCAGGCGGTGGCGCGCCGCGTCGCCGTCCGTCGTTCGGGGGTCGCGTTCCGTGTTGCTCCACTGGACCAACTTAGGTCTGTTTATGTGTCGAATAGCCCATCAGACACGCCGGGGCCCGGAGCCCGGCCAAGGGTTCGACGCTGGCGGGAGGCCGCTCCGCCCGACGCCGTAAACTGGTGGATCGGCCGGTGTCTCCCCGGCCCCCGCAACTCCTGGCCCGCCCCCTCACCCCCTGCTCCCATCCCTCTCATCCACGGGAAGTCGCAACGTGTCGCTCACGATCGGAATCGTCGGCCTGCCGAATGTCGGCAAGTCGACCCTGTTCAACGCCCTGACCAAGAACGACGTGCTGGCGGCCAACTACCCGTTCGCCACGATCGAGCCGAACGTCGGCGTGGTCGGCGTCCCCGACGGCCGGCTCGCCAAGCTGGCGTCGATCTTCAAGTCGGAGCGCATCCTCCCGGCCACGGTCGACTTCGTGGACATCGCCGGCATCGTGCGCGGCGCCTCCGAGGGCGAGGGCCTGGGCAACAAGTTCCTGGCGAACATCCGCGAGTCCGACGCGATCTGCCAGGTCATCCGCGCCTTCAAGGACGAGAACGTCGTCCACGTCGACGGCAAGGTGTCCCCGAAGGACGACATCGAGACGATCAACACCGAGCTGATCCTCGCCGACCTCCAGACGATCGAGAAGGTCCTGCCGCGCCTCCAGAAGGAGTCGCGCATCAAGAAGGACCTCGCCCCCAAGGTCAAGGCGGTCGAGGAGGCCAAGGAGATCCTGGAGAAGGGCGACACGCTCTTCGCCCACGGCATCGTCCAGGGCACCGACCGCAACGAGCTGCTCCACGACCTCCACCTCCTGACGACCAAGCCCTTCCTCTACGTCTTCAACGTCGACGAGGACGAACTGGTCGACGAGGACTTCAAGAACGAGCAGCGCGCCCTGGTCGCCCCCGCCGAGGCGATCTTCCTCAACGCCAAGCTGGAGGCCGACCTCGCCGAGCTGGACGAGGAGGAGGCCCTGGAACTCCTGGAGTCCGTAGGCCAGCACGAGCCGGGCCTCGCCACCCTCGCCCGCGTCGGCTTCAACACCCTCGGCCTGCAGACCTACCTCACGGCCGGCCCCAAGGAGTCCCGCGCCTGGACCATCAAGAAGGGCGCCACGGCCCCCGAGGCGGCCGGTGTCATCCACACCGACTTCCAGAAGGGCTTCATCAAGGCCGAGGTCATCTCCTTCCCCGACCTCGTCGAAACCGGCTCGGTCCCCGAGGCCCGAGCCAAGGGCAAGGCCCGCATGGAAGGCAAGGACTACGTCATGCAGGACGGCGATGTGGTGGAGTTCCGCTTCAACGTCTGACCCGCCCGACAACAGGCCGCCTGACCCGCGACGAAGCGGCTCGGGCGGCCTTTTCGGCCCGCACGTCACACGCGGGCAACTGGTTCTAGTTGTTCCGCGGTGGGATGAGCCTGTCGAGGTCGAGGTTGATCTCGAACGGCACAGGGCGCTTCAGGGTGCCTCGGAAGATTCCGGCGGGCGCGTAGGCGCGGGTCGGTTCGTCGAGTTCGTAGACATGGACGACGGGGACGCCGCTCTCTTCCTCGACACACCAGTAGTGCGGGATGTTGGCGTCGGTGTACTTGTGCAGCTTCACGGTGCGGTCACGGTGGGCGGACTCTGGCGAGACGACCTCGACGACGAGCTGGACCTCGTCCGGTGCGTACCACGTGCGGTCCGGATCGTAGGGGGCGGTCGTGACGAGCAGATCCGGTTCCGGCCGGTTGCGGTCGTCGAGGCGGATGGTCATTTCCCGCTCGACCTCGAAACCGGCGGGCGCGGCCGCCATGAGCGTGGTGGTGAGGGAAGTGACGAGGCGGCCGTGCCAGGACCGCTGCGGCGACATCATGAAGACAAGCGCTCCGTCGATCAGCTCGGTGTGGCGGGGTGCTTCGGGGAGGCGGTCCAGGTCCTCCGCGAACCAGCCTTCCTCGCGCGGCGGGCGCATCCAGTCGGGCAGTGCGGTCATGGACCAACCGTAGCGACTGGGCCAGGCCCGGGCCATCGCATCGTCAAGGGCGATCGCTCTTCCTCGCAGGTGGCGGCCTTGTGGTCGACGTCCCGGTTCAGTGCCCGGCCAGTGCGCTCTCCGCCGCCGCCAGCACCGTGTGTGTCTGGTGCCGGACCTGGTGGGCCACCGGGACCCAGTGCAGGTGGAGGGAATCGTGGAAGTCCGTGCACCAGGTGGTGAAGAGGGCGTTCAGGGTGTGGTGGAGGGCGGGGGCCGCGGGGTCGGTCGCTGTGCGCAGGAGTCGTAGGAGGAGGCCTGCCGCGCGGAGGGGCTGGCGGCGGGCCACGACGTCCAGGGCGGAGATCTGGGCCGTTGTCACGCCGTGCGGGGTGGGGGTTTGGTGGGTCAGCGGGTGCCAGGAGTCGGCGACGAGGTCGTACAGGTCGTCGGCCATCCACTCCAGTACGCGGACCCGAGCGTCGTCCCGGGCCGGTGGCAGGAAGTCGCGTGCCTTGTCGAAGACGGCGGTCACCTGTGCTCCGGTGTCCCGGACCCGGGCCGACAGGGCGCGCAGCGCGGGGGCCGGGCCCGGGTGGGGGGACAGGGAGGCGGCCCGGGCCGTGGCCCACAGGGGTACTTCTACGATCACCGTGCTGCCCCCGTACCGCTGCGGTGCGCACCAGGTGGAGCGGGCGATGTTCTCGGAGCCGGCCGCCAGCCGGGCGGTGCTGTCCGGTGGGGGCAGGACGTGGATGCCGGGGCTGGGGTTCTCCCAGTACAGGGCGTCGTAGGTGCCGTGCTGGACCGGGATGCCCAGGTGCCTCGCGGAGGTCTCGAAGGGGGCGGCGAGTCCGGGGAGGTGGCGGGTCGACTGGATCCAGGTGCCGCCCGCGTCGACGCTGTGCAACGAGCACTGGAGGACCGGATGGAATTCCTCGATGACGTCGAACAGGGCCTGACTCTCCGGGAGTTGACGCCCCTCGATCGGCGCCCATTCCGGCTGCTCCGCCGCGACCGGGCGGAACGCGGTGCCGTAGTAGCTCTCCAGGGTGGGGGCGGGACGAGCCGTCGCCTCCTCGATTCCCTCGCTCAGTGCGGCGCCGTCCGGGTCCAGGCACAGGACGATGTCCCAGGTGACGCGGGTCAGGTCGGTCGCGGGGGAGGGATGCCGCTGGTGGGCACCGGACAGCCGATTCCCCGTTCCTGTGGCGCCGTGTACCAGGAGAGACGCCAGCGCGAGTGCCGTCGCGCCGCCCACCGGCTCGTCGGAGTGCGGGCGGGCGACCACGAGGATGTGGCGGGGCCCGTGTCCCACGGACAGCATCAGGAGCGGACGGCCCGCGCGGGACGTTCCGATGCGGTGCAGGCGGCCGGTTCCGGGGAACCGGGAGACCAGCCGCCGCGCCGCGTCGTTGACCTCCGCGACCGTGGGATAGCGGTCCACCGGTCGCGTCCGGTCAGGAACCGCCGTTGCCACCGCTGTCGCCGGTGGTCTCCTTCTTGTCCAGCGGGCGGATCTCGATCTTGTTCGGCATGGCGTGTCCTTCCGGTGGCGGATGGTGACGTTCGTCGGCCGACGTGCTCTTGTCAGACTTCGCTCATCCGGTCAGTGTTGTCAATGTCGGTGGTGTTCCGGGGGAGTTGGGACTGACGGGAATGGCGCACGGATGACGGTGACGGTGCACGCGATGCGGCGGCCCCGCATCAAACCGGAACACCGGGCCTACCGGACGGTCGATGGCCACCTCAGGATCGGCAGCGTCGTCTACGGCATCGGCGCCGAGGTGACGGACCCCGACGGCTGGGTGTGGACGCTGGTCGAGGCGATGGACGGCACCCGCGGCACCGAGGACGTCGTCGCCGAGGTGACCCGCCGCCACCCCGAACTGCGGCTGCCCGACACCGACATCGTCCAGGCGATGACCGACCTGACCCTCGCCGGATACGTGGAGGACGCCGGTGCCGAGCCGCCGGCGGAACTGACCGAGCGGGAACGCGAGCGGTACAGCAGGGGCATGACCCTGCTGCGCTGGATGGACCTCCGGCCACGGGAGAGCGCCTGGGAGCCGCAACTGCGGCTGCGCCGAGCCCGGGTGCTGCTGGTCGGCGTCGGCGGTACCGGCGGGGCCGCCGCACGCGACCTGGTGGCCTCCGGAGTGGGACTGGTGCACTGCGTCGAACCGGACGTCGTCGAGCTGTCCAACCTCAACCGGCAGACACTCTTTCGCGAAGACGACCTGGGTACGCCCAAGGCCGACGCCGCGCTGGCCGCGTTGCGGGCACTGAACTCGGACGTCACGGTCACGGGCGAGCGGCGTGAGGTACGCGGGCGGGAGGATCTCGAAGACCTGCTGACCGGTACGCCCGGCGGCGGAGCGTCATACGACGTGCTGCTGCTCGCCGCCGACCGGCCCACCGCCATCCGCAGATGGGCCAACCGCGTCTGCCTCGCCTCCGGCACCCCGTGGGCCGAAGCCGGATACCGCGGCCCGCTCGTGAGCGTCGGGGTGTTCGCGCCCGGCCGGGGCGCGTGCTGGGAGTGTCTGCGAAGCGCCGAGATCGAGCGGCGCGACCTGCGGCTCGCACCCGGCCAGGACGAGGACGCCGCCTCGCCCCGCATGCCGTGGAACCCGGTCAACGCCGTCACCGCGGGCCTGTCCGGCAGCCTGCTGGCCCACGCCGCGCTCACCCTGCTGTGCGGCATCCCGCCGGTCGAGCCCGGCTACCGGTCCGGGCTCAACCTCATGGTGCCCGGCGACCCGGTCATGCAGCGCTCGCCCCGGCGCCCCGACTGCCCCGCCTGCGGACCGCGACCGGCGGTGAGCGCCGGACCGGGGGAGTACCCGTGACGGACACCGCCGCCCGTGAAGAGCCCCCGATCGGGACGTCGACCCGCGTCCTGCTGCACGACCTGGAGGTACGGCGGGACCGGGACGACGAGTGGATCGTGGGCCGGATGACCAACCGGACCTTCGTCGCCCTGCCGGCCGCCGGAGCGCGCGCGGTGGAACTGCTCGGCGAGGGGCTCAGCGTGGGACGGACGGCAGAGACGCTGCGCGCGGAGACCGGCGAGGACTTCGAGATCCCGGACTTCGTCAGGGACCTGGCCGCCCTGGGGTTCGTGGCGCGGATCGGCGACCACCCGGTCCCGGACGGCGACCCGCCACCCGCGTCACTGCCGTGGCTGCGGCCCGGCCATGTGCGGTTCACCCTGCACCCGGCGCTCCATGTGCTCGTCGGCCTGCTGCTGACGGCGGCCGTCGTGGCCCTGGTCCGCCACCCCCGCCTGCTTCCCGGCTACCGCGACCTGTTGTGGAGCCGGCACGGCAGCCTGGTCCTGCTGACCGGAGCGGCCGCCGGGTGGACGCTGCTGCTGGCGCACGAGCTGGCACACCTGGCCACCGCGCGCGCCGCCGGAGTGCCGGGGCGGATGCGGCTCGGCACCCGGCTTCAGTTCCTGGTCATGCAGACCGACATCAGCGGCATCGAACTGGCGCCCCGCCGACACCGCCTGACGGCCTACCTCGCCGGCATCGCCCTGAACCTGTCCGTCGCCTCCTGCATCCTCCTGGTCCTCGTCACCACCAGCACCGGGACGACGGTCCACCGGCTGCTGGCCGCCGGCCTGCTGCTGGCCCTGATGCCGTTGCCGTTCCAGCTCATGGTGTTCACCCGTACCGACCTCTACTTCGTCCTCCAGGACCTCACTGGCTGCCGCAACCTGTACGGCGACGGCCTCGCCTACGCCCGCCACCGCTTCCGGCGCCTGCTCTTCCCATCGACCCAGCGCCGCCAACCCGGCACCCCCGACCCCAGCACCCGCCTCCCCCCGCACGAGCGCCGCGCCGTACGCCTCTACAGCGTCGTCCTCGTCGCCGGTACGGCGGCCTGCCTGGCGTTCATGGCCGCCGTCACCCTGCCCGCCGACCTCACCCTGCTGGTCCGCGCCGCCCGGGGACTGGGCCCCGGGCACAGCCTCGCCCGCAACGCCGACTCGGTGACGGTCCTGGTGGTCCTGGGCGGCGTCAACGTGCTGTGGCTGGTCACCCGGTGGCGCAACCGGCGTTCGGCGGGAGCCGCGAGGGCAGGCTGACGGAGACGGTGCGCGTCAGGTGATCGGGGCCGACTCCTGGTGCGGGCGGGCCGGCAGGCCGTCGATGCTGCGGGAGTTCTTCTCGCGCATGTACGACTCCAGTTGGGGCGGGGTCTTGCGCTCACCCCACTTGTCCTGGAGGTCGCGTTCGCGGACCAGGGCCATCTCCGGGACGGTGAAGCCGCAGGAGTCGGTGATGCGGTCGAGGGAGACCACGACGATCGAGCGGGGGATGGGGTGCGAGCCGAAGCGGCCGACGAGCGCGTCCCATTCCGGGTCGCCGGGGAAGACGCAGCGGCCCTCGCCGTAGAGCCGGAGCGTCTTGGGGCGGGCGGTGAAGGAGCAGAACATCAGGGTGATGCGCCGGTTCTCCCTCAGGTGGGCGATGGTCTCCGCACCCGAGCCGATGAGGTCGAGGTAGGCGACCGTGGTGTCGTCGAGCACGGTCAGGGTGTCCATGCCGCCCTTAGGGGAGACGTTGACCCTGCCGTCGGCGGCGAGCGGTGCCGTGGCCACGAAGAACACCGGCGCCTCGGCGAGGAAGGCCCGCAGCGCGGGTGTCAGCACCTCGTACAGCTTGCCCATCAGCCGCTCACCTCCGACGGCCCGAGCAGCCGGTCCGGGCGCGGTGCCACCGCCGCGATGGACCGGTCGGGCGGCGGCCCCTCGTGCGGGGTGGTGCGGATGACGACCGAGTCGGCCAGCTCGGCGGCCCGCTCCCGGGCGTCGTCGGCGTCCGCGCCCCGTACGATGACGAGGCCCGAGCGGTCGTAGGACCAGGCGATGGGGTGCACCGCGTCGCCGGGACCCACCGAGATCTGCAGGTCGACCACGTGCGGGTCGGCGCGCACGGCGTCGGCCCCGGTCACGGCCTCGACGACACCCGGCTCGGCGGTCAGGAAGCGCACCGCGGCGCCGCACCGGGGCTCACCGGGTGCCACCGGCTCGGTCCGGCCCGCGTACCAGAGCCAGGCCAGCGCGTCGATGTCGATGCCGTACACCTCGCCCACGAGGTCGGCGATGCGGTCCCCGCCGCGCCGGTTGTGCGACTCGACGAGCCGGGGGCCGTCCGGGGTCAGCTTGACCTCAGTGTGGGACGGGCCGTCCCGCAGGCCGACCGCGTCGAGCATGCGGACGACGAGATCGTCGACGGCCGCGGTGAGTTCCGGGGTCAGGGCGGCGGGCTGGACGTGCGCGATCTCCACCAGCGAGTCGAGCGTCTCCTTGGCGGTGTGCGCGAGTGCGACGTGGCGCCCGGCGTAGGAGAACGCCTCCACGCTGATCTCCGGACCGCGCAGGTACTCCTCCATCAGAAAGGTGTGCAGCCCGAACCCGGCCGCCCAGGACGCCACTTCGGGCACCTCGTCCGGTCCGTGCACCACGCGGACGCCGATGCTTCCGGAGCCGTAGCGCGGCTTGACGACCGTGGGCCCGTACGTCTCCACGAACGTGCGCAGGTCCTGCTCGCCGTGGCCGATCCGGGCGGCCGTCGGGTCCACGGCCCGTGCGCTCAGCAGGGACCGGAAGGCGAGCTTGTCCTGGAGGAGCCCCACGACAGCGGTGCCGGTGCCGGGCAGGCCGAGCGCGTCCGTCGCCGTGGCGGCCGTCTCCAGACCGTCCTCGATCATCGACACGACCCGCTCGACGGGGCGCCGGGCGTGGACCGCGCGCAGGAGTTCGGCTACGGCGGCCGGTTCCCTGTAGTCCGTCAGCAGGGCCTCGGACACCTCCGCGAGGCCGCCGGCGGCCAGCTCATGGGGGTGGTGGACCCAGACCACCTCGAAGCCCGCGGCGCGCGCCTTGCGCAGCGCGGCCGGAGTGCCGCCGATGATCGCGATGCGCCTGGTGCCGGTCATCCCCGCAGCTCCCGTCCCGCGGCCTCTTCCAGCCAGCGCACGACCTCGACGTTGTCCGCCCCCTGCGGAAGGTCCGCCTCCGCCCGCTCCCACAGCTCCCGGCAGGCGGTGCCGAAGGGGGCGGGACCGCCTGCCTCCGCCTGGAGTCCGGCGGCGATGCGGATGTCCTTCAGCATCAGGCGCAGCGCGAAGCCCGAGTCGAAACTACCCGGCAGCACGTGGTCGGGCAGCTTGGTCTGGGAGGCGTGGTTGCGGCCGGTGGAGGCGTTGATCACCTCCAGCATGACCGCGGGCTCCAGTCCGAACGCCCGCCCCGCGAGCATGACTTCGGCTACGGCGGCCAGGTTCACCGCCGACAGCAGGTTGTTCAGCGCCTTCAGCGCGTGCCCGGCGCCCGACGGACCGACCCGGTGGATCCGGCCGAGGGCGGACAGCACGGGTTCGGCGCGGTCGAGGGCCTCGTCGTCCCCGGCGGCCATCAGCGTCAGCTCGCCGGAGCGGGCGGCGGCGGGGCTCCCGGAGACCGGGGCGTCCACCACCGCCGTGCCCGACTTCGCGGCGACGCGCGCGAGTTCGAGGGTGTCGGCCGGGGCCGAGGAACCGGTGTCCAGGATCAGCGCGCCGGGCCCCAGGGCGGGCAGCAGGGCGTCGGCGACCCGTCGTACGGCGGCGCCGTCCGGCAGCATCGTGACGACGACCGGTGCGGCCAGCCCCGGCACGTCCGCCGCCGCGGTGACGCCCGGATGCTCCGCCGCCCGGCGCAGGACGTCGGCGTCGAGGTCGTAGACGGTCACCTCGAATCCGCGGTCGGCCAGCCGGCGGCACATCCCGCCGCCCATGGCCCCGAGTCCGGCGAAACCCACCCGCATGGTTGGAACCCTTTCTTCTCGTCAGTACACCTCGTCAGGACACCCCGCACACGATCGCGGTCGTGCCCGGCCACCCGCCCGTCGGGCCGTTCGTCTGCCCGCCGGCCACCTGTCCGCGGGTCACCCGCCAGCCGGGCCACCTGCCTGTGTCGGGCCACCTGTTCGTGGGCCACCCGCTCGTCGGGCCACTGGCCCGTCGGTCACCCGTCCGCCGGGTCACCCGCCCGTGGGTCGTGTGCCCGTCGGGCCATCCGCCCGGCCGAGCCGCAGGCACCCCTCACACCTCCACCGGTTGTGCCGCCTCCCGTGTGCCCGTGCCGAGTGCGACCCGTTCGCCGGTCACGCCCGCCAGCAGGAAGACCGCCGCCGCGCCGATCCAGCCGGCCGTGCCCGCGCTCAGCAGCAGCCCGGTGACCACGATCGGGCCGAGCACCCGCTCGGCGGACAGGCCGAGGTTGAACACCGCCAGGTAGCGGCCGCGCACCTCGGCCGGGGCGAGGGCGATGGACAGCTCCCAGCCCGCCGAGTTGGCCATGACCTCACCCAGCGACAGCGCTACGACGGCCGCGCCCAGCCAGCCCACCGCGACCCAGCCGCCCGCGCCGCCCGCCGCCGCGAAGCACAGGCCCGCCACGGCGAGCACCGCCCCGGCGCCGGCCATCAGCCGGCTGGTGCGGCGCAGTCCGTCGGCGAACCGGCTGACCGGGATCTGCAAGACGACGACGAGCGCGGTGTTCAGCGTGAACAGCACGGACACCGTGATGCGGGGCGCGTCCGTGTGCTCCAGGACCCACACCGGCATGGCCACGAGCAGCAGGGTGTCGAAGAACATCAGCAGGAAGTTCAGCCCGGTCAGCGCGAGATAGCCCCGGTGGGGCAGTGCCCAGGCGGGCTTCGCGCGCACCGCGGGACGCTCCGCCTCCGTCACCCGCAGCACCAGCGCGGCGCCGCCGAGGAAGGCGAGGCCGATCGCCGACAGGGTGAGCTGGTAGGCCAGCAGCGTGTCGCTGACCAGCGCGGCCCCCGCGGCCATGGCACCGGCGCCGAGCCCGACGTTGCGCACCACGTTGACCACGGCCAGCACCCGGGTCCGGTCCCGCTGGTCGGGAACCGACCCGGCGACCAGCGCCTGGAGCACCGGAGGGGCGGCCCGGTCCACGCACACCGCGAACAGGGTGACGGCCAGGAACTGCCAGAACGACGTGACGAACGCGTAGACCACGCAGCACACCGCGCGGGCCGCGTACAGCCCGGCCAGCACGCGCCGCGCCCCGTACCGGTCGGCGAGTTCACCGCCGTACAGGGACACGGCGAGCGCCACGGCCCCCGCGCCGGCCAGGCCCGCGCCGACCTGGTTCGCGGACAGTCCGACCTGGCGGGTGAAGAACGCCATGGAGGACGCCATGAAGAGGCCGATGCCGAGGGACTGGACCAGGGCGGCCGCGGCGAGGCGGCCGCCGCCCGCGGGAAGACCGCTGAGCCGCATGTCAGTCCGATCCGAAGTCGAAGTCCACGAGGTCCTCCAGCTCCATCTCGCGGACGATCCGCCGGATGCCGGAGAAGTCGCGGACCAGCAGGCCGTTGCCGCTCCGGGCGCGGCAGTCGGCGACGATCTCGTCCGCCCGCTCGATGCCCGCGTGCCGCAGGACACCGGGCCACACCTCGAAGTCCTGCTCCACGAAGGCGAGCAGAGCCTTCGGCAGGTACGCGGTGAACGCCCGGCGCTGCTCCTCGTTGAGGTGGAGGTAGAGCGCCTTGGCGACCTCCACCATGACCGAGGAGTGCGCGGACTCGTCACGGGCGTGCAGCCGGGGGACGAGGGCGTGCAGCGGCTGGACGGTCTCGTCGCGTGAGAGCAGCTCCAGGTAGGCGTTGACGCTGATCTCGGAGACGGTCGTCCACACCAGCTTGAGCAGGTCGCGCTCCCACCGCTCGGTCGCGCGCGCGTCGGCCTCCAGCAGCCGGCGGTAGGTGACCGTGTGCGGGTACGACGGCTCGGTGGTCACCGCCCGGACCTCGCGGGTGCGCTGCATGGCGACCATGTGCATGTACGTGTGCCAGACCTCGTCGACATGGGTCTGCTGCACGGCCCGCTTCAGGTGGATGCCGTCGGCGCCCGGGAAGGTGCCGTGCATGATCATGGCGAAGGTGGGGTTGGCGACGTGCTCCTCGGCGGCGATGACCCGCTCGTTGTAGACGAGCCAGGCCATCGTCAGCACCCGCTGCCGCTGCTCCGGGGTGGCCGCGAGGAACAGCGGGTGTTCGGCGAACGGCAGCAGCCGTACCGGGTAGTCGGGGAGCGCCTCGTCGTACTCCTCGGGCTCGGAGATGCGGTCGAGGTCGGTGCGGATGGTCGCGCGGCGCGGCCAGGAGTCCGCGATCCGGCGCAGCACGGCCTCGTCGATGTGGCCGTACTCCTCGCCGGTGTCGACGGGGTCACCGGTGTGCTCGTGCAGAACGGTCACTGTCGTTCCTCCTGGGGGGACTGTGCCGAGACCGATTCGAGGGCGCCGGCGAGGATGCGGACGCCGTGGCGCAGATCCTCCTCACCGGTGACGAGGGGCGGCATGAGCTTCAGGACCTGGCCGCGGGCGCCGGAGGTCTCCACCAGCAGCCCCCGCTCGAAGGCAGCCCGGGAGACCCGGTCGGCGGTGGTGTCGTCGGTGAAGGCGAGCCCGCGGATCAGGCCCCGGCCGCGCGGTGCACAGCCCAGTTCCGGGTGCCGGGCGGCCAGTTCGGTGAGGAGGCCGTCCAGGACGGAGGCGTGCGCGCGGACCCGGGCCGTGAACTCGGGGTCGGCCCAGTGCTCCAGGCAGGCCGCGGCGGTGACGAAGGCCAGGTTGTTGCCGCGGAAGGTGCCGCTGTGCTCGCCGGGGCCGAGCCGGTCGAGGTCGGGGCGGATCAGAGTGAGCGCCATCGGCATCCCGTAGCCGCTGACCGACTTGGACAGGCAGACCAGGTCGGGCACGATGCCGGCTTCCTCGAAGCTGAAGAAGGTGCCGGTACGGCCGCAGCCCGCCTGGATGTCGTCGACGATCAGCAGGATGTCCCGCTCCCGGACGGCCTCGGCGAGCCGGCGCAGCCAGCCGGGGCTCGCCACGGCCAGCCCGCCCTCGCCCTGCACGGTCTCCACGATCACCGCGGCCGGCTTGTCGACGCCGCTGCCCGGGTCGTCCAGGAGCCGGGTGAGGTGGTCCACGGTGTCGGTGTCCGGGCCGAAGTAGCCCTCGTACGGCATGCGCGTGACATGGCCGAGCGGCACGCCGGCCGCGCCGCGCTTGAAGGCGGTCGCGGAGGCGGCGAGCGCGCCGAGGGAGAGCCCGTGGAAGCCGCCGGTGAACGCGACGATGTCGGTGCGGCCGGTGACCCGGCGGGCCGTCTTGAAGGCGGCCTCGACGGCGTTGGTGCCGGTGGGGCCGGTGAACTGGACGCGGTGGTCGAGCCCGCGGGGGGCGAGGACGACCTCCCGGAACCGCTCCAGGAACCGGGCCTTGGCCGAGGTGTGCAGGTCCAGGCCGTGCGCGGGGCCGTCGGCGAGCAGGTAGTCGACGAGGGCGGCCTTCGCGCCGGCCGGGTTGTGGCCGTAGTTCAGGGCGCCGGCGCCGGAGAGGAAGTCGACGTACTCCCGGCCCTGTTCGTCCCACATCAGGTGGCCCGAGGCACGGGTGAAGACGGCCGGGAAGCGGCGGCAGTACGTCCGTACGGCGGACTCCAGCTCGTCGAAGACGGCCGGGGCGGCGGCGGGCGCCGGGTCGGTGACGGTCATGACACGCTCCAGGGATCGGTGTCGGCGATCCGCGCGGCCTGCTGGGCGCCCAGCGCGGTACGCGGGGAGAGCGGGAACCAGCCCGCGAGGGTGAGCCGGACCAGTTCCCGCATCCGGTCGGCGATGAGGCCGGGGGTGTAGGCGGCGGGCACGTCGGCCGCGTCCAGGACGGGCGTCGGCGGGAAGTAGCGGCCGGGCCGGGCGGGGCGCACCACCGCGTCCCACAGGTTGAGGCTCTGCCCGCCCCAGCGGGCCCGGCCGCTGAACACGGAGTACAGCGGCAGCCCGGCCGGGTGCGGGCGGCTGAGCGCCTGGTTGACCGGCTCGCTGACCATCTCCACGACCAGCCCGCACGCCCCCGCGTCCCGCGCCCGGCGGGCCTGCGCGAACAGGCCGAGGGCGTCGTCCACGGCGTCGCCGTGCCGGGTCAGCGTTGTGAGCTGGGGGGTGTAGCCGAGGTGGGCGAGGACGGGCAGGCCGGTCGCGGCGACGGCCTCGACGCAGGCCAGTTCGGCGTCGCCCGCCACCTCGATCTTCACGGCGTCGGCGCCCGAGGCGCGGAACCGGGCCGCGGCCTGCCGGGCGGCGGTCGGGCTCGCGGTGGCGCCGTCGGGCAGGTCGGCGAGCAGGAACGGGACCCGGTCGGGCGTGAAGTGCCGGTCCAGGGCGTCGCGCACCTCGTCGACCAGGCCGGCCATCGTCGTGAGCGCCCAGTCGCGTTCCGCCGCGCCGGACATGACGGTTCCGGGCCGGCCCAGGTGGGTCATGAAGTACGAGTCGCCCACCATGACGCACTCGACGGGGCTGTCGGCCAGGTCGGGGACGGCCAGGGCCTCGGCCAGGCCCTCGATCTCGTAGCCGCGGTAGGCGTTGATCTTCACGCCGAGCTGGGCCGGTGAGGTGTAGCGCCGCAGGTAGGGCGCTAGCGCACCGACGACGGGCGGCGCGGTCAGGTCGGCGGTCACGCGGCGCCCTCCTGGTAGACCTTGTGGATGCGGTCGACGGCCTCCCGCACGGCCTGGGGCGGCGCGGCGGTGAAGCAGAGGCGGGCCCAGGCGGCGCAGTGCGCCCCGAAGACCTCGCCGGGCGCGAGTCCCACCCCCTCCTCCGCGCAGCGGCGGACGAACCCGGCCCCGTCGCCGTCGCGGTAGGCCCGCAGGTCCAGGAAGGTGTAGAGGCCCCCGGCGACGCGGGTGTGCGGGATCTCCAGGGCCCCGTCCGCGAGGTCGCGGGCCTGGGCGGCGAGCCGGCGGCGGGCGGCCAGCTCCTCCGGCGCGGTGGCCAGCGCCTCGAAGGCGGCGAACTGGGCGGCCGTGGGCACCGAGTACAGGGTGTGCAGCGACCACTTGGTCAGGATCTCGGTGCAGCCGGGCGGGGAGATCAGGTATCCGGCGCGGGCACCGGGCATCGCGTACGTCTTGCTGCACGAGTGCACCGAGAAGGTGCGCGCGTCGGCGGCGCCGACGGTGGCCGGCTCGGTGAAACCGTCCGGCGAGAAGTCGTAGTTCTCGTAGGCGTTGTCGGCGATCAGCCACAGGTCGTGCCGCTCCGCGACAGCGGTCAGAGCGGCCAGCTGGGTCTCGTCGAGGCGGTAACCGGTGGGATTGTTGGGGTTGTTGAAGTAGATAGCGCGGGTGCGGGGGCCGACGGCGGCCTCGACGACGGAGACGAAGTCGAAGCCGGCGTCCTCGGACAGCTCCAGGAACACCGGGACCTCGCGCGGCACACCCCCCGCCGCGTGGACCAGGCCGGTGGCGAACAGCCACTGCGGGGACAGCACGAGGACGTCGTCGCCCGGGCTCAGGATCGCGTGCAGGACGACGGCGATGGCGTGGGTCGCCCCGGCGGTCACGAGAATCCGGTCGGTGTCGACCGGGAGGCCGCGGCGGGCGCTCGCCGTCTGGGCGAGCCGCTCGCGCAGCGCGGGCACGCCGACCGGTGGGGCGTGTTCGTGCGGGGCGATCCCGAACTCGGCGCGGTCCCAGGTGCGCGGCTCGGCACACGGCGGGAAGACGGTCTTCCCCTGGTGCAGGCGGACCGGCACCTCGTGCCCGTGGGCCCGCAGCAGCCGTTCGACCGCGACGAGCGGCGACGGGGGGATTTCGGTCAGCGAACGACCGAAGGAGGGCATGGAGATGCTCCTAGTCGGGGGTGGAGGCGGTGGGTGGGACGGACGCGGGTACCGCTCGGGCCGCGCCCCAGGACGGGCGGTCGAGGCCGAGGTTCTCGCGCAGGGTGGTGCCCTCGTACTCCGTCCGGAACAGGCCCCTGCGCTGCAGCTCCGGCACCACCAGGGCGACGAAGTCGTCGAGGCCGTCGGGCAGGACCGCGGGCATGATGTTGAAGCCGTCGGCCGCGCCGGTCGTGAACCACTCCTCCAGTTCGTCGGCGATGCTCTCAGGAGTGCCGATGACGATACGGTGGCCGCGCCCGCCGGAGATCGACTGGTACAGCTCGCGGATCGTCAGCCCCTCCCGGCGCGCCTTGTCGTAGACGAGCTGCTGGCGGCTGGTGCTGCCCTCGGTGCGTGGCAGCTCGGGCAGCGGGCCGTCCACCGGGTGCCCGGAGATGTCGGTGTCCCCGAGCAGCAGTTTGAGCAGTCCGAGCCCGACGACCGGGTCGACCAGCTCCTGGAGCGTGGCGTACTTGTCCTCCGCCTCCGCCCGGGTGCGGCCGACGACCGGGAAGATGCCCGGCAGCACCTTGACCTGCTCGGGGTCGCGGCCGTAGCCGGCGGCCCGCTCCTTGATGCCCCGGCAGAACGCCCGTGCCTGCTCGGCGTCCTGGGCGGCGGTGAAGACGACCTCGGCCCAGCGGGCGGCGAAGTCCTGCCCGTCCGCGGAGGCGCCGGCCTGCACGATCACCGGGTAACCCTGGGGCGGCCGGGCGACGTTGAGGGGGCCGCGGACCGTGAAGTGCTCTCCCTCGTGACCGAGGATGTGCAGCTTCTCGGGGTCGAAGAAGCGGCCGGACTCCTTGTCGTAGAGGAAGGCGTCGTCCTCCCAGCTGTCCCACAGCCCGGTGACGACCTCCATGAACTCGCGTGCCCGGTGGTAGCGGGCGGCGTGTTCGGGCTGCTGGTCCAGGTTGAAGTTGCGGGCCTCGGCGTCCGTGACGGAGGTGACCACGTTCCAGCCGGACCGGCCCGCGCTCAGGTGGTCCAGGGAGGCGAACTTCCGTGCCAGGTTGAAGGGTTCGTTGTAGGTGGTGGAGGCGGTGGCCGCCAGTCCGATGTGCGTGGTGTGCACGGCGAGCGCCGACAGCAGCGAGACCGGCTCGAACTGCACGATCCGGCCCTGCCGGCTCAGTTCGTCGGCGTCCCGGAACGGGATGCGGATGCCGACCCCGTCGGAGAGGAACACCATGTCGAACAGGCCGCGCTCGGCGGTCCGCACGAGATCGCGGTAGTGGCCGAAGTCGAGTCCTCCGTCGGCGTGGGCGTGCGGGTGGCGCCAGGACGCTATGTGATAGCCCGGCGCGACCAGGAAAGCCCCGAGACGGAGCCTGCGGTCCGGTGTCCGCGTCATCTGCGAATCCCCCTTTGCATACGCGACCCGGAAGGGGACGGTAGCCAAGGGTTCCCGCCGGTCCACGGTTGTGGGCACAACGCGTTCTTCCCTTCGAAAATCTCGTTGTGCCCATTGCGCCGGGGTCTTTCCCAAAACCTCTGCGGCCACCGGCGGTGACCTACTCTGCAGGCGGCCTGCGAAGCGGAGGAGAAGCGATGCCACCCGCAGACGGCATACGACCGACGGACGGTGTGCGACCGGCAGACGGCGCCCGCCCCGAGGACCGCACCGGCGGACCGCTCGTCGTCCTCGTCGACAGCGACTACGCCGACACCCCGTACGACAAGTGGTCCGCCGAGGCCGGGATCCGGCCCTCGCTGCTGGTCTCGGCGCGCCGGTACCCCCAGTACCGCCACATCCCGGGCGCCCGGTCCTTCGACGCGTACGCCACCGGCGGCGAGGTGGAGCGGGCCGTGCTGGCGCTCCGGCCCCGGACGGTGGTGGCCCGCTCGGAGGCCGACGTGCTGCGCGCGGCCCGGCTGCGCGAGCTGGTCGGCGCGGACGGCCAGGACTTCGCCGGCGCGCTCGCGTTCCGGGACAAGGTGCTGATGAAATCGCTGCTGCGGGAACAGGGGGTGCGCGTCCCGGAGTTCGCCCCGGTGCGACTGGTCGTCGACCTCCTCGCCTTCCTGCGCGAGCACCCGTACCCGGTGG
Organism: Streptomyces sp. NPDC047028; assembly: GCF_040644095.1. NCBI lineage: Bacteria > Bacillati > Actinomycetota > Actinomycetes > Kitasatosporales > Streptomycetaceae > Streptomyces > Streptomyces sp. NPDC047028. The sequence goes on from NZ_JBEYVS010000011.1 coordinate 22,704, forward strand.
TCGTCAAACCGGCCTTCGGCTCGGGTTCCACGGGCACGCGGGTGCTGCGCGACGACGCGGACCTCGCGGAACTGCTCGCCGCCGGGCTGCCCGAGCACGCGCAGGCCGAGGAGTTCGTCGACGGGGACATGTACGTGGTGGACGGCCTCGTCGTGGACGGCCGCCCCCGCGCGGTGTTCGTCTCCCGCTACCTGAACGACTGCCTGTCCTACCGCAGCGGTGCCCACCTGGGCTCGGTCCAGCTGACCCGGGACGACCCGCTCGTGGACCGGCTGGCCGGATACGCCCGGCGGGTGCTGGACGCGCTGCCGACGCCCGCGTGCACCACCTTCCACCTGGAGGTGTTCCGCACGCCCGGCGACGACCTGGTGCTGTGCGAGGTGGCCAGCCGCACCGGGGGCGCCCTGACCGGCGCGGCCGTGCGCGCCGCGAGCGGCCTCGACCTGGACGAGGAGTGGTTCCTGGCCCAGGTCGAGGGTGCCGCGCACCGGGTGCGCGAGGTGACCGGGGCGGCCCCGGGCCGCTCGGCCGGCTGGGTCGTCTTCTACCCGGAGGCCGGCACCCTCGCCGCGCTGCCCGCCGACCCGCCGCCGTACGTCGTCGAGCAGCGGCTGCGCGGCCGCGTCGGCATTCGGTACGAGGGGGGCGAGAAGTCCGGTGTGTACCTGGCCGGTTACGTCGTGACGGGCCGGGACGCCGCCGAGGTGGAGCAGCGGGTGGGGGAACTCGCGGCCTGGTACGGCACCTCGGTTGAATGGACCCGGTGACGGCGGGACGGTCCGCCGGGCGAGCAGCACGAGGGAAGCGGAGAGCAGTGATGCGGTACATCGTGATCGGGGCCGGTGCCGTCGGGGGTTCCCTGGGCGGGCGGCTGCACGAGAGCGGCCGGGACGTCGTCCTGGTGGCCCGGGGGGAGCACGCGGCGGTGCTGCGCGCCGACGGGCTGCGCTTCACCACCCCCGAGGGCACCCGGCAGGTGCGCATCCCGGTGGCCGGCGGCCCCGAGGACGTCGAACTGCGCCCGGACGACGTGCTCGTCCTGGCCGTGAAGACCCAGCACACGGCGGACGCGCTGGCCCGCTGGGCGCGCCGGCCGGTCGCGGGGGGCGGTACGGCGGGGGAGGTGCTGCCGCTGCTGTGCGCGCAGAACGGCGTGGAGAACGAGCGGCTGGCGCTGCGCCTGTTCCGCCGGGTGTACGGGGTGTGCGTGGTCCTGCCGGCCGCGTTCCTGCGCCCCGGCGCGGTCACCGCGGCCTGCGGCCCCTACACCGGGGTCCTGGTGCTCGGAGGCTATCCCGACGGCGCCGACGACACGGTCCGGGCCGTCGCCGCGGACCTGGAGGACTCGGTGTTCCGCGCCCCGGTCGTACCGGACGTCATGCGCTTCAAGTACACCAAACTGCTGGGCAACCTCGCGCAGACCGTCGAGGCCCTGTGCGGTCCGGTGGCGCCCGGCTCGGCCGCCGCCGAACTGGCCGCGCGGGCCCGCGCCGAGGGTACGGCGGTGCTGAAGGCGGCCGGGACCGGCTTCGCCGAGGCCGCCGAACTGGCCGCGCTGCGCGAGGGCGCCGTGGAGCCGCAGCCGGTGCCCGACGGCGAGCGCGCGCTGGGGTCGACGTGGCAGAGCCTGGCCCGTGGCGCCGGTTCGGTCGAAGCGGACTACATCAACGGCGAGTTCGTGCTGCTCGGCAGGCTGCACTCAGTGCCCACCCCGGTCAACGAGACGCTGCTCTCGCTGGCGAACGCGGCGGCGGAGCAGGGCCGGACGCCCGGCAGCACGTCGGCGGAGGAGATCCTTTCCCTGCTCTGAGCACCCGTGTGACATGCCGTTTCGCCGATTTCGCGGGGGAGCGCACCGGCCGTACGGGCTGTGACCGGAATTCACCTGTACGTTCCGGAGGTAAGTAGTTGGTAAAATCAATCTCTTTACTCAACAGGACTTGCTGCCGTCACCGCCGATCGGAATCAATGAATTCCGGTGGCGGTTGAAACCGCCCTCAGTGTGGTTAAGCGGTCAACAACCGCTCCGCGCTGGCCTGATGAGCCGTGCGTGATTCGGCCACGATGTCCGGATCTCGCGCACGGGGGAGACTCGAAAGAGGCTGGGTGACCCATCACATGCCTGCTCTGAATTCACCAGCACGTATACGGGACAACGCGCACAAACACGAACGCCGCAATGCGCTGCACACCCTGGTCGGCCTGCTCGAACTGGCCGCGCACGACTGGGAGGACATCACCGGACGGGTCCGCGAACCACTCGTCCGTGCCCTCCTCGTCGGCAAGACCGTGACCGCGGCGGCCCACGGCATCGAACTGTCGGTCAGCCGGACCTCGCGGCTCGATCCGCGACCGGGAACCGCGGACGGCCTGGTGACCGTCCTGGGCAACCTGATCGACAACGCCGTGGACGCCCTCCTCGGACACCGGGCGGCCGCCCAGGACGGCCCCCGCATCGAGGTCACCCTGGACGAACGCGGTCCCGTCACCGAACTCCGGGTGGCGGACAACGGCCCCGGAGTTCCGCCGGGGCGCCGGCGGTGGATCTTCGTCGAGGGCGCCTCCACCAAGCGGCACACCGGAGCGGGCCACCGCGGTCTCGGCCTGGCCCTCGTCTCCGACGTGCTGCGCGAGCACGGCGGCACGGTCGCCGTGACCGAACGACGCGGCGGCGGAGCGCAGTTCACCGTACGGCTGCCGAGGACGGCGGGGTGTACCGGCGGGCGGGAGGCCTCGTGATCGGCGTACTCGTCGTCGACGACGACTTCCACGTGGCCGGCATCAACGCCCGGTACGTGTCCCGGGTGCCCGGCTTCCGGGTCGCCGGACGGGCGCACGACGCCGCCGCCGCGTTCGAGGCCGTCCAGTCCGGCGGCATCGACCTGGTCCTCCTCGACCACTACCTGCCCGACGAGAGCGGCCTCTCGCTCACCCGCCGGCTGCGCCGGGAGGGGCCGGCCGTCGACGTCATCATGGTGACCGCGGACAACCGGCCCGCCTCCGTCCAGGAGGCGCTGCGGGCCGGCGTGCTCCAGTACATCGTCAAACCGTTCACCTTCGACGGGCTGCGCGGAAAGCTGGAGGCGTACGCGCAGTTGCGCGGCGCCCTCGACGACACCGAGTTGGACCAGGACAAGATCGACCGGGTCCTCGGCACCCTGCGTGCCTCGGCCGCCGTCAGCCCGATGCCCAAGGGGTACACGCAGCGCACGGCCGAGCTGATCCGGCAGATCGTCACCCGGGCCGGCGGCCCCGTGTCCGCCGGCGAGGTGTCGGAACACGCCCGGGTCAGCCGGTCCACCGCCCAGCGGTACCTGAAGTACCTGGAGGAACAGGGCCGGCTGCGGCTGACCCTGAAGTACGGGGACAGCGGCCGCCCCGAGCACCACTACTCGGCCGGCTGATGGTGCCGCCCGCCCGCCGAACTGGCGGGCGGCACCAGGGGCCGGGCGGCCCGGCGGCTCACACCGCCGGGCCACCCGCGTCGCGCACCCGGAGCTGGAACTCCAGGTGGGCGACGGCTCCACGGGCGGCCTCCACCGCCTCCTCGGCGCTGCCGCCGAGCGCACGGACGTACGCCACCCGGGAATCGGAGGAGGTCAGCCCGCCGACCTCCGCGCCCTCGCGGGCGGTCACCTGCACCGCCGACACACCGGGCACCGCACGCGCCTCGGCCAGGCCGCCGACCTCACCCAGCACCCCGCGTCCGGCCAGCACCGCGAACCAGATCGCCGAACTTGGCCGGCCGTCCGCCGCGGTCAGCGCGGCCCGCACGTCCGGCAGCACCCGCTCTCCGAGCGTCTGGCGCAGAGCGCACTCGTCGAGGTCGACACCGGTCGAGTCCAGGGTCAGCCCCGGGATGTCGTCGCCGCCCATCCGTACGTGCGTCTCGATCACCCGCGGGCCGGCGCCGCCGAGCACCACCTCCGTGTGCGTCACCCCGAAGGTCACCCCCAGCGCGTCCAGGACACCGGTCACGCAGGCCGCGATCTCCGCGCGCCGCTCCTCGGGCAGCACGGCCGGGGAGACGTGGCCCAGCTCCACGAAGGTCGCCGGGTCCGAGTACTTGCGGGTGACGGCGACCACCTGGTGCTCGCCGTCCTCCGAGACCGCCTCCACGCTGTACTGGGTGCCCTCGATGAACTCCTCCACCAGCACACCGGGGTTGGCCAGCCCCAGATAGCTGCCGCCGGCCCGCTCGAAGGCGGCGGCCAGGTCGCTGTCGGCGGTCACCCGGGCGACGCCCGCGCTGCCCGACCCGGAGACCGGCTTGACCACGCAGGTCCCGTGCGCGACCACGAACGCGCGCAGCGCCTCCACGTCGGCCACCCGGGCGTGCGCGGTGGTGTCGGCGCCCGCCTCGGCCAGCCGGTCCCGCATGGCCTCCTTGTCGTGCACCAGCCCGACCGTCTTCACGCTGTGGCACGCCAGGCCGAGGGCCTCGCCGATCGCCGCGTACCGGTCCTGGTCCCGCTCCCCGAAGGTGGCGATCCGGGTGAACGGGCGCAGCGCGTGCGCGGCCCGCGCCAGCGCGATCCACTCCGCGTCCGGGGCGTCCCCGCGCACCCCCATCACCCGGGCGTTGCCGCCCGGTTCGCGCACCTTGCCGATGTAGTCCAGCTGGACCATCACCGTGGTCTCGGTGCCCGGCCGGGCGGCGCGCAGCCGGGCCGGGAAGTCGCGGCCGGTCCCGACGACCAGGACGTGCTCAGACATGACAGTTCCTCTCACCGATGTCACCCGATGTCATCAGGACGCGTCGGACGCGTCGGACGCGTCGGGCCCGCGGACCCAGTCGGTGGCGTCGTACCACCAGCGCGTCAGTTCCTCCATGTCCTTGCGGACCTCCTCCGCCGACCCGGCCGCCACCAGGGCGGTGGCGGCCGCCTGGGTCAGGTGCTCCACCCCGCGGCCCACCGCGCCCGGCGCCATCGCGTGCGTCAGCTGTGCCGTGGGCACCGGGCAGGGACCGGCCGGCGGCACGAACGCGCCGTAGCCCGGCGGGTACAGGATCCAGCCGGCCAGCTCCGCCGGTGCGGCCGGCTGCCCGGCCAGGGTGAGCGCGCTGCCGCACTGGGCGCGCAGGCCCTCCCTCGCGAGCTGCACGCCGAAGACCCGCTCGTACGCCTCGGCGATCAGCGCGCCCCCGGCCCGGCTGGCGATCTCGCACAGCACCGGCTCGCCGTCGGTGCCGATCCACGCCTCCAGGTGGAAGGCGAGCGGGTGCGGCGCGGCCGGCAGGGCCGCGACCACGTCCCGGGTCAGGCCGGCCAGCGGCGTGAAGGCGGGGTCGTCCGGGTCGAGCATGACGCTGCTGACGTGCGAGTCGTCCCACACCCGCTGCGCGATCCCGCCGCCGTTGTACCGCGCCGGCCAGGAGTGCACCACGCGGCCGTCCCGCATGATGCCGTCCACGTGGAAGAAGTCCCCGTGCACGAAGCTCTCCGCCATCCACTGCCCCGGCAGGTACGGCACGTCGGCCGCGCGCTGCCGGTCCAGGAACGCGGCGACGTCCGCCGGGCCGCGCAGCACGGCCACGCCCTCGGAGCCCGCGCCGAAGCGCGGCTTGACGACCGCAGGCCAGCCCGTGCGGTCCAGGAAGTCCAGCAGGTCCGCCACGCTGTCCACCGCCGTGAACGCGGGCACCCGGATGCCGGCCTCGCCGGCGATCCGCTTCATGACGACCTTGTCGCGGTAGGCGGTGGCGGAGTCGGGCAGCTGACCGGGCAGTCCCAGCCGGGCTCGCAGCCGGGCCGCCCGCAGCACGTCGCTCTCACTGGTGCTCGCGACCAGGTCGGCGCCGTACGCGCGCGCGGCCTCCTCGGCGACCCGCTCGGTGGCCCAGGAGTGGTAGTCCGGCACCAGCCGGTGCATCGGGAAGTGCTCGGCGAGGACGTCCTCGGCGCCCTCGACGGCCTTGGGCGTGGTGACGAGGATGACGCTGTCGGCGGTGTCGTCCAGCCACTCGTGCAGCGGGCGGCCGGTGAGCGGCTGGCGGGAGAACAGCAGGACTTTCGGCATGGCTCTCAGATCCTTGACACGGTGGTGGAGGTGACCGGCCGCAGCCGCCCGTGGAGGTGGACGAGGCTGTCCCCGGGGCCGCCTTCGCGTACCTGCTCGACCGCGGCGACCACCAGGTGGTGGTCGCCGACCCTGATCCGTTCCCGCGCGGCGCACACGAGCCAGCCCAGGCAGTCGTCGAGCAGCGGCACCCCGTGCGGGCCGTGGTGCCAGCCGGTGGGCGGGGCGAACCGGTCGGCGCCCCGGGTCGCGAACCGCTCGGCCAGGTCCGCCTGGTGGGCGCCCAGCAACTGCACCCCGAACCACCGCGCGTCCTGGACCAGTTCCCAGGTGCTGGAGGTCTCGGCCAGCGCGAAGGACACCAGTGCCGGGCTCGCGCTGAGCGAGGTGAACGAGGTGATGGTGACGCCGGCCGGCCCGGCGGGCCCCCGGGCGGTGAGCACGGTGACGCCGGAGGCGTGCGCGCGCAGCACCGACCTGAGGGCCGTGGCCTCGACGGTCACGGAGTGGCCCCCGCCGTCGTGCGGAACGCCGGCCGGGTCAGGCCCAGGTTCTCCCGCAGCGTGGTGCCCTCGTAGGCGGTGCGCATCAGCCCCCGCCGTTGCAGCTCCGGCACCAGCAGCTCGACGATCGCGTCCAGGCCGCCCGGGTGGTAGTCCGGCATGATGTTGAAGCCGTCGGCGGCCTCCGCCGTGAACCACTCCTCCAGCGCGTCCGCGATCGTCTCCGGCGTGCCCAGCAGGAAGCGGTGCCCGCGTCCGGCGGCCACGGACAGGTACAGCTCCCGGATGGTCAGCCCCTCCCGGCGGGCCTTCTCGTACAGCAGCTGCTGCTTGCTGGTCGAGCCCTCGGTGGGCGGCAGTTCGGGCAGCGGCCCGTCGAGGTCGTAGCCGGATATGTCGACCATGCCGAGCTGGTACGAGAGCATGCCGAGCCCGACGACCGGGTCGACCAGCTCCTGGAGCGTGGCGTACTTGTCCTCGGCCTCCGCCTGGGTGCGGCCGACGACGATGAACGCGCCGGGCAGGATCTTCACCTCGTCCGGGTCCCGGCCGTGGTCGGCGACCTGCTTCTTCAGCCCGCGGTAGTAGGTCTGCGCCCCGTCCAGGGTCTGCTGCACCGTGAAGACGACCTCGGCCCAGCGGGCGGCGAAGTCCTGCCCGTCCGGGGACGACCCGGCCTGCACGATCACCGGGTGACCCTGCGGGGGCCGGGCCACGTTGAGGGGGCCGCGGACCTTGAAGTGCTCTCCCTCGTGACCGAGGATGTGCAGCTTCTCCGGGTCGAAGAAACGCCCCGACTCCTTGTCGTAGAGGAAGGCGTCGTCCTCCCAGCTGTCCCACAGCCCGGTCACGACCTCCATGAACTCGCGCGCCCGGTGGTAGCGGGCGGCGTGTGCGGGCTGCTTGTCCAGGTTGAAGTTGCGGGCCTCCGCGTCGGTCGCCGAGGTGACCACGTTCCAGCCCGAGCGGCCTCCGCTCAGGTGGTCCAGGGACGCGAACGAGCGGGCCACGTTGAAGGGCTCGTTGTAGGTCGTGGAGGCGGTGGCCGCCAGTCCGATGTGCGTGGTGTGCACGGCGAGCGCCGACAGCAGCGTCAGCGGCTCGAAGTGCACCATCCGGCCCTGCCGGCTCAGCTCGTCGGCGTCCCGGTACTTGGTGCGCACGCCCGCCCCGTCGGAGAGGAACACCATGTCGAACAGGCCGCGCTCGGCGGTCTGCACCAGACCGCGGTAGTAGTCGAAGTCGAGTCCGCCGTCGGGCCGGGCGTCCGGATGGCGCCAGGCGGCGACGTGGTGCCCCGGCGCGGGCAGGAAGGCGCCGAGCTTCATCATGCGGCGTTGCGCGCTCACGTGGATCTCCAAGGTGCAGGGTACGGACTACGAGGGGGCACCCCCGGGCACGGCCGGCCGGCGGGGGCCGGCCGTGCGCGGCGTCCGGTCAGCCGAGCCGGCGGACCGGCTCGCCCGCGAGGAACGCCTGGATGTCCTCGACGGCGTGGCTGTAGTACGTCGCGTAGTTGCTCTGCGAGACATAGCCGAGGTGCGGGGTGGCGAGGAGCCGGGGTGCGGTGCGCACGGGGTGGCCGGCGGGCAGCGGCTCGACGTCGAACACGTCGAGGCCCGCGCCCGCGATCCGGCCCTCGTGCAGCGCGGCGAGCAGCGCGTCCTGGTCGACGATTGCCGCGCGGGAGGTGTTGACCAGGTAGGCGGAGGGCTTGAACAGGGCGAGTTCGGCGGCACCGACCAGGCCCCGGGTGCGGTCGCCGAGCTTGAGGTGGATGGAGACGAAGTCGCTGGTCCGCAGCAACTCCTCCTTCGACGCGACGAGTTCCACCCCCACCTCGTCGGCGCGCTCCTTCGTCAGGTTCTGGCTCCAGGCGCTGACCCGCATGCCGAAGGCCAGGCCGACCTGGGCGACCCGGGCGCCGATCTTGCCCAGGCCCAGCAGGCCCAGCCGGCGGCCGTTCAGATCGGCGCCGACCGAGGACTGCCAGGGCCCTCCGGTGCGCAGCGCGGTGTTCTCGGCGACCAGGTCGCGGGCCAGGCCGAGCAGCAGCGCCCAGGTCAGCTCCACCGGCGGGGTGGAGGAGCTGGCGGTGCCGCACACCGTGACCCCGTTCCGCTCGGCGGCCGCGTAGTCGATCACCGAGTTGCGCATGCCCGAGGCGACGAGCAGCCGGAGCCGGGGCAGCCGGTCCAGCAGCGCGGCCGGGAACCGGACCCGCTCGCGCAGGGTGACGACGATGTCGAAGTCGGCGAGGCGGGCGGCGAGTTCGTCCTCGTCGGTGAGGTGGTCGCGGAAGATGACGACCTCGACCCGGTCCTCGACGGGGCTCCAGTCGGCCGAGCCGAGGGCCGCGTCCTGGAAGTCGTCGAGGACGGCACAGCGCAGTCGCATGTCAGTTGTCTCCGTAGTCGGTGCCGGTAGTGATCGCGCCGAGGCCGGGGGCCGTCGGCAGGCCGATCTCACCACGTTCGACGGCCGGGCCGCCGAACGGGTCGCCGACCAGAGAGAGATGGCCGTCCAGGTCCAGTTCGTCGGCGAGCGGCGCCAGCTGGGTCATGGCGCTCACCCCGAGGGCGCTCTCCAGCTTGCAGCCGAGCATCACCCGCAGGCCGGCGCGCCGCGCCAGCGTCACCGTCTCGCGGGCCGCGAGGAGGCCGCCGCACTTGACCAGCTTGACGTTGACCCCGCTCACCCGGCCGCGCAGCCGCCCGATGTCCTCGGGTCCGGCGCAGTCCTCGTCGGCGTACACCGGTACCGGGGACCGCTCGTGCACGTAGCGCAGCGCGTCCGGGTCGCCGGGCGGGACCGGCTGCTCCAGGATCTCCACGCCGTGGCGGTGCAGGGTGCGGGCCACCTTCAGCGCCCGGTCCGGGCTCCACGAGCCGTTGCCGTCGACCCGGATACGGCCGCCGTACACCGAGGCGAGCACCCCGGCGCGGCTGCCGTCGTCCTCCGGGGTGAGCTTCAGCTTCAGCACCGGCCAGCCGGCCAGCTCCCGGGCCCGGGAGCGCAGTTCGCCGTCCGGGCAGGCGCCGATCGACAGGGCCGTCGGCGGCACGGGCAGACCGGCCAGGCCCCACAGCCGGTGCAGGGGCTGCCCGCACGCCTTGCCCAGCAGGTCGTGCAGCGCCAGGTCCACGGCGCACCGGGCGGCCGGCCCGATCCCGGCCCCGGCCAGCCGGTCCATGACCCGCCGCAGCTCGTACGGCGAGGAGACGTCCGCCAGCAGCGGGGCGCACGCGCCGACCTCGGCCGGGTCGGCGCCGCGCGCGGTGCCGTAGCCGCGCAGCCCCTCCCAGTCCAGCTCGACGACGCACTGCCGTACCTCCGTGGTCACGCCCGTGTTGCTGGCGAACGGCTCCTTGAGCGCGATGGTCACCGTGCGGTGCGCGAACCTCATCCCAGCACCTCCTCGAAGGCCGCGACCAGGGCGCTGGCCTGCCGGAACGTCAGCTCCCGGAAGCCGTCCGGCTCCACCGGCAGGGCCGGCTCGCGCGGCACCCCGTCCGAGGGGACACCGGTACCCGGCCTGAACCGGCCGCGCAGGTACGGCGAGAGCCGCTCCCCGTGCTCCCCGAGCCAGCCGAGCGCGGTCGGGTGGGCGGCGTCGGGCCGGGCCGCGCGCACCGTGCGGAACAGGTCCGCGAGGAGGTCCGCGTCGGCCGGGGAGGTGCTGGGCGGGCAGAGCATGAAGACCTGCGCGGGCAGCAGCACGAACGCCACCGGGGCGGCCTGCTCGAAACGGCGCACCAGCGGGCTGGCGATCGCCCGCAGGGAGCGGACCGTGGACCGGCGCGTCAGATAGCCGCCGCGCCGGGGCGGGCAGCCGGCCATGGCCCGCGCCCCCCAGTGCACATGCGTGATGAAGGGGGACTCCGGGGCACCGGCCGGGCGGTCCGGGCGGTGGGTGTCCAGCAGGCCGAACAGCACGTTGGTCAGCTGAAGCGACATCACCGGCAGCACCGGCGGCAGGCCGGGCAGCTGCTCGAAGAAGGCCGCCGGGTCGGTCAGGGCCCGCACCAGGACCATCGCGGCCTCGGCGAGCGCGCGGGCGGACGGGTAGCGGTACCCGTCCAGCACGTATCCCGGGCCGTCCGCCGCCAGGTCGCAGCGGGCCACGTCGCCGTCCAGCCGGACCGCCTGGCTGATCAGCTCCGCCAGCCGGGTGCCCTGCTTCGCCGTGGCGTCCGCCTGCTCGATGAGCAGCGTGAGCATGTCCGTGACCAGCGGGCCGTGTTCGACCAGGACGGTGGCCCACTGCCGGAAGCGGTAGCCGGGGATCGTGCGCATCCGGCGCCAGTGCAGGTCGACGAGCGGCACCAGGCCGCCGTCGACCCCGGCCTGGGTCAGCGGGCAGAACAGCGGGCGGTCGCGGTCGCGCCGTACGAAGGCCCGCCCGTCCCAGGTGTACAGGTCGAGGGTGTCCCGCTTGCCCTGCTCGATCAGCGAGCCCGGCCGGTACCCCTCGTCGCCGCCCTCCGTGGCGGCCTCGGTGCGGGTGAAGCCGTAGATCAGCGGATAGCCGTGACCGCCGCCGCAGATCGCGGTGTTGAAGTCCATCGGGCCCGACCGGCCGAGCGCGATGTCCTCCCAGTTGCCGAGGTGCCCGGTGCGTGGCGGCAGCAGGTCCGGGTCGCGGCGCAGCGCGTCGAGCAGGGCACCGATCGGCACGTCCTGGGTGCCGAGGTGGACCGGGCTGAACGTCTTCTCGCCGGCCGCGAGCGCGTCCGCCCCGACGGCGGAGCGCAGCCCCAGCTCGTCCAGCAGCCGCCCGGCCGGCCGGGCGCGTCCGCCCTGGCCGTCCGGCAGGTCCGTGCCGTTCACCGGGCCTCCCCGGTCCGCAGCCGGCGCAGCAGGTGGGGCAGGGTGCCGCCGGCCCGCAGCACGTCCCACTCCCCGGAGTGCACGTCGGCGCGCACGGTGAAGGAGACGGTGCCCGCGGTGACCTCCGCCGTGCCGGTCTCCCGGACGTCGTCCAGCGCCAGCCGGAACTCCTCGTGCCCGGTCAGCCCCAGGTCCGCCCAGCCGCGGCCCTCGGGCAGCAGCAGCGGCAGGATGCCCATGGCGCACAGGTTGGCGCGGTGGATGCGCTCGAAGCTCTCGGCGAGGACCGCCCGCACCCCCAGCAGCCAGGGGCCCTTGGCCGCCCAGTCCCGGGAGGAGCCCATGCCGTAGGAGCGGCCCGCCAGCACGATCAGCGGGGTGTCCTCTGCGGCGTAGCGGCAGGCCGCCTCGTACACCGGCAGCCGGTCGCCGCTCGGCAGGTGCAGCGTCGTGCCGCCGCTGTCGCCGGTGCCCACCAGCCGGTTGCGCAGCCGGGGGTTGCCGAAGGTGCCGCGGGCCATCACCTCGTGGTTGCCGCGCCGCGAGCCGTAGGAGTTGAAGTCCCGCCGCCGTACGCCGCGTTCGGCCAGGTACCGGCCGGCCGGGGAGTCCGGAGCGATCGCGCCGACGGGGGAGATGTGGTCGGTGCTGACGTCGTCGCCGAGCGCGAGCAGCGCCCGCGCGCCGGTCGGCGAACCGGTGCGGGGGGCGGCGTCGGTGTACGCCGGGGGCCGGATGTAGGTGGAGTCCGGGTCCCAGGCGAACACCTCCGCGCGCGACGCGGGTACGGCGTCCCAGCCGGCCCGGGCCGCCGGGTCCTCGGCGAAGACGGTCGGGGTGACGAACTCCGCCTCCAGCCGCCCGAGTTCTCTGTCGTCCGGCCACAGGTCGCGCAGCATCACCGGCTCGCCGCCCGGGTCCGTGCCCAGCGGTTCGCGGTCCAGGTCGGCGCGGACGTGCCCGACGAGGGCCAGCGCGACGACCAGGGCCGGCGAGGCCAGGTATCCGGCGCGGACCTGGGCGTGCACCCGGCCCTCGAAGTTGCGGTTGCCGCTGAGCACCGCCGCGACAGTCGGACCGCCCTCGTCCACGGCCTCCCCGACGCCCTCGTTCAGCGGTCCGCTGCCGCCGTTGCACGTCATGCAGCCGTACCCCGTGACATGGAAGCCCAGCTTCTCCAGGTCCGCGAGCAGACCCGCCTCGCGCAGATACCGGGTGACGGCCCGGGAGCCGGGCGCCAGACTCGTCTTCACATGCCCGGGAACGGTCAGACCCCGCTCGACGGCCCGCCGCGCCAGCACCCCGGCCGCCAGCATCGCCCTCGGGTTGGAGGTGCTGGTGCACGAGGTGATCGACGCGATGACGAGATCCCCGTCCCGGACCCGGCCCGGAGCCGCGTCAACGGGGTCGGTCTCGCCCCCGTCCCCGGCGGACCGCAGCGCCTCGAAGGACGCCGGGAGTTCCGCGAGGGAGATGCGCTGGTCGGGGCGGCTGGGGCCGGCCAGGTTGGGGCCCACCTCGGTCAGGTCGAACTCGATGACGCGGCCGAACCGGGGTTCCGGGGCGCCGTCCTCGCGGAACAGGCGCTGCCGGCGGCAGTACTCCGCGACGCGGGCCGTCCGCGCCTCAGAACGGCCGGTGCGCCGCAGGTAGTCGAGGGTCTCGGCGTCCACCGGGAAGAACGCGGTCATGGCACCGTACTCGGGCGCCATGTTGGCGATCGTGCAGCGGTCCGGGGCCGACAGGGCGCCCATGGCCGGGCCGGTGAACTCCAGCATCAGTCCGCGTACGCCCTCCCGGCGCAGCCGCTCGGTCAGCGCGAGGACGATGTCGGACGGCGAGGTGCCCGGACGCGGGGCGCCGGTCAGGCGCACACCCACCACGGCCGGCACGCGGACCGGCCGGGCCAGCCCCAGCAGCAGGGCCTCCGCCTCCAGCCCGCCGACCCCCCAGCCGAGGACACCGAGCCCGTTGACCATGGTGGTGTGGCTGTCGGTGCCGATCACGGTGTCCGGGAAGAGCACACCGTCCGGGCCCTGCGCGACCACGGTCGCCAGCCGCTCCAGGTTGACCTGGTGCACGATGCCGCTGCCCGGCGGGACCACCCGCAGCCCGTCGAACGCGCCCTCGGCCCACTTCAGGAACGCGTACCGCTCCCGGTTGCGCTCCAGCTCCAGCGCCTCGTTGCGGGCCAGCGCGTCCGCCCGCCCCGCGAAGTCGGTCTGCACGGAGTGGTCGACGACCACGTCGACGGGCAGCGCCGGATGGACGAGGCCGGGCCGGTCCACCCGGTCGCGCAGCGCGGCGAGATCCACCAGCAGGGGGATACCGGTGTAGTCCTGGACCAGGATCCGCGCGGGCACGAACGGCATCTCCAGGCCCGGCTCCTCGCCTGCCGCGAGCCGCTTGCCGAGCCCGGCCGCCGCGGCGGTGTCACCCGCCCGCAGCAGCGACTCCAGCAGCACCCGCCCGGTGTACGGGACGGCGTCCAGGTCGAAGCCCGCCCCCGCGGCGAACGCGGGCAGCCCGTACTGCTCGGCGTCCCGTCCGGCGAGCGGCGTCCCGGCCGGCGCCGTCATCGGCCCGCCACCGTCCGGTCGGCGGGGTACCGCAGGCCGCGCGGGCCGACGTACTCCAGCAGCGGCCGGATGAGCACGTTGTTGGACTGCTGCTCCAGGGCCTGGGCCACCCAGCCCGCGGTGCGGCCGACCACGAACAGCGGTACGGCGAGGTCGTCGGGCAGACCGAGCAGGCGGTAGGCGAGACCGGCGTACAGGTCCACGTTGGGCGCGAGACCGTAGCGGCCGTAGGGGCGCATCGCCTCGGCCACGGCGTCGAGGATGTCGAGCCCGCCGCTGTCGCCCCGCTCCCGGCTCAACTCCACGACCGTGTCGCGCAGATGACGTACCCGCGGGTCCTCCGTGCGGTACACGCGGTGGCCGAAACCCATCACCGGCTCGCCCCGGCCGCGCAGTTCGGCCACGTACTCGGCGGCCCGCTCGGGCGAGCCGACCTGGTCCACCAGCCGGACCACCCGCTCGGCGGCCCCGCCGTGCACCGAACCGGCGAAGGTGGCGACGGCCGCCGTGAGGGCGGCCGTCATCCCCGCGCGCGAGCCGACGGCCACGCGGGCGGCGAACGCCGACGCGTTGGAGCTGTGGTCGGCGTGGACGATGAAGCCCTTGTTGATGAACCGCACGGCCGCCGCCGTGGGCCGCTCGCCGAGCAGCGCGGTGAGGAAGGCGTCCGCGTACGAGGTCTCCTCCGCCGGGATCGACGGCTCCCGCCCGCTGCGGTAGGCGTGGTGGGCGGCGACGATCATCGGGATCCGGGCGATCAGCGCGATGCCGGTCTCCCGCGCCTCCTCCAGCGACTCGTCGGTGTCCGCCGGGCGCCGCGGGCCGAACGCGCCGAGCGCCGAGACACACGTGCGCAGCGCGTCCATGGGGTGGGCGCCGGCCAGCGAGCGGGCCAGGTCGAGCACCGGCCGGGGCAGCTCCCGGGCGGCCCGCAGCTCCTTCTCGAACGCCCTCAGGGCGTCGGCGTCGGGCAGCCGGCCGTACACCAGGAGGTACGCCACCTCCTCGAAGGAGGCGCGCCCGGCGAGGTCGTGGATGCTGTAGCCGCGGTACTCCAGGACGCCCTCGGCACCGTCGATGCGGGTGATGGTCGTCCGGTCGAAGCGGACGCCGTCCAGGCCCCGGTGCACGGTGTGCGCCTGCGGGGCCTCGGACGCGGCCGCGGACAGCGGTGCCGGTGCCGTGCCGGGGGTGCTGCCCTCGGCGAACGCGCGGATCGCCGGCACCGAGCGCAGCGCGAGGGTGAGTTCGTCGTCGATCGTCACCCCGTACGCCGCTTCGAGCGCCGCCATCAGCGAGACGTGGCCGAGCGAGTCCCACTCCCGGATCGACTGGTATTCGAGGGCGCTGGTGACGCGGTCCTCGCCGATGCCCAGGGTGTGGGCGATGAGGGCGTCGACGCTGCTCATGGTTCCCCTCCTGTGTGGGGTCGTGTGCGGGGGTCGTGCGCGGGTGTCGTGGGCGGTGCCCGTCGGGCCGGCGGCGGTCGGCCGCGTGCGCCGACGGGACCGCGCCGGGACCGGAGCGTGCGGGACCGTGTTGGGCCGGCTCCGTGCCGGGGCGGGGCTCAGCGGTGGCCGGCCGTCTCCTCCGGCGGGGCGGGGCGGTCGTCGGCCGTGTGCTCCCCGAGCCGGTCGCGGAGCGCGGCGCGGTCCACCTTGCCGTTGGCGTTGACCGGCATCTCCGCGACGACCCGCAGGGACTTCGGCACCATGTACGACGGCAGACCGGCGGCGCAGGCCGCGGCCAGCGCCTCGGTGTCCCCGGTGCCGGAGACCACCGCCGTGATCGCCTGGTCGGCCGGCGAGAGCAGGCAGACCGCCTCCGTGGCCCCGGCCCGGCGCAGCACGGCCTCGATCTCGCCCAGCTCGACCCGGTGACCGCCGACCTTGACCTGCTGGTCGTTGCGGCCGAGGCAGACGTACTGCCCGTCCAGGTGCCGTACCAGGTCGCCGGTGCGGTAGTAGGTGCGGCCGTCGCGCTCGAAGTACCGCTCGGCCGTCAGCCCCGGCGCCCGCCAGTAGCCCGGCGTGGTCTGCGGGCCGGCCACGCACAGCTCGCCCGCCTCGCCGTCGCCGACCTCGGCCAGCCCCTCGTCCACCACCAGGGCGTGCAGCCCCGGGTAGGGGCGCCCGATGGGCACGTTGTCGTGGACGCACGCGGCCGGCGACGTCACCGGGTCCCAGCGGTGCACGGTGCAGGCGATGGTCAGCTCGGTCGGCCCGTACAGGTTCTCCACCGTGGAGTACGGCGCCGCCGCCTGCCACGCCTCGGCGGTGGCCCGGGGCAGCGCCTCCCCGCAGAACAGGCTCCAGCGCAGGGTCGGCATGGTGCCGGGCCCCAGCACCCCGCGCCGGCGCAGCACGGCCGCCACCGAGGGCACGGAGAACCAGACGGTGACGCCGTTGCGCTCCAGGTAGCGGAAGGGGGCGAGCAGCTCGATGGGGTCCATCGCGCAGACCGCCGCACCGTTCTCCCAGGCCATGAAGAGGTCGAACACCGACAGGTCGAAGGTCTGGTCGAACGTCTGGGTGAGCCGGTCGTCGGGGGTGAGCCGGTAGCGGTCCTGGTTGACGTCGAGGAACGCCCGCGCGTTGGCGTGCGTGACCGGCACCCCCTTCGGCACCCCGGTGCTGCCCGAGGTGAACAGCAGGTAGGCGGGGTCGTCCGGCCCGGGCGCGGGCAGCTCGTCGAGCGGGGAGAACGCCGCGAGGTCCGCCGCGTCCAGCACCCGGTACCCGGCGAACCCTGGCACGTCGGCGCGGCGGGCGTCCGGCAGCAGCACAACCGGCGGCTTCGGCAGCCGCGGCAGCAGCTCGGCGAGCTGGGGCGCGGAGGCGGCGTCCACCAGGACGGCGTCGACGTCCGCGCGTTCCAGCATGGTCCGGGTCCGCTCCTGCGGGAACTTCCGGTTGAGCGGGACGAACGCGGCGCCCGCGAACAGCGCCGCGGCCACGCCCAGGTAGGAGACCTCGCTGCGGTGGGCGAACACCCCGACCCGCTCGGGCCGGCGCCCGGCCGCGTCGACGAGGGCGGCGGCCCAGCGGCGCGCGGTGAGCGCGGTCTCCTCGTAGGTGTAGGCGCGGCGCCCGAGGGTCAGGGCGACGCGGCCCGGCTGGGTGCTCGCGTGGTGGAGCAGGCCGGCGCCGAGACGCCGGTCGAGTGCTGTGGTCATGTCGGTCCGAACTGACGGTGACGGGAAGCCGGACAGACGCTAGCCGTGCCCCGGGCCGTCCGCGCCGTTGCGAGCGCACTGCTCCTTAAGCCAGCAAATCCCCTTCTGCGCACAGGCTTTGTGCTTCCGCCACGCAATCAACGCGCACAGTGAGCAGAATCGGCTTTTCGCGGTCAATTCCGTTTGTGCGCGCAAGACCGCCCCGCCGGGACCGGGTGACCTAGCCTCGCCGGGACGAACCAGCGAGGAGTGCCCCCACGATGAGATCCCTCCTGCCGCCGCCCGGCCCCGCGCGACTCCTCGCGGTCATCACGATGGTGATGACACTGGGTCAGGGGCTGTGGATGGCGCTCAGCGCGATCTACGCCGTCACCGTGCTGCACCTGACGACGGGGCAGCTCGGCATCAGTGTGAGCGTCGCCGCCGCGATCGTCCTGCTGTGCAGCATCCCGCTCGGGCACCTGGCCGACCGGGCCGGCCCGCGCACGGTCCAGATGTGGTCGTTCCTGGTGCTGACCGTACTGACCTGCGCGCTGCTGTTCGCCACCGACTTCTGGCCATATCTGGTCGTCGTCTCCCTGCAGGGCATCGCCTACCGGTCCGGCCGCAGCGCCCGCAAGGCCATGCTGGCCGGCCTCATCCCGTCGGCGAACCGGGTCACCGTGCTCGCCCAGATCCGGGCCGCCTCCAACGCGAGCGTGTCGGTCGGCGCGTGCCTGGCCGGCCTCGTCCTCGCCGTGGGCTCCCGCGTGGCCTACCAGGGGGCCGTGGGCTTCATCGCGCTCACCTTCCTGATCACCGGCCTGCTCACCATGAAGGAGCCGGCCGTGCCGCCGGTCCCGGCCTCGGCGGGCCCCGCCCTCGGGGTCCTGCGGGACGTGCCGTTCCTCAGCTTCGCCGCGCTGGACGGGCTGCTGACCACGCACGCCATCCTGCTCGACGTGGTGCTGCCGCTGTGGGTGCTGCGGCACACGGGCGCGCCGCGCTGGATGAGCGCGGTGATCCTGCTGGTCAACACCATCCTGGTGGTGACCGTGCAGACCTGGGCGGCCCGGGGCGCGGACGATCCGCGGTCGGCCGCCCGGGTGAGCCTCCAGGGCGCGGGCTGCGTGGCCGGCGCCTGCCTGGTGTTCGCGCTGAGCGACGGGGCGGCCCTGCTGCCGGCCTGCCTGCTGCTGGTGGTGGGCGCCGTCGGGCACGCGCTGGGCGAGGTGCGGCAGGCGGCGGGCAGCTGGGGCATCGCGTTCGAGCTGGCCCCGGACCACGCCCAGGGCCAGTACCAGGCCACCCACGCCATGGGCGCCGACATCGGCAAGATGATCGCGCCGGCCGTCTTCACCTGGCTGGTCCTCGACCACGGGGCGCTCGGCTGGGTCGTGCTGGCCGGGGCGTTCGCCCTCCTGGGTGCGGCCATGCCGGCCGTCGTCTCCCGCGGCCTGCGCACCCGCGCCGCCGCGGGCGAGGGCGAGGGCGAGGGTGCCGGGAGCACGGCCGGCGAGGTGACCCCGGCCGGCTGAGCGGCCCGCGCCGGCGCCGGGGACCGCTCGCCACTCCGTCGGCGGGCACGCCGTACGAATTCCGAGCACGACGTACCGACTCCGCGTACGGCGTACGAACTCCCAGTACGACGTACCGACTCCGCGTACGACGTACGAACTCCCAGTACGACGTACGACTTCCGAGCACCACGTGCGAAAGGTGGGCAGCTGCGTCATGACCATGTGGAACGTCGCACCGCGCAGTGTGAACCTCCAGGGCGTCTGCCGGGTGGGCCGGGCGCACGCCTGGGCCGTCGGCGACGGCGGCATGATCCTGGCCACGCGCGACGGCGGCACCCGCTGGACTCCCCAGGGGGACACCGACAAGGACCTGCGGGCGGTCGCCTTCGCCGACACCCGGCGCGGCTGGGTGGCCGGACGCGACGGCACGATCCTGCGCACCGACGACGGCGGCGCGCACTGGCACGGCCAGGACTCCGGCACCGAACGCAACCTCTACGGCATCGCGTTCGCCCCGTCCGGACGCACGGGCTGGGCCGTCGGCGACGGCGGCACCGTCCTCGTCTCGCGCGACGGCGGGGTTAGCTGGCGGCCGCAGACCGCCCCGGCCGGCGCGCACTTCACGCGCTGCTTCGCCCTGGGCGACGATGCGGCCTGGATCGCCGGCAAGAAGGGCCACGTCCTCGCGACCACCGACGGCGGCGCCACCTGGACGCCGCAGCACACCGGCACCGACGCCGACCTGCGCGGTGTCTTCGCGCTCACCCGCGACCTGTGCTGGGCCGTGGGACGCGGCGGCACCGTGCTGTGGAGCACCGACGGCGGCACCACCTGGAACCACGGTGACAGCGGCACCGAACTGGACGTCTACGGCCTCTGGGCGGCACCCGACGGGCGCACGGTACGCGTCTCCGGCGACGACGGCATGATCCTCGCCTCGGAGGACGGCGGCCGCACCTTCGCGCCGCAGAGCAGCGGCACCGGCAAGGACGTCGTCACGCTCGCCTTCACCCCGGACGCGCTGCGCGGCTGGGCCGCCGGCGACGACGGCCTCGTCCTGGCCACCGAGGACGGCGGCCGCAGCTGGCACCCGCAGCTCAACGGCATGCACAAGGACCTGGTCGGCGTGCACGGCGCGGGCCCGGTCCGCTGGGTGACCGGCCAGGACGGCACCGTGGCCGTGACGACCGACGGCGGCGCCTCCTGGCAGAGCGGCACCGCCGCCGGCCCCGCGGATGCCGCCTGCCTGTTGTGGGCCGTGCACGGCCTCGACGACGGGCTGCGCGCCTGGGCGGTGGGCGAGTCCGGCACCGTCCTCGCCACCGCCGACGGCGGCGCGACCTGGCAGCGCCGGGACGTCCCGACCGGCGCCGCGCTGCACGCCGTCCACCTCGCCGGACCGGCCGGCTGGGCGGTGGGCGAGTCCGGCACCGTTCTCGTCACGGCCGACGAGGGCCTGACCTGGCAGCTTCGGGACACCCCGGCCACGGCTCACCTGCACGCCGTGCACGGCACGGCCGACGGGCGGCACGCGTGGGCGGTGGGGGAGTCCGGCACCGTCCTCGCCACGGCCGACGGCGGCACCACCTGGCGGCTGTGCGACACCCCGGCCGGCACGCCCACCCTGACCGGCGTGCACGCCGTGGACGCGGCGACGGCCTGGGCGTCGGGCCGCGCCGGCACGCTCCTGGTCACGCACGACGGCGGCGCCACCTGGGAACGCCGTGCCGGCGGCACGGACACCGTGCTGTGGGGCGTCGCCTTCACCGCGTCCGGCGAACACGGCTGGGCGGTGGGCGACTCGGGCACCGTCCTCGCCACCTCCGACTCCGGCGCCACCTGGCACACCCAGGACGCCGCCGTCGCCAACAACCTCAAGGGCGTGTGGGCCGCACCCGACGGCAAGGGCGTCACGGCCGTCGGCGACGGCGGACTGGTCCTCGGCAGCGAGGACGCCGGGCGGACCTGGCGGGCGCACGTCTCCGGCACCGGCAAGAACCTCTACGGCGTGCACGTCTTCCCCGACGCGAGCGGCGGCTGGATCGTCGGCGACGGCGGTACGGTCCTCTCCTGCCGCGCGAGCGGACGGTGGACCCCGCGGCCCCCGGGCGTCGCCACCAACCTGTACGGCATCGCGGCACCGGACCCCGACCGGGCCTGGGTGGCCGGACGCGGCGGCACCGTGCTGGCCACCCGGGACGCGGGCGCCACCTGGCGGACCCAGCGGACGGACACCATCAAGGACCTGCTGTCGGTGCACGTCCGCCCGGACGGCCGCACCGGCTGGGTCGTCGGCGACCAGGGCACGATCCTGCACACCGGCGACGGCGGGCAGACCTGGCGCCCCCAGGCCGGCGGACCGGGCGAAGCCGCCCTGTGGGCCGTGCAGTTCGCCGACGACCGCACCGGCTGGACGGTGGGCGCGGGCGGCACCGTCCTCACCACCGACGACGCCGGCCGCACCTGGCGGCCGCAGGACAGCGGAACCACCGCCGACCTCATCGGCCTGTGCGTCCTCGACGGGCACACCTGCTGGGCCGTCGGCGACGACGGCACCGTCCTCGGCAGCCACGACGCCGGCCGCACCTGGCGCCGCCGGACCACCGGCACCGTCCAGAGCCTCAACGCCGTGCACTTCTCACCCGACGGCCGCACCGGACGGGCCGTGGGCCGCAGCGACACCGTGCTGCTCACCGACGACGGCGGCGAGACCTGGCGCACCGGCACCACCGGCTCGGGCATGTCCCTGTGGGCCGTGCACGTCGCCTCCCCGCTGCGCACGTGGATCGTCGGCGACGAGGGCACAGTACTGTCGACGCCGGACGGCGGGGCCACCTGGGAACAGCACTTCTACAGCCCGGAGAAGGACGCGGCCGCGCGTCCGCAGCGACAGCAACGATGAACAGGGGAGACATGGCAGACGTCAACGAAGCCGCCGACCTCGAATTCGCGGACATCCCGACCACCACCCTCGCCGACGTCCTGGGCCGCGAGAAGGTCATGGACATCGGCATCCGCCCGCTGTGGCAGCCGGTGCCCCGCATCGCCGGACCGGCGTTCACCGTGCGGTGCCCGGTGGGCGACAACCTCATGCTGCACGCGGCCATCCACCGCGCCGCGCCGGGCTCGGTCATCGTCGTCGAGTCGGGCGACCTGGACCACGCGCTGGCCGGCGGCAACGTGTGCGCGGTCGCGCGGCGCCGGGGCGTCGTGGGCTTCGTCGCGGACGGTCTGATCCGCGACCTCGGCGAGGTCCGCGAGATGGCCTTCCCCGTCTTCGCGCGCGGTGTGATCCCCATCCCGGGCGGCAAGAAGGCGGTCGAACCGCTCAACACCGAGGTCCGCTGCGGCGGGGTGGCGGTGAACGCCGGTGACATCGTGGTCGCCGACGAGGAGGGCGTCGTGGCCGTTCCCGCGCAGCGCGCGGCGGAGGTCATGGATGCGGCCCGGGCCAAGCTGGCCAAGGAGGCCGGCGAGAGCCTCGACGCCTGGGAAGAGGCCCACCGCATCCGCATCGACAAGATCCTTCGCGACCAGGGCTTCGAGGGCTGAGAGGCCCGCCCGCGCCGCGCCCCTGCCCCCACGTCACCGGACGGCGGGGCGGGGGCGTGGATAGGGCGTGGGGAAGCCTCGTTACGGCTCCGCGCGCAGCGGCAGCGGATCCGTCACCCAGCCGGCCGCCAGCACCAGCCGAGAGTGGCGCTCCAGGGCGAGGAAGCCGAATGGCCGGTCGAAACGGGCCTCGACCGTGGTGGTGAGGTAGCGGACGGGAGGAGGCATGCCGCCGGGGACCGCGGCGAACGCCGTCACCGCCGCCGCCCGGAAGCCCAGCGTCCCGAACCGGGCCATGGCCGCCTGCTCGGCCGCCCCGACGGCCGCCGGAGACGCGCTGACGCCGGGGAAGTGGCCGCGGCTGTCGTCCCGTGCCGTGGTCAGCCCGAACAACCCGTGCAGCGCCAGCAGATCGTGGCGCGCCGTCATGTCGTACGCCACCGTCGTCACGTCGAGCAGGGGCGGGTCCGGGGTCGTACTGCGCCCCCTGCGCACCGTGATTCCCGGTCCCACCTCGCCTTGGGGGAGCAGCGGGCCGGACACGACCGGGTGCGCGCCCGCGAGGACGCCGACTCCCGCCCCCAGCACCTGGCCCGGTGTCATCCCCTCCTCGCCGAGCAGCAGATGGACGTCGAGGGCGTTGTCGCCGAGCACCTTCAGTTCGGTGACGTGGCCCTGCGGGGTGCCGGCCACGCCGATCCGGTCCAGTACGGCGGAACGGCGCCGCAGGCCCTGCCGCTCCGTGGTGGCCCAGGGCTCGTACGCCGTGTCGAGCGCGACCTCGTCGAACGGGCTCTGCCACCGCGTGCGCAGCGCCAGCGCGTTCGCGAGGATTAGGTCGACGTTTCTCCGTCGACCGCACCGGCATCCGCTCGATCAGCCCGCCGGTACGGGTCTTCGCCCAGGCGTCCAGGGCCCGCCGGTCCGCCGTCTCGTTGCCGGTGAGCACGCCGTGCGCGTCGGCCGGGAGCCCCGCCGACCAGGCCTCGCGCAGTTCCAGGGTCCTCCTGGTCCACAGGCCCACGGCGCTGTGAAGACCGCGCGTCGCCCCCAGCCCGGCGAGCAACTCCCGTGCCGCGTCGGCCGCCCGGTCCGCTGGCATGCCCAGTGCCTCCGCCAGCTCCGCGCGCGCCGGGCCCGCAGCGCCGTCCGCGAGGAATCCCAGCAGCGGCCACACACCGGCCGCCGAGAACACCGTGCCGCCGTCGCCCGCGGTCGCCGCCCAGCGCGCCGTGAGTCCGTTGACCGCCCGGACCGTGGCTGTCCCCACCCGCATTCCGCCCCCCGTTCCCCGGAGGGACACGGTACCGGCGGCCGGGCCGGGGCGGGCGGCGTAATGGAGGTGTGATCGCGGCTATAAGCGGAAAGAAGTGCCTGCGTAAAGCCCTCCGGGGGCGCATGTCATCACATCGAGTGATTCTCTGGCCTTTGCTTGCATGGCCAACCCACGGTTGCCACGCTGTTGCTGTCTGTACAACCTGATGGGAGCGGCCCGTGACATTCGGTGAGCAGCCGGCGTACCTGCGCGTCGCGGGTGATCTCCGCAAGAAGATCGTCGACGGTTCACTGCCGCCCCACACGCGCCTCCCCTCGCAGGCCCGCATCCGCGAGGAGTACGGCGTCTCGGACACCGTCGCGCTGGAGGCGCGCAAGGTGCTGATGGCCGAGGGGCTGGTCGAGGGCCGTTCGGGGTCGGGCACCTATGTGCGCGAGCGGCCCGTGCCCAGGCGGGTTGCCCGCTCCGGATACCGGCCGGCCGCCGGAGCCACGCCGTTCCGTCAGGAGCAGGCCGACGCCGGGGTGCGGGGCACCTGGGAGTCCAGCAGTGAGCAGGCCGAGGCCGGGGTCGCCCTGGCCGACCGGCTGGGCATCAGACCAGGCGACCGGGTCATGCGCACCAAGTACGTCTTCCGCGAGGCGGGTGAGCCGATGATGCTCTCCACCTCATGGGAGCCGCTCGCCGTCACCGGCCGCACCCCGGTGATGCTGCCCGAGGAGGGGCCGCTCGGCGGCATGGGTGTCGTCGAACGCATGCGCGCCATCGATGTCATCGTGGACAACGTCACCGAGGAGGTCGGCGCCCGTCCCGGCCTCGCCGAGGAACTCCACCTGCTGGGAGGCGTCCCCGGACACGTGGTCCTGGTGATCCAGCGGACCTACTTCGCCTCCGGACGTCCCGTCGAGGCGGCCGACGTGGTGATCCCGGCCGACCGGTACCGGGTGGCGTACCACCTGCCCGTCAAGTGAGCGCCGCGCGGGCCGACCGGAACCGGGTCACCCGCGTGAGGTAGCGCACACACCGCGCACCCCCTTCTTCGCCGCACCCGTGCGCGACCCTGTCCGGCGTCCCGCCGGGCCGCTGGAATCCAGCCGTTCTCGCAGGTGACCCGCCGTCCCTCCGTCACGCCTCCGCTGAAGGCAGCGGGGTGGGAGACGGCGCATTCGGTCACGTGCGCCCCCACTGTTCTGGCTGGTTGCGTACCTCTTTGTGAAAAGGCGTATTCGCTCCGTAAAGGTTGGGCGTACGCTCGGGCATATGCGGATTGGGGTTTCCTTAGGCCGGACGGGGCGGGGGCCCGGGGGAGGGTGGGGCGGTGCGAGAAGGAACGGTGGGGGCGATGAGTGAGGGCACGGTCTCGCTGCCCTGGCTCGTGATACGGCAGGACGACAACGGCAACCGCTACCGGGTCGGCCGGTACGCGACACGCGCCGAGGCCCAGAGAATCGCCGACAGCCTCGACGACCGGGGCCACAAGCAGCTCTACTGGGTCGAGCGAATCACCCACAACGGAGACGGCAGCCGAAACTGACCGCCGGCGGAACGGACCGGCAGCCGGGACGCACCGGCAGCCGGAAGGGGTCGGCAGCCGGAAGGGACCGGCAGCCGGAAGGCGGCCGACGACCGATCACGCCGGGAACGGACGCCGGTGCCGCCATCCGATCCGACAGCGCCCGGACTCGGACCCGGAATCGGGGCCGGCGCTGCCCATCGGGCCGGCACGGGGACGCGATCGGAACCGCTGCTGACCGTCGCGCCCCGCCCGGACCCGGAGGCGGGACGGGGCCGCTCGGTGACCCGGGCGATGTCGGTGGCCCGGGCGCGGGTGTCCGGGTTGTGGGCGCAACTGCGGTGTGCGGCGCTGCCGTAGGCTCCGCCTCATGACGGAACGGATCGTGGTGGTGGGAGCCGCCCTGCTCGACGCCGGCCGCCTGCTCGCCGCGCGCCGCAGCGCGCCCCCCGAACTGGCCGGACGCTGGGAGTTGCCGGGCGGCAAGGTCGAGGCCGGTGAGCGGACCGAGGACGCGGTCGTACGCGAACTCCGGGAGGAACTCGGCGTCGAGACGGAAGCCGTCGAGCGTGTGCCGGGGGAGTGGCCGCTGAAGCCGCCGTACGTCCTTCAGGTCTGGATCGTCCGGCTGCTCCCCGGGTCCGAGGCGCCCCGCCCCCTCCAGGACCACGACGAACTGCGCTGGCTCAACCCCGCCCAACTCTGGGACGTGCCCTGGCTCGACCAGGACGTCCCGGCCGTCCGCGAGGTCGCCGCCCGCCTCGCCGCGCAGGCGTACTGAGCGCACCCCGGCGGGTGCCGAACCAGTCGTACGCCGTTCGCGCCACAGTGTGCCCCTTCGCGCGGTACTGCGCCCCGGATATCGGGTATGTGCCCATTAATCCCATGAAAACGGACATGGGTGGGCCGGCCGGCCAGGGAAGTGATCGGCGTGATCGACACCGAAGGCGACTGCGCCGAGTGGACGTTCCCCGCGGAACCGGGTGCCGTGCGCTCCGCCCGGGTCGCCGTCCGCGACCAACTGCGCGGCTGGGACCTCGACGGCCTCGCCGATCTGACGGCCCTGCTGGTCAGCGAGCTGGTGACCAACTCCCTGCGGCACGCCACCGGGCCCATCGGCGTACGGCTGGTCCGCCCCGCCGCACTCGCCGACGCCCTGCGCGTGGAGGTCTCCGACCCGCTTCCCGACCCGCCGCGCGAACGCGTCGCCCGCCCCGAGGACGAGGGCGGGCGCGGCCTGCAACTGGTCGCCGGCGCCTCCCAAAGCTGGGGCACCCGGCCCGGCACGAACGGCAAGACCGTGTGGTTCGAGCTGGCGGTCCCGGAGTGAGAAAGGGCCGCCCTCCCGGCCCCGGCGCGCTGTCACGGACGTCCGCGGACCGTCCCCGGCGCGCACCGGGCCGGCAACAAGGTCCACAACAGGGACCCCGTAGGAGATTCGAGGGCGTGTTCCCTGGTTAGAAGACTGGAAGTGTTGTCGCGGCACGGTCCGAAAAAAGCCTGGACCGAGCTGTGATCGTGAACACCGTGTCGTGCGGCCCCGTAGTGCTGGATACTGCGGGCAGCCGCCTTTCGGTGACCGGTACCGGACGCGGTGAGCTGGAGGGGACGGTTCGCGTGAGCGAGATACCAGCGAAGGCCACGGAGTCCGAGGACCCGTCGGACGGCGCGAGGACGCGGGCCGCGGAGGCTGCCGCGGCACCCGGCGAAGCCATGTGGCAGAGCAGTCCGCCCGGCTCGATCTACGACTACATCAAGGTCGCCTCGTTCGCGATCGGCTCCGACGGCCTCGTCGAGCAGTGGAGCCTGCGCGCCGAGCAGCTCTTCGGCATCCCCGCCGAACGCGCCGTCGGCACGGACCCCATAGAGGCGTTCATCGATCCCGACCTGCGCGAGCGCGGCCAGCGCAAGATGGCCGAGATCCTCGACGGCCGGGAGTGGACCGGAGTCGTCCCGTTCCGGATGCCGGACCGGCCCGACGGGCAGCGCGGCGAGGAAGGGCTCGCCGAGGTCTACGTCATGCCGACCCGGACCGTGGAGGGCGAGAAGGCCGCCGTCTGCATCGTCGTCGACGTCCGCACCCTGCGCAGCATCGAGACTGACCTCGCCGCCTCACAGGCCATATTCGGCCAATCACCGTTCGGCTTCCTGCTGATCGACCCGGACCTGCGGGTGCGCCGCGCCAACATGCGGTTCGCCTCCACCTTCGGCGGAACCCCCGACGACCACCGCGGCAAGGGAGTTCACGACTACCTGCCGCGCCCCGAGGCCGAGCGGGTTTCGGCCACGCTACGGCGGGTGCTGGACACCGGCGACTCCATCACTGACATGCACGTCACCGGGCACGTCCCGGGCTCCGACGAACGCCGGCACTGGTCCGTCAACCTCTACCGCGTGCACAGCGGCAGCGGCCGGCCCATCGGCATCGCCTGGCTCGGCACCGACATCACCGCCCGCCGCGCCGCCGCCCGCGAGGCCGCCGCCGCCCGCCGCAACCTCGCCCTGCTGAACGACGCCGGCGCCCGCATCGGCAACTCCCTCGACCTGGAGACCACCGCCCGGGAACTCCTCGACGTCGTCGTCCCCGGCTTCTGCGACCTCGCCACCGTCGACCTCTACCAGGGACTGCTGGCCGGCGACGAGAACCCGCCCGGCCGCGCCGACGGCAGCGCGGAACTGCGCCGGGTCGCCTTCGCCAGCGCCGTCTCCGACGCGCCCTTCAGCGCCTCCGGGGAACCGGTCAGGGTCGGCGCCGTCCACCACTACCCCTTCAACTCGCCCTGCGCGGACGCCCTGCGCACCGCACGCCCGCAGCGCATCCCCGCCGAGGAGGGCGGGCTCGTGCAGTCCACGCTGGCCGTGCCGATGGTCGCCCACGACACCGTCGTGGGACTCGCCCAGTTCTCCCGGACCAAGGGCAGCGAACCGTTCGGGGACCGCGACCGGGACCTCGCCGTCGAACTGGCCGCGCGCGCCGCCGTCTGCATCGACAACGCGCGCCTGTACCGCCGCGAGCACGAACGGGCGTTGATACTGCAACGGTCCCTGCTGCCGCCCGGCGACCCCGAGGCCTCCGGCCTGGACATCGCCTGCCGCTACCTCCCCGGCAACGCGGCCACCGAGGTCGGCGGCGACTGGTTCGACGTCATCGAACTCCCCGGCCACCGCACCGCCCTCGTCGTCGGCGACGTGATGGGCCGCGGCCTGCGCGCGGCCGTCGCCATGGGCGAACTCCGCACGGCCGTACGCACCCTGGCCCTGCTGGACCTCGAACCGGCGGAGGTACTCTCCGCGCTGGACGAGATCGCCCGCGGCCTCGGCACCCCCGGCGGCGTCCAGCAGGCCACCCGCACCGCCCGCCAGCCCCGCGACGCAGACCTGTCCGAGGTCTACCTGGCGACGTGCGTGTACGCCGTCTACGACTCGGTGACCCGGCGGTGCACCTTCGCCAACGCGGGCCACCTGCCGCCCGTCCTGGTCGAACCCGGCGAGGCCGCGCTCATGCTCGACGTGCCGCCCGGGATGCCGCTCGGTGTCGGCGGCGAACCCTTCGAGGAGGTGGAGGTCGAACTCCCCGAGGGCGCCCTCCTCGCCCTCTACACCGACGGCCTGGTCGAGTCCCGCGACCACCCCCTGGACGAGGGCCTCCAGGCGTTCGTGGGGGCGCTCACCGACCCCGCCCACCCCTCGACCCCGGCGTCACCGTCGCGCACGGCCACCCACCGCGACCTGGAGGACGTCTGCGACCACGTCCTCAGCACCCTCGACACCCACCACGGCGAGGACGACATCGCCCTCCTGATGGCCCGCGTCCAGGGTCTGCCCGCCGAGTCCGTCGGCGACTGGACGCTGCCGCGCGAACCGCGCAGCGTGGGCCGCGCCCGCGAGTACGCCCGCGCACAACTCCTCGACTGGGACCTGGAGCCCCTCGTCGACACGACGGAACTCCTCGTCAGCGAACTGGTCACCAACGCCCTGCGCTACGGCGAGGGTGAGATCAGACTCCGTCTCCTCCTCGACCGCACCCTGGTCTGCGAGGTCTGGGACTCCGGCCTGGTCCAGCCCCGCCGCCGCCGCGCCCGCGACACCGACGAGGGCGGCCGCGGCCTCCAACTCGTCGGCCTCCTCAGCGCCGCGTGGGGCTCCCGCCGCACCCCCCGAGGCAAAACAGTCTGGTTCGAACTCCCCCTCCCCGGAGCAGAAACCACCCTGACAGACCCGGCGGAGGCGTTGCTGAGCCTGTTCTGACCAGCGCCCCGAAGGGGCGCGGGGCTGTGTCTATGTGCGGCTCCGCCGCGTGGGCGCGACCGGCCACGACGGCGCGGCATCCGAACGAGGACGCTGCGGGCCCCGGTAGGGGCGCGGGGCTGTGTCTATGTGCGGCTCCGCCGCGTGGGCGCGACCGGCCACGACGGCGCGGCATCCGAACGGACGACGCTAGGCCCCCGGAGGCTCAGTGACCCCGCGGCGCCCACGAGTCCCCGGCCCACCGAAACTCGCCGGCGGCCCCCCGCAGGGATCCTCGGCCAGAAGGACCCCGCCCAGTACGGCCCCACCGATCCCGACGGAGTCCGCCCCGCCCCCGGCATACGGGTTCCCGTGGGCCCGCACGTCCCGCTCGGCCAGCTCCCGCGCCCGACGTGCGAGAACGTCAGCCTCGTCAGCCCGGCCGGCCCCGACCCCCCGCGCCGCCTCCGCGAGCAGCGCCCGCGCCTCCGCGTCCACCGGCCCCCGATGCACCGTGACGAACTCCTCCGCCCCCGCGACCGCACTCCGTGCCACCAGCAGCGCCGCCGCCTCCACCACCCCGGACGCCCCTGTCTCCAGCCGTTCGACCGCCCGCGCGATCCGGCGCAGCGCGTCCAGCGGGTCGTACGGCCCCCCGGTCAGCTCCTCCCGTACGGCACCCAGCACGCCGTCGGCGCGGGCGAGCCGGGCGTGCAGCTCACCCGGCGCCAGGGACGCCGGCGCACCCCCCTTCCGCGCCGCAGCGATCGCCGCCTCCCCGCCCGTCAGTGCCGCCGGCACCAGTGCGGCCGCCTCTCGCAGCTCGGCCGCGAGCCGCTCCACCCCGCCGACGAGCACCCCGGCCTGCGCGACAGCGCCCTCCGCGGCGCGCAGATCCCGGGCCGCGCGCCGGAAGTCACCGGAATCGGTGCTCTGCCGGGCGGCGTTGAGGTGGGTGGTGGCGAACACCAGCCGGTCCTGGGCCTGTTCGACGTACCCGGTGACGGCGGCGACACCCGAGGGCTTGAATCGTCCACGCAGCTCCGCCTCGGTCTCCCGTGCGCGTGCCGTCCGCACGGTCAGCTCCCTGAACCGCCCCTCGCAGACCTCCAGTGCCGCCCCCACGTCCTCCACCAGCCCCCGGAGCCGGTCGAGACCGTCCGCCTCCGCGTCCAGCAGCCGCCCCGCCTCCGCACACCGCCCGACGACACCCACCAGCGCCTGCCGCCGGGCCGCCGGGTCCTCGGGTGTGCCCTCCTCGTAGCGCCGCCATATCGCGAACGCGGCCGACAGCTCGGTCCCGGCGCTCCCGAGGGCGTGCCGGTACGGCTCGGTGTCCGCCTCGCCGAACCGCTCGGCCACGAAGGACAGTTCCTCCCGGCTGGTGCGCACGCAGTCGTCGGCGAGGACCAGCGCGGCCCGGGCCTGCCGTTCGGACTCGGCGGGGGTGGGGGTGGCGGGCCGCGCGGACACGAGCCCGGGGGTCGTCCGGGTCCGGGCCCGCCGGGTGCGCCTCAGGTAGCCGTATCCGGCCAGCACGCCGGCCGCGGCGACCACGGCGACAGGCAGGACGTAGTCGGTACCGGACGTCTCGTCCTGCCGCGGTGCGGCCGCACCGGCGACCGGCCCCGCCGCGGCGACGGGAACCGGATCTTGGGCGCTGATCGTCATCACCGGCAACACCAGCCACCCGGCTCCGACGACGACACCCAGTGCGGCACACCGGGACCGGCCCCGGAACTGGGAGGACGTCACATTCCGGAGCGTATGACCAGCCAGACGCCACCGCGACCGGGACGGATACGCCCGGGGGACGCAGCAAAGGGAGACGCAATGGACAACGAAAGGCCTCCCCACCCACCCGCACCCGCCGACGGCGAGCAGTCCCCACCGGGACCACCCGCACCCGACGACGAAAGTGGCACGGGTGGAGCGGGCGGGAACGAAGAACGAGCCGAAGGCGAAGCGGAGGCGACACGCACCCGGCACTGGCCGCGCCGAACGCGCCGTACCCTCCTCGCCGCCCTCCTGGCTCTCCTCCTCCCCCTCCTCACCGCCGAAACCGCCCTCCGCCTCAACTACACCGGCGACCCGAGACCCGGCACACACACCCGCCACCGCGACGCCCTCTGGCTGGGCCACGCCTGGGTGGACGGCCGGAAGACCGACAAGGACGTCAAGAAGCTCGCGGGCCGCCTGAGAACCACCGGAATCAAGGACCTGTACGTCCACGCGGGCCCCCTCGAACACGACGGAACGCTCCCGCAGCAGGCGTACCGGAAGGCGCCATGGCTGATAGAGACCCTGCACCGCGAACTCCCCGGCATCAGGGTCCAGGCCTGGCTCGGCGACGTCCTCGCCACCGAGAGCCCCGACGGCATGCACCTGGAGCGCGAGGCCACAAGGGACGCGATCGTCGCCTCGGCGAAGGACATCCTCGACGCCGGCTTCCAGGGCACCCACTTCGACCTGGAGCCCCTGCACTCAGGCGACCGGAACTACCTGAACCTCCTCGACCGCCTGCACGCCCTCACCCACTCCCGGCACGCCCTCCTCTCCGTCGCCGCCCACCAGATCGACCCGCTGCCCGCCTTCCACTCCTTCTGGGGCACGACGACCGGCCATCCCAAGTGGTGGTCGCAGGCCTACTTCGGGCAGGTGGCCCGCAGGGTCGACCAGATCGCGGTGATGTCGTACGACACCATGCAGCCGCTGCAGAGCCTCTACGGCGGGTACGTCGCCGAGCAGACCAGCCTCGCCCTGGAGGTCACCCCGAAGAGCACCGACCTGCTGATGGGCCTGCCCTTCTACCACGAGAACCGGTTCGGCCACTGGGGTCACGCGGAGACCGTCCCGGCCGCCGTGCGCGGCGTACGCCTCGGCCTGTCCCGCACCGACGCGGACCGGGCCCGCTTCGGCGTCGCCCTGTACGTGGACTTCGCGGCGACCGAAGCGGACTGGCGGGCCTACCGGGACGGCTGGGTCAGCGGCGCCTGATCTTCGAGCCCAGCCACACCAGCGGGTCGTACTTGCGGTCCGCGACCCGCTCCTTGAGCGGGATCAGCGCGTTGTCCGTGATCTTGATGCCTTCGGGGCAGACCTCCGTGCAGCACTTGGTGATGTTGCAGTAGCCGAGCCCGTGGTCGTCCTGGGCGGTGGCCCTGCGGTCCAGGCCGGTGTCCGCCGCCGCGTCCAGCGGGTGCATGTCCAGTTCGGCGATCCGCATGAGGAAGCGGGGGCCGGCGTAGGCCTCCTTGTTGTCCTCGTGGTCACGGACGACGTGGCACACGTTCTGGCACAGGTAGCACTCGATGCACTTGCGGAACTCCTGCGGGCGGTCCACGTCCTCCTGCATCATCCGGTACTCACCGGGCCCCACCCCGGCCGGCGGGACGAACGCGGGGATCTCGCGGGCCTTGGAGTAGTTGAAGCCGACGTCGGTCACCAGATCCCGGATCACCGGGAAGGTGCGCATCGGCGTCACCGTGATGGTCTCGTCGCGCTCGAACACCGACATGCGGGTCATGCACATCAGCCGGGGCCGCCCGTTGATCTCCGCCGAACACGAACCGCACTTGCCGGCCTTGCAGTTCCAGCGGACGGCGAGGTCGGGGACCTGGGTGGCCTGGAGCCGGTGGATGATGTCGAGGACGACCTCGCCGTCGTTCACCTCGACCTCGAAGTCCTCCAGGCCGCCGCCCTCGTCGTCGCCCCGCCACACCTTGAAGCGGGCCTCGTAGCTGCTCATTCGTACAGCTCCTCTTCGGCGAGGTACTTGACCAGCTCCTCCTTCTCGAAGAGGGCGAGCAGGTCGGCGCGGACGGGATCGGTGGTCTCGCGGGTCAGGGTGATCTGGCCCCGGCGCGGGTCGGTGGCGGCCAGGCCGCCGGTGGGATCGGTGAGGGTGCACAGCAGGTTCACGTTGCGCCAGGCGCGGTCCATCGCGGAGAAGTCCTCGCGGGTGTGGCCGCCGCGCGACTCGGTGCGCTCCAGCGCGGCCCGCGCCACGCACTCGCTGACCAGCAGCATGTTCCTGAGGTCCAGGGAGAGGTGCCAGCCGGGGTTGAACTGCCGGTGCCCCTCCACCCCGGCCCGGCGCGCCCGGACCCGCAGCGCCGCCAGCCGCTCCAGCGCCTCGGCCATCTCGCCCTCGCGGCGGATGATGCCGACCAGGTCGTTCATGGTCTGCTGGAGTTCCTGGTGCAGGGTGTACGGGTTCTCCGGCGGGCCCTCCTCGCCCTCGTTCTCCGCCGAGAAGGGGCGCAGGGCCTCCGCGGCGGCCGTGTTGACCTGGGCGTCGTCGACGGGCGGCCGTTCGTACGCCAGTCCCTGCGCGTACTCGGCCGCGTGCCAGCCGGCCCGGCGCCCGAAGACCAGCAGGTCGGACAGCGAGTTCCCGCCGAGCCGGTTGGAGCCGTGCATGCCGCCGGCGACCTCACCGGCCGCGTACAGGCCGGGCACCCCGCGCGCGGCGGCCGTGTCCGACTCGACGGCGATGCCGCCCATGACGTAGTGGCAGGTCGGCCCGACCTCCATGGGCTCCGCGGTGATGTCGACGTCCGCCAGCTCCTTGAACTGGTGGTACATGGACGGCAGCCGGCGCCGTACGACCTCGGCGGGCATCCGCGTGGACACGTCCAGGAAGACCCCGCCGTGCGGCGAGCCGCGGCCCGCCTTGACCTCGGCGTTGATGGCGCGGGCCACCTCGTCGCGAGGGAGCAGCTCCGGGGGGCGCCGGTTGTTGTCGGGGTCGTCGTACCAGCGGTCGCCCTCGTCCTCCGACTCGGCGTACTGCTCCTTGAAGACGTCCGGGACGTAGTCGAACATGAACCGCTTGCCCTCGGAGTTGCGCAGCACCCCGCCGTCGCCGCGCACCGACTCGGTGACGAGGATGCCCTTCACGGACGGCGGCCAGACCATGCCCGTCGGGTGGAACTGCACGAACTCCATGTTCAGCAGCGGTGCCCCGGCCAGCAGCGCGAGCGCGTGGCCGTCGCCGGTGTACTCCCACGAGTTCGACGTCACCTTGAAGGACTTGCCGATCCCGCCGGTGGAGAGGACCACGGCGGGGGCCTCCAGGACGAAGAAGCGGCCGGTCTCGCGCTCGTAGGCGAACACTCCGGAGACCCGCGAACCGTCCTTGAGGACCCGGGTGACCGTGCACTCCTGGAAGACCTTCAGCCGGGACTCGTAGTCGCCGGTCTCCCGGTGGTCCTCCTGCTGGAGCGAGACGATCTTCTGCTGGAGGGTGCGGATCAGCTCCAGGCCCGTGCGGTCACCCACATGGGCGAGGCGCGGGTACTCGTGGCCGCCGAAGTTGCGCTGGGAGATCTTTCCTTCCTTCGTACGGTCGAACAGCGCGCCCCAGGTCTCCAGCTCCCACACCCGGTCGGGGGCCTCCTTGGCGTGCAGCTCGGCCATCCGCCACTGGTTGAGGAACTTCCCGCCGCGCATCGTGTCGCGGAAGTGGACCTGCCAGTTGTCGTGCGGGTTGGCGTTGCCCATCGACGCCGCGATGCCGCCCTCGGCCATCACCGTGTGCGCCTTGCCGAACAGGGACTTGCAGATCACCGCCGTACGGGCGCCCCGCTCGCGCGCCTCGATCGCGGCCCGCAGCCCGGCGCCCCCGGCACCGACCACGACGACGTCCCACTCCTGCCGGTCCACCACGGACATCAGTACAGCCCCACTCGTCTAGAAGAAGCGCGGATCGTCGAAGACACCGGACGCCACCAGGTACACGTAGAAGTCGGCGAGCGCCACGCTCAGCAGCGACGCCCAGGCCAGCTGCATGTGGCGGGCGTTGAGCTTCCCCACGAACTGCCAGGCCTTGTACCGCACCGGGTGCTTGGAGAAGTGTTTGAGCTTGCCCCCGACGATGTGCCGGCAGGAGTGGCAGGAGATGGTGTACGCCCAGATCAGCGTGATGTTGACCAGGAAGACGACGGTGCCGAGGCCCATGTGGCCCCAGTGGTAGTGCGTGTCCCGGAAGGACAGCACGGTGTCGTAGGTCAGGACGGCGGCGACGAGGATCGCGGCGTAGAAGAAGTACCGGTGGATGTTCTGGAGGATCAGCGGGAAGCGGGTCTCACCGGAGTACTTCGCGTGCGGTTCGGCGACCGCGCAGGCCGGGGGCGAGGCCCAGAAGCCCCGGTAGTAGGCCTTGCGGTAGTAGTAGCAGGTCAGGCGGAAGCCCAGCGGGAAGATCAGGATGATGATCGCCGGGGAGATCGCCCACCACGCCCCGAACAGGTCGTAGTTCGGGCCCGCGTGCATCGTCCGGCAGTTGTCCGCCAGGCACGGCGAGTAGAACGGCGACACGTAGGGCGCCGAGTAGTAGTCCGCGTTCGCGAAGGCCCGCCACGTCGAGTAGACGACGAAGGCGAGCAGACCGGCCGCGGTGGCGGCGGGCGCCAGCCACCACCGGTCGGTCCGCAGATGGGGTGCGTCGATCGCGGCGCGGGTCGCGGACCGTACGCCGCCGCTGTTCTGTTGGGGTTCCGTACCAGTGGCCAACTCTTTGACTCCGGTCGGGCGAGGGGTTGGGGGCCGCCTGCGGTCAGCGCTCAGGGAGCGTGACGGTCGCGGGCGCCGAGACCCTCGTCGTCGGAGTCCGTCCACAGGCTGATGTCGTACGGCGTGTCGGAGATGGTGACGAGTTCGGGGCGCCGGGGCTGGGACGGGCCCGGGGCCGCGTCCCGCAACAGCGCCACGCTCTCGCGCAGCCGGTCGGCGTCGGCGCGGACGCGGCGCATCTCCAGCCCACCGCGCCCGAGCTGCTGTTCGAGGCGGCTGACGGACCGGGACAGCTCGTCGAGACTGCGCTGGACCGATGTCAGTTCGTCGTGCACGGACATGACGTACCTCATTTCCGCGGACCTCTCGGCCCTACGTGGCGACGTTCATGCGCCTGCGAGTGTTGCGCGCCACACCTGCCGCTGTGAAGGGATGTGCAGCGATTGGCGGATCGCACATCCGTCCCGTGCCTCCGCCTTGCGCCACTTCCCTCCGTCCGTGCGCCGCGTTGCGCCGCACGGGTGGCTTCGGGGCCCGCCGTCGCCGTGTCGCGCCCGGCGGACGAACCCCTTCCCCTTCAGTAGGTCCCGTCCATAGATCTGATCAACTCCAAAATACCGCCAAATGTGAACATAACCCACCCATGACAGCGGCGGAAGCGGTTCTCCGGAGGTAGCAGAGATGTCCCACGACGGCGTCGGCCTGCGCGCGGTCTCGCGTTCGGTCGCCTTCCTCACCGCGGGAGCGCTCGCGGTGCCCCTGCTCGCCGGCTGCGGCTCCGACGAGGAGACGAGCAAGCCGCTCGCCGCCCAGGACATCGTGCCCGCGGCCCGCAACCTGGTCGCCGACGGCGGCACGCTGAAGTGGGCCGTGGACGCCGTACCGGAGACCCTCAACGCCTTCCAGGCCGACGCCGACGCCGGCACCACCCGGATCGCCCAGGCCGTGCTGCCGGCCATGTTCCGCACCGACGCGAGCGGCCGGCCGGTGCGCGACGCCGACTACCTGGAGTCCGCCAAGGTCATCGAGACCGAACCCCGCCAGGTCGTCCTGTACAAGCTGAACCAGCAGGCGGTGTGGAGCGACGGCCGCGAGATCGGCGCCGCCGACTTCGTCGCCCAGTGGCGCGCCCTGTCCGGCAAGGACAGCGCCTACTGGACCGCCCGCAACGCCGGGTACGACCGCATCTCCAAGATCGAGCAGGGAGCCAGCGCCCTGGAGGTCCGGGTCACCTTCAGCCGCCCCTACGCCGACTGGAAGTCGCTGTTCTCCCCGCTGTACCCGAAGGACGTCATGGGCACCCCGGACGCCTTCAACGACGGTGCCCGGCGCAAGCTGAAGGTCACCGCCGGACCCTTCAAGGTGGACAAGGTCGACACCGCCGACAAGGACGTCGTCCTCACCCGCAACCCGCGCTGGTGGGGCGAGGCCCCGAAACTGTCCGAGATCGTGCTGCACGCCGTGCCCCGCGACAAGCGGGCCGCCGCGCTCGCCGACGGCACCGTGGACGTCGCCGACATCGACGCCGCCGACGCCGAGCGGATCAACCTCGCCGCCGGGAAGAAGGGCAACCAGGGCCCGCTGACGGGAGGTGGCAAGACCTCCGCGAAGAAGCTCCGCTCCTGGGCGCTCGCCCACGGCTTCGACTCCGACAGGATCCCGCACAGCACCGACAAGCTGCGGCACACCATCAGCACCTACCTCGAGCAGCAGGACGCGCTGCGCGCGGTCGACGTGCGCAAGTCGCTGGCGCCCGCCTACACCCAGCTCGCCCTCAACGGCTCCGCGGGACCCCTCACCGACGAGCGGGTCCGCCGGGCCGTCGCCCGCGCCCTGGACCGCGAGGAACTGGCCAAGGTGGTGCTGACCCCGCTGGGCCTGCCCGCCGTCCCGGTCGGCAGCCACCTCGCGCTGTCCGGCCAGTACGACTACG
Source organism: Streptomyces sp. NPDC047028 (assembly GCF_040644095.1). Lineage (NCBI taxonomy): Bacteria > Bacillati > Actinomycetota > Actinomycetes > Kitasatosporales > Streptomycetaceae > Streptomyces > Streptomyces sp. NPDC047028. The sequence continues at coordinate 60,328 of NZ_JBEYVS010000011.1, forward strand.
CCGACGACAGCGACGCCCTCGGCGACCAGGACACCAAGCAGGCCGCGGCGCTCCTCGCCGACGCGGGCTGGGTGTCCGGCGGGCCGGTGAAGCAGGAGAAGAAGGGCGAGAAGGCGGCCGGCCCGGAGGACAAGGACTCCAAGGCGTCCGGCAAGAAGGGCTCCAAGGCGTCCGGCGACGACGACGGCACGTACATCGTCGGCGAGGACGACAAGGGCGAGCGAGGCGACGAGGGCGAGCGAGGCGACGAGGGCGGCAAGCACCTCGCGCAGGACGGCAAGCAGTACTCCGGGGACCTGAAGAAGGGGGGCGCGCCGGGCGCGTACGCCCCGAAGGGCACCGCGGCCCCGGCCGGCGCCCCGGCCGCGCCGCTCGCCAAGGACGGCAAGGCGCTGAACCTGCGGTTCGTGCTGCCGTCCGGACCGGGCTCGCAGACGCTGAACACGGTGGCCGAGCGGATCTCGGCGATGCTGGAGCAGGTCGGCATCCGCACGACGATCAGCAAGGTGCCGGACGACAGCTACTTCAAGGACCACATCGCCGCAGGGGACTACGACCTCGCCCTGTTCTCCTGGCCGGCCTCCGCGTTCCCGGCGACCGACGCCCGGCCGATCTTCGCGAAGCCGGTGCCGGCGGCCGACGGCTCGGTGAACATCGGGCAGAACTACACGCGGGTCGGCACCGACCAGGTCGATCAACTGTTCGAACAGGCGGGGGCGACGCTGGACGAGGACGAGGCGCGGGACCTGATCCGCAAGGCGGACTCCCGCATCTGGGCGGAGGCGGGGTCGATTCCCCTCTACCAGCGGCCCCAACTCGTCGCGGCCCGCGCCACTCTGGTCAACGTGGGCGCGTTCGGCTTCCAGACGCCGGTGTACGAGGACATGGGCTTCCTGAAGAAGGGCGCGAAGATTCCGGCCGCCGGCCCGGCAAAGAAGTAGAGGGTGCGGTTTCGTCGCCGGGTGCGGACCGGTGGGGGCCGTTCGCGCAGTTCCCCGCGCCCCTGGGTGGGTGCAGCTGACCGGCGCTGACAGGTGCTCGCCACCGCTGTGGGCAATCGTTCCGCAGGGCGATGGGGGTCCCCCGCTCGAGCGAAGCCGAGAGTGGGGGAGGGTGGGCACAGCCATCAGCGCCGGGTGCCGGTACAACAGGGCTGAACTGGGAAGACCCCACCCGGCGAGCCCCCGCGGCGGCGGACCCGTACCATGGGGTGAGGCCGTGGCGTGTCCAGCCCGGCAGGCCCGCGTCACACGGACGTACTCAGCAGGGCCTCCTCACCACTCTGGGAGTTCGCCGCACTATGGCCACGCGCCACGACATCCGCAACGTCGCCATCGTCGCCCACGTCGACCACGGCAAGACCACCATCGTCGACGGCATGCTGAAGCAGGCCGGCGCGTTCGCCGCCCACCAGCTCGACCAGGTCGACGACCGGGTGATGGACTCGAACGACCTGGAGCGTGAGAAGGGCATCACGATCCTCGCCAAGAACACGGCGGTGAAGTATCACCCCAAGGACGGCGGGGATGTCATCACCATCAACATCATCGACACCCCCGGCCACGCCGACTTCGGCGGCGAGGTCGAGCGCGGCCTGTCGATGGTCGACGGTGTCGTGCTGCTGGTGGACGCCTCCGAGGGCCCCCTCCCGCAGACCCGGTTCGTGCTGCGCAAGGCGCTCCAGCAGCGCCTGCCCGTCATCCTGTGCATCAACAAGACGGACCGCCCCGACTCCCGGATCGACGAGGTCGTCAACGAGACGTACGACCTGTTCCTGGACCTGGACGCGGACGAGGAGCAGATCGAGTTCCCGATCGTCTACGCCTGCGGCCGGGACGGCGTCGCCTCGCTGACCAAGCCGGACGACGGCACGGTGCCGACCGACTCCACCAGCCTGGAGCCGTTCTTCTCCACGATCCTGGAGCACATCCCGGCCCCCACCTACGACGAGGCCGCTCCGCTCCAGGCGCACGTCACCAACCTGGACGCCGACAACTTCCTCGGCCGTATCGCGCTGCTCCGCGTCGAGCAGGGCGAGCTGCGCAAGGGCCAGACGGTCGCCTGGATCAAGCGGGACGGCAGCGTCAGCAACGTCCGCATCTCCGAGCTGATGATGACCGAGGCGCTCACCCGCAAGCCCGCCGAGAAGGCCGGCCCGGGTGACATCTGCGCGGTCGCCGGTATCCCGGACATCATGATCGGCGAGACCCTGGCCGACACCGAGAACCCGGTCCCGCTGCCGCTGATCACGGTCGACGAGCCCGCGATCTCGATGACGATCGGCACGAACACCTCGCCGCTGGTCGGCCGGGGCGGCACCGGCAAGGGCGCCGACGCGAAGTCCGCCGTCAAGGACCGCAAGGTCACCGCCCGCCAGGTCAAGGACCGCCTCGACCGCGAGCTGATCGGTAACGTCTCGCTGCGCGTGCTGGAGACCGACCGCCCCGACGCCTGGGAGGTGCAGGGCCGCGGTGAGCTGGCGCTTGCCATCCTGGTGGAGACCATGCGCCGGGAGGGCTACGAGCTGACGGTCGGCAAGCCGCAGGTCGTCACCAAGGACGTGGACGGCAAGACGTACGAGCCGGTCGAGCGCATGACGATCGACGTGCCCGAGGAGCACATGGGTGCGGTCACCCAGCTCATGGGCGTCCGCAAGGGTCGGATGGACAACATGTCCAACCACGGCTCGGGCTGGGTGCGCATGGAGTTCGTCGTGCCGTCGCGCGGTCTCATCGGTTTCCGGACCGAGTTCCTGACCCAGACGCGCGGCACCGGCATCGGCCACTCGATCCACGAGGGTCACGAGCCCTGGTTCGGCACGCTGACGACGCGCAACAACGGCTCGCTGGTCGCCGACCGCGCCGGTGCCGTCACCGCGTTCGCGATGACGAACCTTCAGGAGCGCGGCGTGCTGTTCGTGGAGCCGGGCACCGAGGTGTACGAGGGCATGATCGTCGGAGAGAACTCCCGCTCCGACGACATGGACGTCAACATCACCAAGGAGAAGAAGCTCACCAACATGCGGTCCTCGACGGCCGACGTGGCGGAGTCGATCGTGCCGCCGCGCAAGCTGTCGCTGGAGCAGTCGCTGGAGTTCTGCCGCGACGACGAGTGCGTCGAGGTGACCCCGGAGGCCGTTCGCATCCGCAAGGTGAACCTGGACGCCCGCGAGCGCGCCCGCGCCGCGAGCCGCGCCAAGCACGGCTGATCGACCAGGCCCCTGAGCCCGGGTGCCCCCATGATGGGGGTGCCCGGGCTTTTTGCAACCCGTTTTTCGCGCCCGGCACGCGATCATTGTCCGGAATGCGGACTTCCAGGCCCGCTAGTCAGGCAACACGTCCGTTTCGTGGCCTTCTCCCGGCGAACAGTTTGTCCATTTTTCGGAAGATCCAGGCGTCAGCTGTGACTGAATTGAGATCTACGACCGGTGGTCGCCACCTGGCTCATGGCAGATAGTTAGCCGCGTAGCGCTCGGGTCAATGGGTCTCGCGCTGTGGGGACAGCGCCGACTCACGAGCACCAGGGGGTGTTTGACCCTCCGTCAGGGGTGACGGAGGGCAGACGTCGAACCCCCTCCTGTCGGTGAACACGTGAAGTCATGAGGAGGAACCCCCATGCGCGGTGTCACGAACGCCAGGTGGGTGAGGAGTAGCCCGGCCGTTTAGTGCGGCCGTTCAACTACGCGCGTCCGACAGGGATTTCGCGCGTACTCGGAGTACCCGGGCACCTCTCACACTCATACCTGTGAAACGGATGAACCGTGACAAGTCCTATCGACATTGAGGGCGGCGGGACTTCGGTCGTCGTCGACGGCGAACCACAGCCGAAGACGAAGCCCGAGGACGTCAAGCTCGAAGGCCGGTCTCCCGGCCGGCTCATGTGGACGCGCTTCAAACGTGACCGCACGGGCGTCATCTCGGCCTACGTCGTGGGCTTCTTCTTCCTGGTCGGGCTCTGCGCACCGCTCATCGCCAAGCTCTACGGGAAGAATCCTTACACCGTCTACGCCGACGAGCGTCCGGAACTGTTCGACAGCGCGGGTGTGCCGGTGCAGCCCAACGGCGGCATCAGCGGCGAGTTCTGGTTCGGCCTCGAACCCGGCAACGGTTACGACGTCTTCACCAAGCTCATCTACGGCATCCGCACCTCGCTGATGATCTCGGTCGCCGTCACCATCGCGGTCGTCGTGACCGCCATCCTGCTGGGCGTCACGGCCGGCTACGCCGGCGGCAAGACCGACTACTTCATCGGCCGGGTCATCGACTTCCTCCTCGCCTTCCCGGCCCAGCTGTTCTTCATCGCGAGCATGCCGGTCGTGGTCTCCCTCTTCGTGAGCCCGCGCGACGAGACACCCACCTACGTCCGGGTGGTCGCCCTGATCCTCGTCCAGTGGTTCCTCGGCTGGATGGGCCTCGGCCGCATCCTGCGCGGCACCGCGCTCGCCCTGCGGGAACGGGAGTTCATCGAGGCGGCCAAGGTGAGCGGCGCCTCCCCCTGGCGGATCATCCGCAGGGAGATGCTGCCCAACGTGGTCACCCCGCTGCTGGTGCAGGCGACGTACCTGCTGCCCGGCTTCGTGACCGCCGAGGCGGGGCTGTCCTTCCTGGGGGTGGGCATCGTCGAACCCACGCCCGACTGGGGCCAGATGTTCTCCAAGGCCTCCACGGAGCTGGTGATGCAGAACGACATCACCTACATGTTCTTCCCCGGCGTCTCGATGATCATCTTCATCGTCGCGTTCAACCTGCTCGGGGACTCGGTCAGGGATGCCTTCGACCCCAAGTCGGCTCGCTGACCCGGCACTTGCACCGCAGACCGGCTCGGATCGCACGGCAACTCGTTCGTGCGCACGTCGTTTCACGCGCACGTCATTCATTCGCACGTCATTCATTCGCACTGGTGACACGCAGATCGCACTGGTGACACACAGATGGGTGGGAATCCTCGTGATGAGTAGGGGCGGACGCCACGCATACGGCGCGCTCTCCGTGCTCGCGGCCGGAGCTCTTGTGCTCACCGGTTGCAGCAAGGGCGGCAGCGACACCGGCGGTGACAGCAAGAAGGACCAGCAGAGCGCCAAACGCCAGCAGGCCTCCATCAAGTTCGGCGACGCGTCGGACTCCACGGGCCCCGCGGCCGCCGTGCCCGGGGCCAAACCGGGCGGCACCATGGAGGTGCTCCAGCGCGACAGCTACGCGCACCTGGACCCGGGGCAGATCTACGTCTCCGACGAGATGTCGGTCGCGCAGCTGCTGCACAGAGGCCTCACCGGCTACAAGTCGACGAGCAATGACGGCCACGAGCACGAGGTCGTCGGCGACCTCGCCACCGACTCCGGCACCACCACCGACGGCGGCAGGACCTGGAAGTACACCCTCAAGGACGGCATCAAGTTCCAGGACGGCACGCCGATCACCTCCAAGGACGTCCGGCACACCGTCGAGCGCCTCTTCGCCCCCTTCATCAACCAGGGCCCCACCTACCTCCAGCAGTGGCTGGCGGACACCCCGGGTGCCAAGTACCGCTCGCTCCTCAAGGACGGCCCGTACAAGGGCAAGCACCTGCCCGACTCGGTCCTGTCGACCCCCGACGCCAAGACGATCGTCTTCCACTTCAAGACCCCGCACCCCGACCTGCCGTACGCGCTGGCCATGGCGGGCTACTCGATCGTCTCCGAGAAGGGCGACACCAAGCAGAAGTACGACCGCGCGCCGCTGGCGACCGGGCCGTACAAGATCCAGTCGTTCAAGTCCGGCAAGTCCATGGTGCTGGTGAAGAACACCAACTGGGACCCGAAGACGGACCCGATCCGCCACCAGTACATCAACCAGTTCAACTTCACGTTCAACCAGCAGTTCGAGACCTCCACCAAGGCCCTGCTGGCGGACACCGGCGCCGACAGGACCGGCATCAGCTTCAACAACCAGGTCGACGCGGGCAACCTGTCCCAGGTGCTGCGCGACCCGAAGATGAAGTCCCGCACGGTCTCCGGCTACCAGCCGTACGTCGGCCAGATGAACATCAACATGAGCCACAAGGCCATGCAGGACAAGACGGTCCGCGAGGCCATCGCCTACGCGCTGCCCATCACCCCGTTCGTCCGCGCCTACGGCGGCACCGACGCGATGGAGGTCGCCGGCGGACTGATCTCGCCGACCGTCTCCGGCTACGACCCGACGTTCGACCCGTGGGGCAAGAAGAAGAAGCCCGCCGGTGACCCGGCCAAGGCCAAGGCGCTGCTGAAGAAGGCCGGCAAGGTCGGCATGAAGCTCACCTTCGGCTACATCAACACCCCCGAGGGCCAGCAGTACTCCACCGCCATGGCGGCGGGCCTGAAGAAGGCCGGCTTCGACGTCCAGCGCCAGGAGATCCCCGCCGAGACCTTCTACGACCAGGTCTCCAAGCTGAACAACAACTACGACATCTTCCACACCGCGTGGGGTGCCGACTGGCCGTCCGCCTCCACCGTGATCCCGCCGCTGTACGACGGCCGCGCGATCGCCGACGGCGCGACGAACTACTCGCAGATCAACGACCCGAAGGTCAACAGCGACATCGACCGGATCAACAAGATCACCGACCCGGTCAAGTCGGCGGCCGAGTGGGAGAAGGTCGACCAGTACCTGGTGAAGGACGTCGTCAACGTCGTCCCGACCGCGTACTACAAGCAGACCCAGATCGCCGGTTCCAAGGTCGGCGGCCTCGTCTACGACGACGTGATCGGCGGCGTCGACGCGCGTCGCCTCTACATCAAGTAACCGTCCCCGCCCGGTACCCGGCGCACCGCCCACCAGGGGGAGCGCCGGGTACCGGCCGGACCGCCGACGTCAGAGAGCTGCCCCTGCCATGCTGCGCTTCCTCGTCCGCCGGACCCTCGGTGCCGTCGTCATCCTGTTCCTGCTCAGCATCGTCGCGTTCCTCATCTTCTTCGGGATGCCCCGGGACCCGGCGCTGCTGATGTGCGGCAAGACCTGCAACCCCGGCGCCATCGCGAACATCCACCATGTGCTCGGCCTGGACAAGTCGATCCCCGAGCAGTACTGGATCTTCCTGCACAACCTCGTCCTGGGCAGCAGCCAGTTCGCCCAGGGTCCCTGTCCCGCCCCCTGCTTCGGGTACTCGTACCACACCAACGAGCAGGTCTGGGCGACCCTGATGGACCGCCTGCCCACCACCTTCTCGCTGACGCTGGGCGGCGCGATCTGCTTCCTGATCGTCGGCCTCGGGGCCGGCCTGCTGGCGGCCTGGCGGCGCGGCACGGTCATCGACAAGACGGCCACCGCCGGCGCGATGGTGCTCAGCTCGATGCAGATCTACTTCCTCGGCCCGCTGGCCCTCGCGGTCCTCGTCTACCAGACCCACTGGTTCGACAAGCCGGCCTACAACAACTTCACCGCCGACCCCGTCACCTGGTTCAGCGGACTGATCATCCCCTGGGTGGTCCTCTCCACGATCTTCGCCGCGCAGTACACCCGTATGGCCCGCTCCTCGATGATCGAACAGCTCCAGGAGGAACACGTCCGCACCGCCCGCGCCAAGGGCATGTCCCGGCGGTACGTCTTCTTCCGCTACGCCTGGCGGGGCTCGCTGATCCCCATCGTCACCATCTTCGGCATCGACCTGGGCTCCCTGCTCGGCGGCGCGATCATCACCGAGACCACGTTCAGCCTGCCCGGACTCGGCCAGCTCGCCGTTCAGGCGGTCTTCTTCAGCGACCTGCCGCTGCTGCTCGGCGTCATGCTCTTCTCCGCCGCCATGATCCTGCTGTTCAACATCATCGTCGACGCCGCCTACGCCTTCATCGACCCGCGCGTGCGGCTGTCCTAGGAGCGCTGTCGTGACCACTGTGACCAAGGAGTCCGGGACCACGGACCCGGCCGGCACCGGCCCCCTGCTCTCGGTACGGGACCTGCACGTCAGCTTCAAGACCGAGGACGGCGTCGTGCGGGCCGTGGACGGGCTCTCCTTCGACGTCCGGCGCGGCAAGACCCTCGGGATCGTGGGGGAGTCGGGCTCGGGGAAGTCGGTCACCAACCTGACCATCCTCGGCCTGCACAACCCCGTGTTCACCACCGTCGAGGGCGAGATCCTGCTCGACGGCCAGGAGCTGACGACGGCACGCGAGTCCGAACTGGAGAAGCTGCGCGGCAACAAGGTCGCCATGATCTTCCAGGACCCGCTGACCGCGCTCTCCCCTTACTACACCGTCGGCCGGCAGATCGCCGAGCCGTACATCAAGCACAACCGGGCCTCCAAGAAGGAGGGCTGGGAACGCGCCGTGGAGATGCTCGGCAAGGTCGGCATCCCCAACCCGCGCGAGCGGGCCAAGGACTACCCGCACCAGTTCTCCGGCGGTATGCGCCAGCGCGCGATGATCGCCATGGCCCTGGTCTGCGACCCCGACCTGCTGATCGCCGACGAGCCGACCACCGCGCTGGACGTGACCGTCCAGGCCCAGATCCTGGATCTGCTCAAGAACCTGCAACAGGAGTTCGGATCCGGCATCATTTTCATCACCCACGACTTGGGGGTGATCGCGGACATGGCCGACGACATCATGGTGATGTACGCGGGCGGCGCGGTGGAGCGGGGCACGGTGGAGGAGGTGCTGCGCGCACCCCAGCACCCGTACACCTGGGGCCTGCTCAACTCCATGCCCCGCCTGGACTCCGACCTCACCGCCCCGCTGGCGCCCATCCCGGGCACCCCGCCGTCCCTGCTCACCCCGCCGTCCGGGTGCCGCTTCCATCCGCGCTGCACGTTCCAGGACCGGGTGGAGGGCAGCGGGCGCTGTGTGTCGGAGCAGCCCCTGCTGGCTCCCGACCGGGCGTCGGCCTGCCATCTGACCGCCGAGCAGAAGCGGACCATCTTCACCGAGGAGATCAGACCCCGCCTGGGCTGACCCCTTCTCCTGGCCTGTCCGTCAGTCCCTCTGTCCGAGGAGGACACCGCATGAAAGAGGACCTGGTCCTCCCCGCCCCGCGGGAGACGGCCGCCGGCGCGGACGGCGAGCCGCTGCTGGAGGTCTCGCACCTGGTGAAGCACTTCCCGGTCAAGGGCGGCTTCCCGATCCGCCGGACCGTCGGCCACGTCCAGGCCGTCGACGGCATCGACCTGACCGTGCACGTCGGCGAGAGCTTCGGCCTGGTCGGCGAGTCCGGGTGCGGCAAGTCGACCACCGGCCGGCTGATCACCCGCCTCATGGAGCCGACGAGCGGCACGATCTCCTACCGGGGCCGCGACATCAGCCACGCCTCCCGCAGGGAGCTGGCGCCGATCCGCTCCGAGATCCAGATGATCTTCCAGGACCCGTACTCCTCCCTGAACCCCCGCCAGACGGTCGGCAAGATCATCTCCGGGCCGATGGAGATCAACGGCATCAATCCGCCCGGCGGCCGCGAGAAGCGGGTCCGCGAACTCCTGGAGATCGTCGGCCTCAACCCCGAGCACTACAACCGCTTCCCGCACGAGTTCTCCGGCGGCCAGCGCCAGCGCATCGGCGTCGCCCGCGCGCTCGCCCTCGAACCGAAACTGATCATCGCCGACGAACCCGTCTCGGCCCTGGACGTCTCCATCCAGGCCCAGGTGGTCAACCTCCTCCAGAAGGTCCAGAACGAGCTGGGCATCGCGTTCCTCTTCATCGCCCACGACCTGGCCGTCGTCCGGCACTTCTCCCAGCGCGTGGCGGTGATGTACCTCGGCAAGATCATCGAGGTGGGCGACCGCGAGTCCATCTACACCCGCCCCCGCCACCCCTACACCCACGCCCTGCTGTCCGCCGTACCCGAGGTCAACCTCACCGACGGCGAGGACGAACGCCGCGAACGCATCCGCCTGGCCGGCGACGTCCCGTCCCCCATCTCCCCGCCCTCCGGCTGCCGCTTCCGCACCCGCTGCTGGAAGGCCCAGGACCGCTGCGCCACCGAGGAACCCCCCCTGATCCAGCTCTCCGGCAACGGCCCCACCCACCTCACCGCCTGCCACTTCCCCGAGGACCCCACCACGGAGGCCCGCTCCGAGGACATCATCCTGGACCCGGCACTGGCGGCACTCGAGGACCCAGCCGAGCCTGGAAAGACCGGCTGAGGGGCGCCCGAAGGGGCGCGGGGAACTGCGCGGCCAGCCCCAACGGCGCGGCACGTTACAGCGAACCTCACTCCTCGCCGAGGTCGACCTCGTCCTCGTTCTCCTCCTCGTCCAGGTAGTTTTCTGCGAGCGCGTCCCGCAAGTGTTCCTCCAGCGGCTCGCCCAGCTCATCCTGAGTGACAAGGGCCCGGCACAGGATGTTCAGGGGATACAGGGCACGGTCGGGTCCGTTCTCCGGGAGCGCCACGCAGGGGGTGTCGAGCACGCCCGTAGGCGCGCCCGGGGCGAACAGGGGCGGCATCGGGGCGTCGGCGGGCAGGTCGGCGTCCCGTTCGTACTTCCACACCGTGCCCCTGGTGCGGCAGATCGCTTCGCCGAGGTACCAGACGGCGCCCTGGACGAAGGGGTCGAGCCGGCGGGCGCGGATCTCGACGTCCGAGGTGAACGTGTCCCGGAGGCGGGCCTCCAGCGCGTCCAGGGAGCCGGCGCCGAAGTCGAGTCGGCCGGCGGCGCCGGTCTGCTTCGCCCATGCCTCGAACGCCTCGCGGCGCTCGGTCAGCCAGGCGAGGAGCGAGGGGTGCCGGATGGGGTCCATGCCGTGATGCGCGGAGGTGGTCATGGTGGGCCACCGTAGCGAACCGTCCGGGCTGACGATCCGTTGACGATCAACACCCGTGAATTATTTGTGAGTTGACGCGCCGAAGCGCCGGAAATCGTTGCGCTGTGCGTTGGCTGTGGTTCTAGTGTGGGAGGTGAAGTGGGCGGAGACATGTCACGGGGGCCCTATCCCCGCCCACCGACCACGTCCCCTGTGCCCCCCACCCGGGACAGACATTGAGCACACCCATCAGAGTCCGGCTGAGCCGCCGGCTGGCGACCGCGTTCGCGGTCGCCTCGGCGGCCGGCATGATGCTGGTCGGACTGCCGCCCACTCTCGCCCACGCCGCACCCGGCGACACCGCGCAGATCATCGGCGGCAAACGCTGCGACGAATACCACCTCGGCAAGAGGTACGCCACGACCCCGCCGAACTCCGGCGCGCCCGTCGGCGGCGGCCAGTTCGAGGAGGCCTACAGCGGCCCGCCCGGCCAGTACTTCTACGACAACACCTTCAAGGGCTGGGACAACCTCCCCGCCCCCAGCCCCGGCGACCTCTCCGAGGCCGGCAACACGGACGCCGACATCGACAAGTGGGACGCCGAGTACGCCAAGTCCAAGGACGCCGACGACATGAAGCGGGCCATCTACGCCCGCTACGGCCGGTTCAAGGCGACGGCGAAGAACCCCAACATCGGCTGGGGCAACTGGCTGAAGAACCGGCTCATCCTCAACCAGAAGAACAACCGCAAGGGTTCCTCCTTCGAGGCCAAGACCGTCCGCGACTACAACCTGATCGGCCCGGACTGGCTGTGCGAGGTCACGGTCGAGATCAAGGACAAGGACGGCAAGGTCATCGCCCGCCGCAAGTACGACACGTACAACCAGCGGACGAAGGTCGACTTCGGCGAGTTCAAGTCCACCGCGAAGTACCGGTCCAAGCAGTTCCGCGACGACAGCGTCGTCCTGCGGCACAAGGACGCCAACCACGACTTCACCAAGAGCAAGCTCACCGTCTACGGCGGTGAGAAGGCCAGCAAGGGCACCGTCAGCAAGTACGGGCAGCTGAACCGCGAACTGCAGGCCGAGCGCGGCACGACCGGCAACCCGGTCCGCATCTACCAGCGCAACGCCACCGGCCAGGGCGTCTACCCCACCACGAAGTACTCCAAGACGTACGACGTGATGAACCCCAACCCCAAGCAGGGGTCGGCCGGTCCCATCGACGACCTCGCGTTCGGCTCCGGCAAGACCCCGGCCGAGGCGAAGGCCATCCAGCGCCAGTACCAGGCCGTCAACACCCGCTCCGCGCTCGGCCGCGGACCCGGCGGCGTCGACTTCACCACCCTGGAACTCCAGTACGTCGGCAACCCCGTCAAGGGCAAGGCCCTGGACTACTCGTTCAAGGCCGACTACGTGGACGACGAGGACACCACCCCGGGCTACGGCGGCCGGGCCAAGCTCCAGCTCGCCTCCGACGCCATGTTCACCTGGCTCGCCCTCACACCGGACAAGTTCTGGGTCAACCTCAACCCGGACCAGCCCGACAAGATCATGGACTCCACGTTCGCGAAGACCGACGCCGGCCGGGTCCTGCTGGAGTCCGACTTCGCGATGAAGGCCGACTTCGCGCACGCCATGAACCCCAACAAGAACCCGGACGCGAAGAAGTTCTGGGACACCGCACCGCGCCGCGACGGCACACCCTGCTTCCCCTCCGTACGACTGTGGATCGAGCCCAAGCCCGCGAAGGTCCGTGAGCAGGACGGCGGCATCTACATCCTCGACGCCCCGCTGAAGGTGTCCACCGAGTGGATGGACGTCAAGTACCACCCGCCGGGCGCCCGCGTCTGCGACCTCACCGCACCGGAGAAGCGCGCCAGCGAGGCCCTGCTGCGCCAGTTCGTGATCCCGCGGGTCGACAAGGAGGTCAACACCGGCGCCGGGTACGCCGACCTGCGCCGCGTCTACAAGTCCCGCGTGGCCGCCGAGTTCATCCGCCAGCAGGACGCCAAGAAGGCCACCGACTTCCGGCCGATCATCAACAGCAACAACGTGGGCCGGTGGCCGCTGCGCGCCCCCAACCAGAACTGGACCAAGCAGGACACCTACCAGAAGTACCTGAAGTCCCTGCGCGAGGGCATCGACTGGTTCGAACTCCGCTACGGCGGCAAGGTCTACAACCAGGGCGTGGGCGGCGTCGACTTCTCCAAGCAGCCCGAGAAGAAGATCAGCAAGGCCCGCTTCACGGTGGAGCACCCGTCCCTGGACAAGACCACCAAGCGCTCGCTGCGCGAGGAGACCGGCTACCGCAGCACCTACACCGGGTACTTCGGCGGCAACGGGGCCGCGAAGGGCGACCACGGCGGTACGACACCGCCCAGCCCGACGCCGACCCCGACCCCCTCGGGCAAGCCGACCCCGCAGCCCTCGCACACCCCGGGCAGCCCGGCGCCGAGCAGCCCCGGCCACCAGAGCCCGCCGGCCACCGTCCCGCCCCGGGGCGACGGCGGATCGAACGGTGACGGAGGCGGCCTCGCCGACACCGGCACCCAGATCGGGCTCGCCGCAGCCGCCGCCGCGGTGCTCCTGGCGGCCGGCGTCGTCCTGTTCCGTGCGAAGCGGGGCCGTCCTGGCCGCCACTGAACGGCCGTAGCCCCTGATGGACAGCGGCGCCCCTGCCCGCCCCTCGCCGGGGGCGGAGCGAGGGCGCCGCTTCACGTCCGCACCGGACTCACGCCCGCTCGGCCACCGTGATGATCTCGGGTGAGGTGGGGGAGAGGGCCGTACGCCCCCAGTCCCCGTACTGTTCCACGACGGTGAGCCCGGCCTCGCTGAGGAAGTCACCGAGGGCTGGTGCGCCCAGGAAGCGCAGGGTGGTCGTACTCACCCGGTCCCCGTCCCAGCCCTCGCCGGTGTAGGTCTCGCAGAATGTCAACCGGTCCCCGTCCCCGGCGGGAGCCGAGAGCACCTCGTGCCGGACGCGTACGACGGCCCCGTCCGGCGTGGTCACCTCGCGCACCCGGTCCGGCGTCCACGCCTCCCACGCCCGCGCGGCCTGATTCCGGGTCTCGAACACGAACCGGCCGCCCGGCGCGAGCGCGCCCCGCACGGCCTGGAGTGCGTCCCGCAACTCCTCGTCACCGACCAGCACCTGGAACGCGTGCCCGGTCATGACGACGAGGTCGAACTCGGCCTCCCATAACCGCGTCCGCAGATCCCCGAGCACCCACTCGACGCCCGGTTCCGCCCGACGCGCCTGTACGAGCATGGCGGCGGCCGGATCGAGCCCGACGAGCCGGCCCCCGTGCCCCTCGCCCCGGGCCCTGCGCAGCACCTGCCCGGTGCCGCAGCCGACGTCCAGCACGGACCCGGCGTCCCGCACCAGGCCCAGGTAGAAGTCGTCCCCCGGTCCCCAGGGATTGAGACTGTCGTACAACGCGGCGAGCGAAAGATCGGCGAACGAATGATCTACCACCGCGGCAGTCTGACACACCTTGCTGATCGGCGCGTCAGGATCCACCCAGTTCTCAATCTCTCTATGTGGACAGGCGGTTGAGGGTAGGAGACGCTCCCGCCGGCCGCCCGACCGATCGGAACCGGCCACGGATGGTGACGAGGTGGCCGACTCCCGGCGGCCGCCCGGCGCACACCGCCTCCGGCGCCTGTTCGAGAGTCCGGCACCACTGCCCATAACGGGCATCTCACGTGGTGGCGTGCGGGGCGGTCCGAAGCGGCCGCGAGGCGGCCCTCCGGTGGGCGGCGGCCGCGACGTCACCGATCCACAGTTCGTCGGCATGACCGACGGCGGCCCGCTCCAGGTCACCCCACAGGTCGGCGTGGGTCCACAGGGTGAACCGCCGGTGCGCCGTGGCCGTGGAGACCCCGAACCACGGCGGCAGGTCCCGCCAGGCGCAGCCCGACGAGAGCACGTAGACCACCGCCGTGAACGTCCGCCGCTCGTCCAGCGGCGCCGTGCCGCCTCCCTGCCGGCGCCCGGCGAACCCGGGCAGCAGCGGCTCGACCAGGCTCCACATTCCGTCCGGCACCAGCCGCCCGGCCAGCTCGTATTTCATCATCGCCCCCCATTCCGAGCCGGGATTCCCCTATTCCGTATCCCCGGCCCTCCGTGCTTTCCGTGAAACCACATGAGACGGCCGTCGTATGCGAACCGGCCACCTGCGCCCTTAACTGAACGTTGAATTCCCCTTTTCCGCGAGGGTGGTTCAGGCGCCTAACGCTGCGCTCACGACTGCGCGTTCGGCCCGTTGACATGCCTGTCCAGCCGGTGCAAAGCTGTCGAACGTTGAATCGGGGGGCGGGAATCCCGGTGGTTATTTCGGCTCCTGCGCATTGCATTCGGCTCGTTCGATGAGTTCACTTCGTTCAATACCCGAGCGGATTCTCCAGCGCAAGTGTCCGTGCGGCTTCCGTGTAATTCCCGGTACTCCTTCTCGCCAACTCCCAAGAGCACCCGAGACATCGGGTACGCCGTCCGGAACCCCGGCGGCGCTGTGCACCACTTCACAGAGAAGGAGATCCCCATGAAGAAGATCGCCGTGCGCAAGGCCGGGACCGTCCGTCTGACCTCCGCCGCCGCGTCGACGTACTGCTGCGGTACCCAGACCGCCTGATCCCAGGCAGGTGCGCGCCGGGCCCCCGGGCCCGGCGCGCACCGCGCACCGGCCCCCGACCAGTGAGGTGAGGCAGTGACCACCACGCCGTCCCCGGATCTCGACCAGCCCGTGCGACTGCACCCGCTCACCTACCTGGAGGAGGGCGAGGAAGTCACCGTCGGCCGGGCCGACATCGACTCCTACGGCCTCTTCCCGCCCGACGGCGCCGAACTGCTGCGCCGCCTGGAGGCCGGCACACCGCCCAACGAGGCCGCGCGGTGGTACACCGAGCAGTACGGCGAGCAGGTCGACATGGCCGAGTTCCTCGAAGTACTGGAGGAACTGGAACTCGTGGTCAAGGACGGCGAACAAGTGGCCGCGCCGACGGGCCCGGTGCGCTGGCAGCGCCTCGGCGCCGCCGTGTTCTCCCCGGTGGC
Source organism: Streptomyces sp. NPDC047028 (assembly GCF_040644095.1). Lineage (NCBI taxonomy): Bacteria > Bacillati > Actinomycetota > Actinomycetes > Kitasatosporales > Streptomycetaceae > Streptomyces > Streptomyces sp. NPDC047028. The sequence goes on from NZ_JBEYVS010000011.1 coordinate 76,064, forward strand.
CTGGGTCCTCTACGGCGCCCTCGTGATCGCCGCCCTCGTCGCCATGGTCCGCCGGCCCGAACTGGCACCGCACTACCAGAACCTGTTCTTCACCCGCAGCTCACTGGTGCTGCTCACGCTCGGCATCGTCCTCGGCCAGGTGCCGTGGATCCTGCTGCACGAGGCCGCCCACGCACTCGCCGGACGCCGCCTCGGCCTCAACTCCACCCTGTCGATCAGCCGCCGCTTCTACTACGTCGTCTTCGTGACCGCGCTCGACGGCCTGGTCGCCGTACCCCGCCGCAAGCGGTACCTGCCGATGCTCGCCGGAATGATCGTCGACGTACTCGTCATCAGCGGCCTGACCCTCGGAGCGGCCGCCGTACCGGACAGCGGCGGCGCCGCGGGGGTGGTCCACCGGCTGCTGCTGTCCATGGCGTTCGCCGTCGTCCTCCGGCTCGTCTGGCAGTTCTACTTCTTCCTGCGCACCGACCTGTACTACCTCGCCATCACCGTGCTCGGCTGCAACGACCTGCAGACCACCGCCCGCCAGATGCTGCGCAACCGCGTGATGCGCCTGCTCCGCCGGCCCGACCGGCTCGTGGACGAGAGCACCTGGGGGACACGCGACCGGCAGATCGCACGCTGGTACCAGTGGCTGCTGCCGGCCGGCTACCTCTTCCTCACCGTCACGCTGCTGACCGCGGCGATCCCCACCGGGATCCGCCTGACCGAGGTGGCCGTGCACAAGCTCGGCAGCGACCTCTCCCCGGCCAACGTCGCCGACGTCCTCACCTTCCTCACCCTCAACTTCTGGGAGCCGGTCTTCGCCGCCTACCTGGCGCTCCGCGCATGGCGGCGCCGCACACAGGCCCCGGCCACCACCGCAAAGGAGACCGCACATGCAGCAGGCTGACTCGGCGCCCCTCGCCCACCTCAGGCTCCAGGGCGGCACGCGGCACGACCGGGCCGCCGCTGTCGACGGCCTCCCGCTCCCGCCCCCGGTCCTCCCCGCGCTGCTGCCCCCGGTCGACTGCCACCGGCGGCTGCGCGGCCCGTACACCGCGGCCGGCACCATCGCCCGCGCCCTCGTGCCCGCCGTACTCGCCGCCGACCCCGACCTGGTACGCCGCCACGACATCGAACTCCTGTCGGCAGCACCCGAGTTGTCGTCGATCGTGCCCAACTCCCGCGAGACGCTGACCTCGATGGCGCTGCCCGCCGAGCGCACCCGCTTCTACGCCCGCCTGCGCACCCGGCGCATCGCCAACGGCCTGGCGGAGTTCGTCCGCGACGCCCTGCCGGCCCTCGGCCACGACGGCCCCCGCCGCCTGGTGCTGGAGAACGCCGAGCACGCCGAGACCACCGACCAGGAGTTCCTGGCCACGCTGATCCGCCGGGTCGCCCCGGACACCCTGACCGTCGTCCTGTGCGGCGCCGAGGCCCCCGACCCGGACGGCGACCTGGCGCCCGCGCTGGAGCGCCACACGACGGCCGTACCGGTACCCCCGGCAGGGCCTGGTCCGGCGCAGCCGACGGACGCCCCCGCCTTGCAGTGGGTGGCCGCCGACGGCCTGCTCGACGGCCCCTCCGGCGAGGCCGCCCGCACCGCCTACGAGGCACTCCCGGCCGGCGACCGCGCGGCCCTCCACGACCGCAGGGCGGCCGAACTCCGCGAGGCGGCGGAGTTCACCCTCACCCTGGGCGCGCTCCCGTACCACCTGGAGCGCGGCACCGCACCGGCCACCGAGGCCCTCCCCGCGCTCTGGGCCGCCTCGGACCACTGCCTCGTCAACGGCTTCTACACCGCCGTCGTCGACTACGACCGCAGGGGCCACCAACTCGTCGACGGCCGCGAGGACACCGCCCAGTGGTGGAAGTTCGCCGTCCAACTGGGCCTCGCCCTGTCCATCCTCGGCGAGACCAAGGAGGCCGAGGCCGTCTACGACAAGGCGCGGCTGCTGTCGACCGACCCGGCCGTGCACATGGCGTGCGCCTACTCCACCGCCATGCTCTACACCCGCCACAACGACCCCGCCGACCGGGACGAGAACAAGGCCAAGTCCCTGCTCAACGGCGCCATCGCCACCGCCTCGCTGCTGCCCGACCGGGTGGCCCGGGCCTTTCAGAGCGCCTTCTACAAGAACGGCCGCGCCCTCGTGGAGGTCAACCTGGGCGACCCGCTGGAGGCACTGCGGCTGGTCACCGAGTGCATCGACGACCTCGACCGCCGCCTCACCCCCGACGAACACCGCCTGCACCGCTCGGTGTTGCGGAACAACAGGGCCAGGGTCTACTCGGGCCTCGGCCGGATCGAAGAAGCCCTCACCGACTACGCGGTCGTCATCGAGCAGGACCCGAACCACGCCGAGCACTACCTGGAACGCGGCAACCTGTACCGCCGCCAGGGCCGGGGCGAGGAGGCGCTCGCGGACTACACCCGCGCGCTCACGCTCTCCCCGCCCTTCCCGGAGATCTACTACAACCGGGGCGACCTGCGCCTGACCGAAGGGGACGTGGAGGGCGCGCTGGCCGACTTCAGCTACGTCATCGAGCAGGACCCCGAGTTCGTGGACGCCTACATCAACCGCGCCGGCATCCACCTCGACGCCGGCGACCAGGCCGCGGCCCTCGCCGACGCCCGCACCGGCCTCCTCCTCGACCCGGCCAACGCCTACCTGCACGCCGCCGCCGGCCAGGCCCTCGCCGAGACCGGTGAACTCGCCGAGGCGGAGGCGTCGTACGACCGCGCGATCGACGCCGACCCCACGCTGGTCAGCGCCCTCTCCGGCCGGGCCGCCGTACACTACGAGTCGGGCCACCGCGACAAGGCCCTGGCCGACCTCACCCGGGCCGTCGACCTCGACCCCAAGGACCCCGCCCTGCGCTACAACCGGGCCCTGCTCCACCAGGAGGCCGGCCACCGTGACGAGGCCCTCGCCGACCTGGAACTCGCCGCCGTACTCGACCCGGAGGACCCGGAGATCACCGAGGCCCTGGCCGCACTGCGCGCCCCGGACGCGGCGTGACGACGGCACCGGGGGTGGAGGCGGGGGCGGCGCCCGAGGCGGCGGCGGGGGTGGAGGCCGGGACCGCGACCCAGCCGGCGCAGGGGACCGGCTCGGTGGTGGGGACCGGCTCGGTCGCGCCGCGGCGGGTCGCGCCGGGGGGTACGGGCGCGCGGGCACTGCGTGACGTCCTCGGCCGGTACGCGACCGGAGTCACCGTCGTCACCTGCGCGGGCGGTCCGCAGCACGCCCCCGCCGGGGTGACGGTGAACTCCTTCACGTCGGTGTCCCTGACCCCGCCCCTCATCCTCTGGTGCCTGGCCCTGTCCTCCCGCAGCAGATCCGCCTTCACGACGGCCGAGTACTTCGCGGTCAACGTCCTGGCGGCGGACCAACGCCCCCTGGCCGCCCGCTTCACCGCCCCCGGCGACCGCTTCCGGGACCTGGTGACGCGTCCCGGCCCGCACGGGGAACCCCTCCTCCCCGGCACCGCCGCCCTGCTCTGCTGCCGCCGCCACGACGTCGTACCGGCCGGCGACCACCTCCTGATCCTGGGCACGGTCGAACACCACTCCCGCACGACCAGCCGGACCCTCCTGTTCGCGGACGGGGGATACCACGAGGGCCCGGCGCCGATGCCGCGAGCCGATCAACTGGCCGGTGGAGGCGGCCAGGCCCGATGATCTGATCACGACTAATGAGGCATCGACCATCACAGTCCGAGGCGTGCGGGCCGTCATGGTGTTCGCCGACGACCCCGAAACTTCCGCCCGGTGGTGGGGGGAGACTCTCGGGGCCGAGGTGCACGTGGACCGGGCAGGGGCGTCGGGGTACGCCGGGATCGACACCACCGGGGGAGTCAGGGCCGGCCCAGACCTTCCTCTCACACGCCGGCCGCCCGTCGGCCCAGGACCGGTTCGGCCAGGAAGCGCGCTGTGCCGCACAGCGTCTGGCCGTGTCGGGTGAAGAGTTCGTCGCGGGAGTCGAACCGGCCGAGGTCGAGGCGGAGATGGGCCGAGAGGTCGCAGCGGCCGGCTGATGCCGGGCAGGCGCTCGATCCGTCCCCGTCCCAGTCGATACCGGTCCGCGACAGCGCCTCGAAGAGGGTCTCGGTGCCGGAGTTCGTGAAGCCCCCGGTGGGTCGGGCGGCGGCGGTCTCGGCGAAGAGCTGGGACACAGGCAGCCATTCCCCGTCGACTCGGAACTCGGGCCAGGCCAGCAGCACCTGACGGGGGACGAGGCGGCGGAGCCGGGGAAAACGGGGGTACCAGAACGTGCCGTCCACGACGAGACCGCGAACCCGGGTGGGCACGCCCCAGGCCCTGGCCACCGCCTCCAGGGCGGCCATCCGCTGACTGCACGAGCCCCGTCCGAGCCGCAGGACCTCCGAGACCGGCCGTGCCTCCTCCACCGAGTACACCGGCCGTACCTCCGCGGATATCCACCGGTGCGCACGGCGGAGAGTGGCCACGGTGGGCTCACCGTCCGCTGGGCCCCCGATGCTCCGTACGGCGGCCAGGACCCGGGGATGCTCCCAGTCGAGTACCGGCGTCGGCACCGTACCGCCGGGCACCGCACGGCCCGCGACGCCGACCGCCCGGACCTGCCCGCGCGGCATCAACAGCGAACTCACCATGACCGGCTCCTACCGTTCGTACCGCCCTCTCGCGCCCCAGCATCCCAGAATTTTTGAACGCGTTCAAGAATGTGCGTGGCCGCCGCCCGGACAAGAAGAAGACCCGCGCCTGGGTAAGCGCGGGTCTTCGTCCCCTGGAGCGGACGTTCTTGGGCTCGGGTCAATGGGCCGGGAAGGTCCGTTCCGTAAGGGGCGGCCGGCGGTAAAGGGGTGTGCCGGCCGCCGCCTCGGGGTTCTAGGAGAGGGTCTTGCCCAGAGTCTCCGTGGAGGCGCGGGGGGCCGGAACCGTCTCGCCGGTCTCGGGGTAGTGGCAGGCCGTCAGGTGGCCCGGCTTGTTGCCCTCGACCTGCACCAGCGGCGGGGCCTCGGTCGCGCACTTCTCCGTCGCCTTCCAGCAGCGGGTGCGGAAGCGGCAGCCGGACGGCGGGTTGATCGGGGACGGGACGTCACCGACCAGGCGGATGCGCTCACGGGGCTCCTCGTCCACCGTCGCCTCGGGGACCGCGGAGAGCAGGGCCCGGGTGTACGGGTGGCGCGGGTTGTCGTAGATGTCCGCGCGGTCGGCGATCTCCACGATCTTGCCGAGGTACATGACCGCGACGCGCTGGGAGAAGTGCCGGACGATCGCGAGGTCGTGGGCGATGAAGACGAAGGCGATGCCCAGCTCGTTCTGGACCTTCTGGAGGAGGTTGACGACCTGCGCCTGGATCGAGACGTCCAGGGCCGAGACCGGCTCGTCCGCCACGATCAGCTTCGGCTCCAGGGCGAGCGCGCGGGCCACACCGATGCGCTGGCGCTGGCCGCCCGAGAACTCGTGCGGGAAGCGGTTGTAGTGCTCGGGGTTGAGGCCGACGATTTCCAGCAGCTCACGGACGCGCGCCTCCCGGCCCCCGGCCGGGTTGATGCCGTTGATCTCCATCGGCCCGGAGATGATCTTGCCGACCGTCTGGCGGGGGTTCAGGGAGGCGTACGGGTCCTGGAAGATCATCTGGATCTCGGACCTGATCGGCGCCAGACCCTTGCGGCCCGCATAGGTGATGTCCTGGCCCTTGTAGAGGATCTTGCCGCCGGTCGGCTCCAGCAGGCGCGTGATCAGCCGGCCCGTGGTCGACTTGCCGCAGCCCGACTCACCGACGAGGCCCAGGCTCTCGCCCTCGGCGACCTGGAAGTCCAGGCCGTCCACCGCCTGCACCGCACCGACGGTCCGCCGGATCGGGAAGCCGCCCTTGATGGGGAAGTGTTTCGTCAGCCCGGAGACGTCCAGGAGGGGGTTGTTGCTCATGGTCGTGAAGTCCCGTCTCGTGTCCGTCAGTTGTGCCGGGTCGCGGCGTAGTCGGTGAAAAGTTCCTGCTTCTGCTCCTGGGTGAGGTGGCAGGCGGAGCCCCGGCCCTCGATGACCTCCAGCGCCGGCTGCTCACCGGAGCACCGGTTGCCCGACACCTGCTCGGTGAAGGCACAGCGGGGGTGGAAGCGGCAGCCGGACGGCGGGTTGAGCAGCGAGGGCGGCGAGCCGGGGATCGGCGACAGCGGCACGTCCACCGGGCCGTTCAGGCTCGGCATGGAGTTGAGCAGGCCGACCGTGTAGGGGTGCTGGGGGTCGCTCAGCACCTCCTTCTTGGTGCCGCGCTCCACGCACCGGCCGCCGTACATCACCAGCACGTCGTCCGCGATGTCGGCGATGACGCCGAGGTCGTGCGTGATGAAGATGATCGCGGTGCCGAACTCCTGCTGGAGGTCCTTGAGGAGGTCCATGATCTGGGCCTGGACCGTCACGTCGAGGGCGGTCGTCGGCTCGTCGGCGATCAGCAGTTCGGGGTCGCAGACCAGGGCCATGGCGATCATCGCGCGCTGGCGCATACCGCCGGAGAACTGGTGCGGGTAGTCGTCCACCCGCATGTCAGGCTGCGGGATGCCGACCCGGCGCAGCATCTCGATCGCGCGCTTGCGGGACTCGGACTTGGAGGCGCCGGTGTGCTTGCGGTACGTCTCGGCGATCTGCGTGCCGATGGTGTGGTACGGCGACAGCGAGGCCAGGGCGTCCTGGAAGATCATGGCCATCTTGTTGCCGCGGAGCCGCTCCAGCTCCTTCTCGCTGGCGGTGAGAAGCTCCTTGCCGTCCAGCACGATCTCGCCGTCGATCGAGGTGTGCGCCGGGTCGTGCAGACCCAGGATCGTCAGGTTGGTGACGGACTTGCCCGAGCCCGACTCACCCACGATGCCGAGGGTCTGCCCCTTGGCGAGGTCGAAGCTGAGTCCGTCGACGGCCTTGACGGTGCCGTCCTCGGTGGAGAAGTGGACTTTGAGGTCCTTGACGGAGAGGAACGGCTGCTGATCGGTGCTCGTCACGGGGACGCTCCTGGGGGTGATGCGAGGGTCGGGGGTGGGGCGGAGGTCAGGCGAGCCGGATCCGCGGGTCGATGAGGGCGTAGACGGCGTCGACGATGATGTTGAAGATCACGATCGCCCCGGCCGCCAGCACGGTCACACCCAGCACCATGGGCAGGTCGCTCTTGTTCACGGAGTCGAGTGCGAGCCGGCCCACGCCCTGGAGGCTGAAGACGGTCTCCGTGATGATCGCGCCGCCGATGAGCGTGCCGAGGTCCACACCGAAGATGGTGACGATCGGGCCCATCGCGCCGCGCCAGGCGAAGCGGAAGAAGACGTTGGCGCGGGACAGACCCTTGGCGCGGGCGGTGCGCACGTAGTCCTCGCTGAGCTGCTCGACGAGCTGCGAACGGGACATACGGGTGTAGTTCGCAGTGAAGATGATGGCGAGGACGATCCACGGCAGCAGCAGACCGGAGATCCACTTGGCCGGGTTCTCGGTGAGCGGGGTGTACGACGGGTTGTCGAGAACGCCCAGCTTGAAGACGAGGAAGTACAGCGCGATGTACCCGACGAAGTAGATCTGCAGGGAGGCACCGAGCAGGGAGGCGGAGGTGGCCAGCTTGTCCTGCCACTTGCCCTGCCTGACGGCGGCGATCATGCCCGCGCCGACGCCGATGATGAGGAAGACCACGGCCGCGCCGAAGGCGAGGGAGAGGGTCAGGGGCAGCCGGTCCATGATCGTGCCGAGGACGGGCTGGTTGTTGGCGAACGAGTAGCCGAGGCACGGCGCGCTGCAATCGCCGAAGTCGCCGTAGCTGCGGCCGACGAAGATGCCCTTGAGCCAGTACCAGTACTGGACCGGGACCGGGTGGTCGATGCCCAGGTTGTGCCGGACCTTGGCGAGCATGTCGGGCGTGCAGTTCTTGCCGCACGACATCATGGCGGGGTCACGCGGGATGGCGTAGAAGAGCCAGAAGGTGACTGCGCTGATGATCAACAGGATGACCAGCGCGCCGAGGACTCGGCGGACAAGGAAGCGGAGCATGAGGGCGTGACTTTCCGGACGGGGCGCCGTCGCCGGGGTGAGGGGAGTGGGCCGGAGGGGGCGGCCAGATCGTGGCCGCCCCCGGAGCGTCGAACGCTCTTACTTCATCGCGTACATCTTGCAGACCGCGATGCAGGTGTTGCCCGGGTCGAAGATGACGTTGCCGACCTTCGAGCCGTGCATCCAGTTGCGGATGGAGTGGTAGTCCGGGACCACGGGGGCCAGCTCCATGATCTGGCGGTCGATGTCGCCCCAGGCCTTGTTGGCCTGCTCCGGGTCACCGATCTTCGACGCCGCGTCGATCGCCTTGTTGACGCTCGGGTCGTTCAGCTGCGCGTAGTTGCTGCGGCCGTCACCGATGTTCTTGCCGTCCCAGCAGGGGTAGAACACCGAGTAGCCGCCCGGCCAGTCCGGGCTCCAGCCAGCGGCGAACAGGTCGTAGCCGTTGTCGATCTTGCCGATCTGGGTGTAGAAGGTCGACTTGTCGACCTGCTTGTTGACGACCGTGAAGCCGGCGGCCTCCAGGGCGTTCTTGATCGCGACGGCCTGCTTCACCGAGTTGTCGGAGTGCTGGTAGGCGATGACCAGCTTCTGACCGAGCTTGCCGGCCTCCTTCAGCAGGGCCTTGGCCTTGGCCGGGTCGCCACCGGGCTTCTTGTCCGTCCCGTAGAGGTCGAACTTCTGGTAGCCGGGGGTCACCGGGCTGAGGATCGTGGTGGCCAGCTCGCTGGTGGCCTTGCCGCCGCGGATGGTCTGCAGCTGCTGGTGCGGCCAGGCCCAGTTGATGGCCTGACGGACCTTGACGTCCTTGACGCGGGTCATGTTGATCGGCCAGTAGTAGGTGACCGTGTCGACCTGCGTGAGCACGCGCTGCTTGAGCTTGGCGTTGGTGAGGACCTGCGCGATGCGCTCGGGCGCGACCTCGTTGAAGACCGACATCGTGTACTGGTCGTTGCCCTGGTCCGCGATGTAGCGGTCGGTGGAGGCGACCAGCTCGAAGCCGAACTGGAAGAGGTACTTGTCCGGGTAGGCGTTGCGGATCGGGTCCGTCTTCGCGTCCCAGTGCTCGTTGCGCACGTAGGTCATCGACTTGCCGATCTTGCGGTCACCGATCTTGTACGGACCGCAGGAGAACGGACGCTTGTCGTACTTCTGCTTGGTGTCCTGCTTCTTGGACACCAGGGAGTACGCACGCTCGGCGAGCGTGAAGTTGAAGTCGGTGCGCGCCTCGTTGAGGTGGAAGGTGATCGTCTTCCCGGAGATCTCGACCGAGTCGAGGTGCTTGCCCTCGTACGGGCCCTTGTACTTGTCGCCGCCGACCAGGAACTGCTGGACGTAGCGCGGACCCTCGGTGACGAAGTCGGCGAAGAGGCGCTCGAAGGTGTGCTGGACGTCGTCCATGGAGACGTCGGAGCCGTCCTCCCACTTCAGCCCGTCCTTGAGCGTGAACGACCAGGTCTTGCCGCCGTTCTTCATGGTGCCGGCGTCGGTGGCCGCGTCACCGACGAGGGTGCAGCCGCCCTTCTCGTCGATCTTGTAGTTGGTCAGGCCGCGCATGATCGGGGCGGTGATGCAGATCTCGGTGGAGACGTAGACCTGCGCCGGGTCCAGGTGGTCCATGTCGAACTGGTCGAGCGAGTAGATCGTCCCGCCCTTGACCGCGCCCTTGACCTCGGGAGCCGGACCGACCGAGTCCGCCTTGGTGCCGACCGTGATGTTCACGGCCTTGGAGCCGGACACCGAGGGCACCTTGTCGCTGCCGGAGCCCTTGGAGTCACCGCTGCTGCAGGCGCTCAGCACCGTGGTGGAGGCCGCGGCCACACCGGTGGCGATCATGAAGTTTCTACGGGAAAAAGACATGCTTGAGCCTGCCTAGGAGGTTGGTCGGATCTTGATGGACCAGCCGGGTGTCACCGCCCCGTGCCGGGTGGAACTGCGTTGTTACCGCTTTGACTTCGGGTCGAGCGCGTCGCGCACCGAGTCGCCGAGCAGGTTGAAGGCGAGAACGAAGATCACCATGGCCAGGCCCGGGAAGAGCATGAAGGTGAGGTCCTCGGTGTAGAACTGGGCACCCCGGGCGATCATCACGCCCCAGTCAGGGGTGGGGTCGGTCACACCGACACCGAGGAAGGACAGGCCCGCCTCGGCGGTCACGTACGCCGGAAGCATCAGCGTGGACTGAATGATGATCGGAGTCCACAGGTTGGGCAGCAGTTCCTTGAAGACGATGCGCATCGGAGACGCACCCGTGACCTTCGCCGCCTCGACGAACTCCCGTTCGCGCAGGCCGAGTACCTGACCGCGCAGCAGACGGGCGAGGGAGGCCCAGCCGAAGGCGGACAGCACGACGATCAGGGCGAACGCCGTCAGCCACGTCGGCACGTTGTCGTCGGGCTTGATGAAGATGCCGTAGACGACCGGCATGAACGCGATGAAGAAGAGCGTGGACGGGAACGACAGCAGGATGTCGATGACCCGGCCGACGAGGTAGTCCGTCTTGCCACCCAGGTAGCCGGCCGTGACGCCGATGACCACACCGAGGATCGTGGTGAGCAGGGCGGCGGCGACGGCGATGCCGAGGGAGTTGCGGATCGCGTAGAGCAGGAACGAGAACACGTCCCGGCCGAGCTGGGGCTCGATGCCGAACCAGAAGTCGCCGCTCATGCCGCCGTTCGGCCCCGAGGGGTAGGCGAAGGCGTTGAGCAGGCTCGGGTCCTGGCTCGCGTAGGTGGTGTACGGGTTCTTGCCGTACAGCTTGGATATGAGCGGCGCCGCGATCCCGATCACGAAGAAGAAGATCACGATGTACGCGGATACGACGCCGGTCTTGTCGCGCTTGAAGCGCTTCCAGGCGAGACGCCCGGGAGAACGCCCCTCGCCGCCCTTCGGGCCGCCGGAAGTGGTCGACTTCTCAACGGTCCCTTCGGTGACTTCGAGGGGTACAGCCGCAGATGGAGTTGGGAGGGTCATGGTGCTCCTGGCCCAAGGGAGGGTCTGATGACTCCGCAGGGCACTCCCCTACGGGCTACGCCGGACTTTTTCAACGCAATTCATTCAAGGTCAATAAATTCTCGGTCGCCTTGGTTGCGTCTTTACCTTTTTTGCTCGGGCTTGACCGTTCCGTAGTGGGGCAGGTAGCGCGATGTAACCAAACTGTGCTTCACATCGGACTAACTAGACAATTCCGGCAAGGAGTTCGATATGCGGACGCCGATGTGTCGAAATGCGTACACGAGCGCGCCGGAATCCAACGTTTCGGCATCGTTGCCCGGAGATCCATTGCGCCTCGGTCTCAAGATCACCAAAGACGTCCCAAGATCGTGCCCGCGTTCGGGTGAGTCATCCCCCGGGGTCACCCCGACGTCCCCCTAAAGGCCGTACGAGGGCCCCCTCAAGGGGGCGGCGCGCGTGCGATGTGCACCTTATGGGTTGATATTTACCGGTAACGGTTCGGTGATCACGGAGGAGGCACGCCATGCGGGGAATCACGCACGCCCGATGGGCCGCCGGCGCGGTGGCGGTCGCGCTCGCCGCGACGGGCTGCGGGGGTGGTTCGAGCGACAGCGGCGGCGGGAGCGGCAGTGGCGGCGGGGTGCTCAGCTCCTCCTGGGGCGACCCGCAGAACCCGCTGGAGCCGGCCAACACCAACGAGGTGCAGGGCGGCAAGGTGCTCGACATGATCTTCCGGGGGCTGGTGCGGTACAACCCGAAGACCGCCAAGGCCGAGAACATGATCGCCCAGTCCATCGACACCAAGGACTCGCAGAACTTCACCATCAAGCTCAAGGACGGCTGGACCTTCTCCAACGGGGAGAAGGTGACCGCCCGCTCCTTCGTGGACGCCTGGAACTACGGCGCGAGCCTGAAGAACAACCAGAAGAACGCGTACTTCTTCGGCTACATCGACGGCTACGACAAGGTGCACCCCGAGAGCGGCAAGCAGAGCGCCGACACCCTGTCCGGCCTGAAGGTCGTCGACGACCACACCTTCACCGTCAAGCTGAACCAGAAGTTCTCCGGCTTCCCGGTCACCCTCGGCTACGCGGCCTTCGCCCCGCTGCCCCAGACGTTCTTCACCGACCACGCGGCCTGGCTGAACAAGCCGGTCGGCGACGGGCCCTACACGATCGAGTCCTACACCAAGGGCTCGCAGATGCAGCTGAAGAAGTGGACCGGCTACAAGGGCCCGGACGCCGCCCAGAACGACGGCGTGACCCTGAAGGTCTACACCGACAACAACACCGCCTACACCGACCTCATGGCCGGCAACCTCGACCTCGTCGACGACATTCCCGCCTCCCAGCTGAAGAACGTCAAGAGCGATCTCGGCGACCGCTACATCAACACCCCGGCCGGCATCATCCAGACCCTCGCCTTCCCCTTCTACGACAAGAACTGGAACACCTCCGGGGCCCAGAAGGTGCGCACCGGCCTGTCCATGGCCATCGACCGCAAACAGATCACGCAGACGATCTTCAACAACACCCGCACCCCGGCCACCGACTGGACCTCGCCGGTCCTCGGCTCGGCCGGCGGCTACCAGTCGGGCCTGTGCGGCAAGGCCTGTGACTACAACCCCACCGAGGCCAAGAAGCTCATCAACGAGGGCGGCGGGCTCCCCGGCGGCCAGGTCAAGATCTCCTACAACGCGGACACCGGCTCGCACCGCGACTGGGTCAACGCCGTCTGCAACTCCATCAACAACGCGCTCGGCAACGACAAGGCCTGCGTCGGCAACCCGATCGGTACCTTCGCCGACTTCCGCAACCAGATCGGGCAGCACAAGATGACCGGCCCGTTCCGGGCGGGCTGGCAGATGGACTACCCGCTCATCCAGGACTTCCTGCAGCCGCTCTACTACACCGACGCCTCCTCCAACGACGGCAAGTGGTCCAACAAGCAGTTCGACCAGCTCGTCGACCAGGCCAACGCCGAGACCGACATCTCCAAGGCCGTCTCCACCTTCCAGAAGGCCGAGGGAGTCGTCCGGGACAACATGGCCGCCATCCCGCTCTGGTACCAGAACGGCAGTGCGGGCTACTCCCAGCGGCTGTCCAACGTGGCGCTCAACCCGTTCAGCGTCCCGGTCTACAACGAGATCAAGGTCAGCTGACCCGCCATGGGACGCTATGTCGTCCGGCGACTGCTCCAGATGATCCCGGTGTTCATCGGGTCCACCCTGCTGATCTTCCTCATGGTCAACGTGATGGGCGACCCCATCGCGGGACTCTGCGGGGAGCGGCAGTGCGACCCGGCGACCGCCGGCCAGCTGAAGCACCAGTTCGGCCTCGACCAGCCGGTCTTCCCCCAGCAGTACCTCACCTACATGGGGAACGTGTTCACCGGTGACTTCGGTACGGCGTTCAACGGGCAGAAGGTCACCGAGCTGATGGGAACGGCGTTCCCCGTCACCATCCGGCTGACCATCGTGGCGATCATCTTCGAGATCGTCATCGGCATCGCCCTCGGTGTCGTCACCGGTCTGCGGCGAGGCCGGCCCGTAGACACGGGCGTACTGCTGACCACCCTCGTCGTGATCTCCGTCCCCACGTTCGTCACCGGTCTGCTGCTCCAGCTGCTGCTCGGCGTCGAGTGGGGCTGGATCAGCCCCTCGGTGTCCCCGGAGGCCACCTTCGACGAGCTGATCCTGCCCGGCCTCGTCCTGGCCTCCGTCTCGCTCGCCTACGTCACCCGGCTGACCCGGACCTCCATCGCGGAGAACCGGCGTTCCGACTACGTCCGCACCGCCATCGCCAAGGGCCTGCCCCGGCGCCGGGTCATCACCCGGCACCTGCTGCGCAACTCCCTCATCCCCGTCGTCACCTTCATCGGCACCGACATCGGCGCGCTGATGGGCGGCGCGATCGTCACCGAGCGGATCTTCAACATCCACGGCGTCGGCTACCAGCTCTACCAGGGCATCCTGCGGCAGAACAGCCAGACCGTGGTCGGCTTCGTGACCGTCCTCGTGCTGATCTTCCTGGTCGCCAACCTGCTCGTGGACCTCCTGTACGCCGTACTCGACCCGAGGATCCGCTATGCCTGAAGAGCCCTACGAGCCCGAGCGCGCCATCGCGGGCACCGGCATGGGCGGGGCCATGGACCTCGGGGCGAGCGAGGCCATCACCCTGGAGCAGCATCCATCAGCCGCCTCCGGCGGACGGGCACCAGGAGGACCGGAGGGCACCGGGCCGGCCGAGAAGCCGAGGTCGCTGTGGTCCGACGCCTGGCGGGACCTCAGACGCAACCCCGTCTTCCTGATCTCCGCCCTCGTCATCCTGTTCCTCATCTTCATCTCCCTGTGGCCCTCGGTCATCGCCTCCGGCAGCCCCCTCAAGTGCGACCTCGCCAAGGCCCAGCAGGGCTCCCAGCCGGGCCACCCGTTCGGCTTCGACGGCCAGGGCTGCGACGTCTACACGCGGACCGTGTACGGCGCCCGGGCGTCCGTCACGGTGGGTGTGTGCAGCACCCTCGGGGTGGCGATCCTCGGGTCCGTGCTCGGCGGGCTCGCCGGATACGTCGGCGGCATCTGGGACTCGGTGCTGTCCCGGGGCACCGACATCTTCTTCGCCATCCCGGTCGTCCTCGGCGGACTCGTCCTGCTGTCCGTCGTCACCAGCAACACGGTCTGGCCGGTCGTCGGGTTCATCGTCCTGCTCGGCTGGCCGCAGATCTCCCGCATCGCCCGCGGCTCCGTCATCACCGCCAAACAGAACGACTACGTCCAGGCCGCCCGCGCCCTCGGCGCCTCCAACACCCGCATCCTGCTGCGGCACATCGCCCCGAACGCCGTCGCCCCCGTCATCGTCGTCGCGACCATCGCGCTGGGCACCTACATCGCCCTGGAGGCGACCCTGTCCTACCTCGGCGTCGGTCTCAAACCGCCCAGCGTCTCCTGGGGCATCGACATCTCCGCCGCCTCCCCCTACATCCGCAACGCCCCGCACGCCCTGCTGTGGCCGGCCGGCGCGCTCGCGATCACCGTCCTGGCCTTCATCATGCTCGGCGACGCGGTGCGCGACGCCCTCGACCCGAAGCTGAGGTGAGAGCGCCATGCTGCTCGACGTCCGCGACCTGCACGTGGAGTTCCGCACCCGGGACGGCGTCGCCCACGCCGTCAACGGGGTGTCGTACGCCGTCGACGCGGGGGAGACCCTCGCGGTGCTCGGCGAGTCCGGCTCCGGGAAGTCCGTCACCGCGCAGGCCGTGATGGGCATCCTCGACATGCCGCCGGGACGGATCACCGGCGGGGAGATCCTCTTCCAGGGCAAGGACCTGCTGAAGATGAAGGGGGAGGAGCGGCGGAAGGTCCGGGGCGCCGGAATGGCGATGATCTTCCAGGACGCGCTGTCGTCCCTCAACCCCGTGCTCTCCGTCGGCGAGCAGCTCGGCGAGATGTTCACCGTCCACCGCGGCATGTCGAAGAAGGACGCGCGGGCCAAGGCCGTCGAGCTGATGGACCGGGTGCGCATCCCGGCCGCCGCCCAGCGGGTCCGCGACTACCCCCACCAGTTCTCCGGCGGCATGCGCCAGCGCATCATGATCGCCATGGCGCTGGCCCTGGAGCCCGCCCTCATCATCGCCGACGAGCCCACCACCGCCCTCGACGTCACCGTCCAGGCCCAGGTCATGGACCTGCTCGCGGAGTTGCAGCGCGAGTACCACATGGGGCTCATCCTCATCACCCACGACCTCGGCGTCGTCGCGGACGTCGCCGACCGGATCGCGGTCATGTACGCGGGGAAGATCGTCGAGTCGGCCCCCGTCCTCGACATCTACAAGGCGCCCGCCCACCCCTACACCCGCGGTCTGCTGGACTCCATCCCGCGCCTCGACCAGAAGGGCCAGGAACTGTACGCCATCAAGGGACTGCCGCCGAACCTCATGCACATCCCGCCCGGCTGCGCCTTCCACCCCCGCTGCCCGATGGCCCAGGACGTGTGCCGCACCGACGTGCCCCCGCTGTACGAGGTGTCCGGCGACCGCGGCAGCGCCTGCCACTTCTGGAGGGAGTGCCTGCATGACGTCGACCGGTGAGCCCGTCCTGGAGGTCAGCGGCCTCGTCAAGCACTATCCGCTCACCCAGGGCATCCTGTTCAAGAAGCAGGTCGGCGCGGTCAAGGCGGTCGACGGCGTCGACTTCACCCTCGGCCGCGGCGAAACCCTCGGCATCGTCGGCGAGTCCGGCTGCGGCAAGTCGACCGTCGCCAAGATGCTCTGCCACCTGGAGCGGCCCACGGCCGGCGCGATCCGCTTCAAGGGCGAGGACGTCACCAAGCTGTCCGGGCGGGCCCTGAAGGCCGTGCGCCGCAACGTCCAGATGGTCTTCCAGGACCCCTACACCTCCCTCAACCCCCGCATGACCGTGGGCGACATCATCGGGGAGCCGTACGACATCCACCCCGAGGTCGCGCCCAAGGGCGACCGGCGCCGCCGGGTCCAGGAACTGCTGGACGTGGTCGGCCTCAACCCGGAGTACGTCAACCGCTACCCGCACCAGTTCTCCGGCGGCCAGCGCCAGCGCATCGGCATCGCGCGCGGACTGGCCCTGCGCCCCGAGGTGATCGTCGCCGACGAGCCGGTCTCCGCCCTGGACGTCTCCGTGCAGGCCCAGGTGATCAACCTGCTGGACCGGCTCCAGTCGGACTTCGACCTCTCCTACGTCTTCATCGCGCACGACCTCTCGATCGTCCGGCACATCTCCGACCGGGTCGGCGTCATGTATCTGGGCCGCATCGTGGAGATCGGCCGCGACGCCGAGATCTACGACCATCCGACGCACCCCTATACCCAGGCGCTGCTCTCCGCGGTGCCCGTTCCCGACCCCGAGGCCCGCGAACACCGGGAGCGGATCATCCTCACGGGTGACGTGCCGTCGCCGACGAACATCCCGTCCGGGTGCCGTTTCCGCACCCGCTGCTGGAAGGCGCGGGAGCGCTGTGCGGAGGAGGTGCCGCTGCTGGCCGTGCCGGAGGCGTTCCGGGGCGCGAGCGGCCCGGCCGTCCACCCCTCGGCCTGCCACTTCGCCGAGGAGAAGCGGGTGGTGCCACCGGAGGAGACGACACAGCCCCCGCCCGACGCCCCGGCCGACCGGCCGCGGGAGCCGGGCAACGGATCGACGGCGTGGAAGGGTGACGGGCCGGCGTGAGACCGGCGAAGGGCCTAAGCGAGACGGCTTCGCCGTGCGGCCGCGGGCCGGGGTGCGTGGTGCCGCCCCGGCCCGCTCGCTACGGCATCCGCACCAGCCGTACGCCCGTCAGCCTTTCCGGTCCTTATATCGGTACGGCGTCGGGCGCGTTGCCCGCGTGTTAACCGGCCTGTCCCGCTTAACCAGTCTGCCCCGTGGGCGTGTTCAGGGACAGCGAGCGCCTGAGGAAGTCCAGCTGCAGCCGCAGCAGGTTCTCCGCGACCGTCTCCTGCGGGGTCATGTGGGTCACCCCGGACAGCGGCAGCAACTCGTGCGGGCGGCCGTCGGCCAGCAGGGCGGAGGACAGCCGCAGGGAGTGCGCGACGACCACGTTGTCGTCGGCCAGCCCGTGGATGATCATCATCGGGCGGTGCGGCTCGGCCGCGTCGACCAGGCCCGCGTCGTCGATCACCGAGTTGCGGCGGTAGACCTCCGGCTGCTCGTCCGGGTGCCCCAGGTAACGCTCCTTGTAGTGCGTGTCGTACAACCGCATGTCCGTGACCGGTGCGCCCACCACTGCCGCGCGGAAGACATCGGGGCGCCGCAGCACGGCCAGTGCCGCGAGGTAGCCGCCGAAGGACCAGCCCCGGATCGCCACCCGGCCCAGGTCCAGCGGGAAGTCGCCGGCGAGCGCGTGGAGGGCGTCGACCTGATCCTGAAGGGCCACCGCGGCCACCTCGTCCCGGACCGCCTTCTCCCAGGCGGGGGAGTGGCCGGGGGTGCCCCGGCCGTCGGCGACGACCACCGCGAAGCCCTGGTCGGCGAACCACTGCGAGGTCAGGTGGGGGTTGTGCGCGGCCACCACCCGCTGGCCGTGCGGGCCGCCGTAGGGATCCATCAGGACCGGGAGGGGAGTGTCGCCGGAGTAGTCCGTAGGCATAAGCACGGCGCACGGAATTTTGCGTGCGCCCCCGCGGGTGAGCGTCACGCGGGGGGACATACCGGGATCTTCGGCGTAAGACCGGACAGTCGCCGTCAGTTTTCCGTCACGCAGCACCTGGACACGGGCGCCCGGACTGTCCAGTACCGAGGACACCAGCACGGTCACGCCCCCGGCGCGCACCGCCGAGTGCACACCGGGCTCCTGCGACACGCGCTCCACGCCCAGCTCGTTCACCCGGTACACATGGATCTCGCCCGTCTCGGGGGACTGCGCCTCCTGGCCCGCGGACGCCGACACCAGGACGTCGTCGGCGGTCACGTCCAGCACCGCACGGATGTGCAACTGCGGGCCGGTCAGCGGCCGTTCGCCCACCGCCAGGCGGCGCGCACCGCCCTCGTCCGCGATCCGCACGAGCTGCCCCGACGGGCTCCAGCACGGCACCCCGGGGAACAGTTCCAGCCAAGCCGGATCTTCGTCGGCGTGCACCATCCGGGTCGCGCCCGATTCCGGGTCGACCGCCAGGAACACCTGGCCGCGCTGGTCCCGGGACTGCACCAGGAGCAGCGGCGCACCCGCCCCCGACCAGTGCACACGCGCCAGGTACGGGTAGCGCGCCCGGTCCCACGCGACCTCCGTGCGCTCCCCGCCGAGGCCCAGCACGAACAGCCGTACCTCCGCGTTGTCCGTGCCCGCCGCGGGGTACGCGACCAGGTTCGGCTCCCGGCCGGGATGGGCCGGGTCCGCGATCCACCACCGGTTCACCGGCGTGTCGTCGACGCGCGCCACCAGCAGCCGGTCCGACTCCGGCGCCCACCAGAAGCCCCGCGCGCGCCCCATCTCCTCGGCCGCGACGAACTCGGCGAGACCGTAGGTGACGTTGTCCGACTCCGGCTCCGCCAGCGCCCGGTCGCCCTCGCCTCCGGCCTCCACCACGCGCAGCGCGCCGCCGGAGACGTACGCGACGTGCCGCCCGTCCGGGGCCGGACGCGGGTCGATCACCGGTCCCGGGACCCGCAGTTCGCGGGTCGCGCCGGCCTCGGCGCCGGCGCGCAGATCGGCCGTGAACAGCCGTCCGGACAGGGCGAAGGCCGCCGACTCCGCGGCCGCGTCGGTGGCGTAGCCGACGATGCCGGCGCCTCCCTCGCGACTGCGCTCCCGGCGTGCCCGTTCCGCGGGCGAGAGCTGTTCGGCGGCGCCCCCGAGCAGGGCGCCGGGGTCGGCCGCCACCCGCTCCGGGCCGTCCGGAAGGTCCAGCACCCACAGGGAGTTGGCCCGGTCGGTGCCGGAGGAGGAGCGCAGGAACGTGACACGTGAACCGTCGGGCGCCACGGTGAACGCGCGCGGCGCGCCGAGCGTGAACCGCTGGGTGCGGGCGTGCCGACGGGGGAAGGAGTCAGCCTCGGTCGTCATGCCTCGACCATATTGGCCATGCGCCCCCTTGTGCGGCCGTGCGCCGAGCGATGCGCGAGCACGGATAGTTATGATCACTACCGCTGAGTGGGTATGAACCTGCTGGCATCCGCATGGCTTTGCCTTGCCGGTCCACAACCACGACACAACCGAGACGCAACCCCCGTGTGCGTACCCGCCCTCGTCCCCGGGAACTTTGGAGGTGAGCCGCCGTGGCACTCTCGATTTCGGCGGTGGTGCTGCTGGCGATCGTCGTCTTCCTGCTCATCAAGAAGTCAGGGCTGAAGGGCGGCCACGCGGTGGTCTGCATGCTGCTCGGGTTCTACCTCGCCTCCTCGACCGTCGCGCCCACGATCACCGACCTGACCACGAACGTCGCCAGCATGATCGGCAGTATCAAGTTCTGACCGGGGCCGCCCCCGGGTGCGCGGCGCTGTCGGTCCCGCCTCGTAGGCTGGGCCCATGACGGAACTCCCAGCTCGCCGTCTGCTCCTGGTGCACGCGCACCCGGACGACGAGTCGATCAACAACGGCGCGACGATGGCCAAGTACGCGGCCGAGGGCGCCCACGTGACCCTGGTCACCTGCACGCTCGGTGAGCGCGGCGAGGTCATCCCGCCCCGGCTGCGGCACCTCGGCGGTGCCGCGCTGGGCGCGCACCGCCGCGGCGAGCTGGCCGCCGCCGCCCGAGAGCTGGGCGTGACGGACGTCCGCCACCTCGGCGGCGCGGGCCGCTACGGCGACTCCGGAATGATGGGCATCGCCGACAACGACGACCCGGACTGCTTCTGGCAGGCCGACGTCGACGAGGCCGCCGGACACCTCGTCGAGGTGATCCTGGAGACCCGCCCCCAGGTCCTCGTCACCTACGACGACGACGGCGGCTACGGCCACCCGGACCACATCCAGGCCCACCGCGTCGCCCTGCGGGCCGTCGAACTGGCCGCCGAAGCCGGCCACCGGATCGACAAGGTGTACGTCAACCGCGTGCCGCGCTCCGTCGCCGAGTCCGCCTTCGCGCGCCTCCGGGACGAGCTGCCCGCCCTGCCGTTCGAGAAGAGCGCCGCCGTGGACGACGTACCCGGAGTCGTGGACGACGCGAGGATCACCGCCACGGTCGACGGCACCGCGCACGCGGACGCCAAGGCGGCGGCGATGCGCGCCCACGCCACCCAGATCACCGTGGCCGGACGGTACTTCGTGCTCTCCAACGAGCTGGCCCAGCCCCTGTTCACCACCGAGTACTACGAGTTGGTCCGCGGCGAGGCGGCCGGAGCCGGCGAGACCGACCTGTTCGCGGGCCTCGGCACGGACGCGGGCACGGGTACCGCAACCCACGGCAGCACCCAGGAGGCGTCATGAGTACGGCAGGCCGCGGACCGATGATGGCCCAGCCGCTGAAGCCCCCCTCCGCGGGCCGGGCCGCCGCCTACTCGGGGCTGTTCCTGCTCGGCGCGGTCGTCGCCCTCGCCGGGGCCCTGGTGCAGGCCGCCTGGCTCCCCGGCGGGCTGCTGCTGGCCCTCGCCGGTGCCACCGGACTGTTCCTCGGCGGGGCGTACGCGACCGGGCGCCGCGCCGGGGCGGTCGCGCCGGTGGCGGGCTGGATCATCGCCGCGCTTCTGCTCGTCGCCTCCCGGCCCGAGGGGGACTTCCTGTACGGGGCGGGGATCAGCTCGTACCTCTTCCTGCTCGGCGGCATGACCTCGGCTGTGATCTGCGCCACCCTTGCTCCGGTGGGGCGGCCCGGGGCCGGCCCTGCCCGACTTGGCAAGTGACGTACCACTTCGCCGCAACCTCGCCGTACCGCTCAGGTGCGAGTCCGGTGTGGGTTTCCGCATCGGTCCCGGGATACCCGGCAGACGCGGCCAGTATGGTGGTGCGCGCCGCCGAGGTGCCCGCGTGAGGTCGTGACGGGCGGCGGAGCCAACCGGGAGAACCTGCCTTGAGTCGTGAAACTGACACTCCGTCCTCCGGGCCCAACGGGCGCGGCGGAGCCGCATACCCCTCCGGCACCCCGCCGTACGGGACCCCCATGGCTTCCGGCGACGGTTCGGACGCGGGCCCTTCGCCCGCGCAGCCGGAGGAACGCAAGACCGAGACGACGCTGACGACCCGGATCCGGATCAACATCCCAGGGTCCCGGCCGATTCCGCCGGTCGTCGTGCGCAAGCCCATGGGGGACACCGAAGGCGCCGCCGCCGTCGACACCGGCGCCGACCCGCGTCCTCAGACCCCGGCCCCCGCGCCCGCCGCCGCTCCCGAGGTTCCCGACGAGCCCGCGGCCCCGGCCGAGGAGCGGACCAGCGACTGGTTCGCTCCCCGCAAGTCCGGCGCGAACAAGGGCGGTCCTGGCGGAAGCGGTACGAACGGGGCAGGGATGCCCGGCGGTTCGGCCGCGGGATCCGGCACGACCGGCACGTCGAGCGCCTCGGGGGCGCCCGGCTCGCCGGGTAAGGCGGGCCCCGCCTCCGCTCCCACGGCCGGCGGCACCGGAGCACGCCCGGGCGGCGGCCGTCCCGGTGGCGTGGTCGGCTCCATGAGCGTGCCGGGCACCTCCCGCCCGGGCGGCACGAACGGCGCGGGGCTGCCCGGCGCCACCGGTGGCCCCGTGGCCCCGGGGCACGGCGGCGGCACCGGCTCCTTCGACGTGACCGAGGCACTGAACGCGGGACCGCTGGGCGGCTCCCGCCCCGGCGCGAGCGGCGGCGACGAACCGCGCCGCGACGACCTGCCGTACTTCGCCGAGAACGGCGGCACCGGCCGCGGCGACGGTCCGGGCCTGCCCGGCGCGCCGTCCGGCACCGCGGGCTTCGGCCCGGCCGGCGGACCTGGCGGTGCCCCTGGACCCGGTGTGCCGGGTGGCGGCGCGGGCGGTACCGGCGGCCGCAGCGGCTTCAACGGCCCGAACGGCCTGGGCGGTTCCGGCGGCCCGCAGGGCCCCACGGGCCCGACCAGCGGCCCGGTCACCGGCGACGGCCCCGTCATCCCGCCCGTCGGCGGCCCGGGCGGCCTCGGCGACACCGGCGACATCGACCTGCGGTCCGGCGAGTCCTTCACCGACATGGGTGGTTTCGACGTCCCCTCAGGCTTCGACGCCCCGGCAGGCTCCGGCGCGTACGACGCTCCCGGCGAGGCGAACGGACTGGGCGGCCACGGCGGCCCGTTCGCCCCCGGCGCCGCGCTCAGCGACGACACCGCGATCCTCACGCCCCAGAAGCCGGCCCCGGACGGCACCCCCGGCTACGGCTCCCCGGCGGACAACGTCTCCGGGCACACCGTCACCAGCGGCATCCCGGTCGTCCCGTCCGCGGGCAACTCCCCGTTCGGCCAGGGCGCCCGCGCCGAGGGCCAGGGCCCGCACACCGCGCCCAAGCTGCCCGAGCCGGTCGCGCCGCCCAAGGCGGAGGCCAAGCCGCAGAAGAAGAAGGGCCGCAGCAAGCTCGTCCTGCTCTGCGTCGGCGTGGTGGTCCTCGCGAGCGGTGCCTACGGCGCCGGGCTGCTGATGAACCACACCGACGTGCCCAAGGGCACGACCGTCCTCGGTGTCGACATCGGCGGCGGCACCCGGGACGACGCGGTCAAGAAGCTCGACGACGCCTTCGGCAGCCGGGTCAACAAGCCGCTGAAGCTGTCCGTGGGCGGCAAGACCGTCTCCCTCACCCCGGAGAACGCGGGCCTGCAGTTCGACTTCCAGGCCACGGTCGGCAAGGCCGCGACGAACGACTACAACCCGGTCTCCGTGATCGGCAACCTCTTCGGGCAGCAGCGGACCGTCGACCCCGCCATGCCGGTCGACGAGGAGAAGCTCCAGGTCGCGCTCCAGCAGGCGGGCGGCGGCTCGGGCTCCGTCACCGAGGGCGGCATCGAGTTCAAGTCGGGCCAGGCCGTCGCCGTGTACGGCAAGGCCGGCAAGGCCATCGACGCGGCCCAGTCGACCCGGGCGGTCGAACAGGCGTACCGCACGCAGGTGGAGACCGGCACGGTGACGCCGGTGACCGTCCCGACGACCACCAAGCAGCCGACGGTCTCCAAGGTCGAGGTCGACCGCGAGATGAAGGCGTTCGCCGAGCCGGCCATGTCGGGGATAGTGACCGTGCAGACGGACGCGGCGCACTCGGTCCGGATGAGCCCGCAGAAGTCCCTGTGGAAGTTCCTCAGGGTGGCGGCCACGCCCGACGGCAAGCTGACCGACAAGCCCGACCTGAACGCGCTCCAGCAGTTGTACGGCCACGCGTTCGACAACGTGCTGATCACGCGGGCCAGCGGCAAGAAGACGGCTGTGACGCCGCAGGACGTGTATGTGGCGCTGCGGCAGGCGCTGGTCAGCAAGACCAACAGGGTTGCGGTCATCAGCACGACGCCCAACTAGGGGGGCGCTGCGTGGTCGGTCGGCTGCGGCCGCGTCGTGGCCGATCGCGCAGTTCCCCGCGCCCCTTACGGGGCTCGACGGCGGCGCCCTGAAAGGGGCGCGGGGCCCGGTCCATATGCGGCTCCGCCGCGTGGGCGCGAGAAGCCCCACCGGCCCGCGGATGACACCCGACCCCCGCGCACCATGACATTCGTCATCCCGCACTCAGGACCCCCGACACTGCACGCACGCAGAGCTCAGCAGCGAGCATTACCGCATGACAACGACAGCCGTACCCGACACCGCCACCGCTGTGGTCGGGTTCGACCAGGTGACCAAGACGTACGGCGACGTACGGGCCGTCGACGGGCTCTCCCTCCGCCTGCACCCCGGTGAGACCGTCGCCCTGCTGGGGCCGAACGGCGCCGGCAAGTCCACCACACTGGACCTGCTGCTCGGCCTCAAGCAGGCCGACAGCGGCACGGTCGAGGTGTTCGGCACCAGCCCGCGTGACGCCATCGTCCGCGGCCACGTCGGCGCCATGCTGCAGAGCGGCGGCCTGATGGACGAGGTCACGGTCGAGGAGCTGGTGAAGCTGGCCTGCGCCCTGCACCCGAAGCCGTACCGGGCCGCCGACGTGATGGCCCGCGCGGGCGTCACCCAGATCGCCGACCGCAAGGTCAACAAGCTGTCCGGCGGACAGGCCCAGCGTGTCCGCTTCGCCCTCGCCACCGCCGGCGACAGCGACCTGATCGTGCTGGACGAGCCGACCACCGGCATGGACGTCAGCGCCCGCCAGGCGTTCTGGGCCACCATGCGGGAACAGGCCGACCAGGGCCGTACGGTCCTCTTCGCCACCCACTACCTCGAAGAGGCCGACGCCATCGCCGACCGGGTGCTCGTGCTGCACCGGGGCCGGCTCCTCGCCGACGGCACCGCGGCGGAGATCAAGGCCAAGGCCGGCGCCCGCCGGGTCTCCTTCGACCTGGAGGGGACCATCGACCACGCCGCCCTGCGCGACCTGCCCTTCCTCACCTCCCTCGACGTCTCCGGCCAGACCGTCCGCATCCAGTCCTCCGACGCCGACGCCACCGTCCACGCCCTGTACGGCTCCGGTGTCTACCCCCGCAACCTCGAAGTCGCCGGCCTCGGTCTGGAGCAGGCCTTCGTCGCCATCACGGAGGCCGAGGAGGCCAAGCAGTCATGAACAGTCTGATCAAGCTCGAACTCGCCCGCGCCCTGCGCAACCGCAAGTTCCTGTTCTTCTCGGTCCTCTACCCCTCGATCCTGTTCCTGATCTTCAGCGGCAGCGCCGGCACGAGCGAGAAGGTCGACGGCACCGGGCTGACCGTCGCCACCTACCTGATGGTCTCCATGGCCTCCTTCGGCGCGCTGACCGCAGTGCTGATGGGCAACAGCGAGCGCATCGCCAAGGAGCGCGAGAGCGGCTGGGTACGGCAGCTGCGGCTGACCTCCCTGCCCGGGCGCGGCTACGTCCTCGCCAAGACGGCCAGCGCCGCCGTGGTGAGCCTGCCGTCCATCGTCTTCGTGTTCGTCGTCGCCGCCGTCGTGAAGGACGTACGCCTGGACACCTGGCAGTGGCTCGCGCTCACCGGGGTCATCTGGGCGGGCAGCCTCGTCTTCGCCGCGCTCGGCGTCGCCATCGGCTACCTCGCCTCCGGGGACGCGGTCCGGCCCATCACGATGATCATCTACTTTGGTCTGTCGCTGCTCGGCGGCCTGTGGATGCCGTCCACGAACTTCCCGCAGTGGCTGCAGGACATCGCCAAGTGGCTGCCCAGTCACGCGTACGCTTCCCTCGGGCGTGCGGTCGAGCAGAGCCAGTCGCCGAGCGCCCAGGACATCGCCGTCCTCGCCGTCTCCTTCGTCCTCTTCGCGGGCGGCGCGGCCTGGCTGTACCGGAAGGACACGCTGAAGGCGTGAGCACCATGACGGAAGACCCGCGCACCGGCACCCACCGGCCGGAAGACCGGATGTGGGTGGGCCGGCCGCCCCGCAACCGGCGCGACCTGCTGATCAAGCTGCTGTGGATCGGCGTCTGGCTGGTCTTCCTCAGCTCTCCCCTCCAGGACCTGATCAGCGGCGACCACGGTACCGGCGCCACCGTGGCCGGCTCGGCCGGCCTGACCGCGTTCGTCGGGTTCTACCTGACGCTCGTGTTCCGCAACATGGGCCGGCCGTTCTCCGCCCGTGCCGTGATCGTCCTGCTCGCGGTCCTCTGCGTCCTCGCCGTCTTCCTGGCCGGCACACTCGGCACCCCCTGGCTGGGACTCTTCGTCTACCTCTCGGTCGCCTGCGGGGCCACCCTGCCCCTGCGGGCCGCCTACTGGGCCATCCCCGGCTCGGCGGCCCTGATGTACCTGGTCGGCCTGTACGCCGGGGAGGACCAGGCGATCGGCCTGGTCGTGCTGGTGCTGCTCATCGGGTTCGCGATGACCGGCATCCGCCAGCTGGTGCGGACGACCGTCGAACTGCGCGAGGCCCGGGCCACCGTCGCCCAGCTCGCCGCCAACGAGGAGCGCCTGCGCCTCGCCCGCGACCTGCACGACCTGCTCGGCCACTCGCTGTCGCTGATCACGCTGAAGAGCGAGCTGGCCGGCCGGATGCTGCCCGGCGATCCGGCGAAGGCGGCCCAGCAGGTCGCCGACATCGAGCAGGTCAGCCGACAGGCCCTGGTCGACGTCCGCGAGGCCGTCACCGGCTACCGGCGCCCCCGCCTCGCCGCCGAACTCGCCGGGACCAGGGTCGCGCTCACCGCCGCCGGGGTCACCGCCGAGGTGCCCGCCGAACCCGACCTCACCGGCGTCGGCGAGGACGCCGAGTCCGCGCTCGCCTGGGTGCTGCGCGAGGCGGTCACCAACGTGGTCCGGCACAGCGGCGCCGACCGGTGCGTCGTACAGCTCCTGCACCGGCAGACCCTGGACGGTCCCCGCCTCGAACTCAGCGTCGAGGACAACGGATCCGGCGGTTCCGGCACGGGCCCCGGCAACGGTCTGACCGGCCTCGCCGAGCGCCTGGAGAAGGCCGGCGGCACGCTGGAGGCGGGCCGGGCCAGGCGCGGATTCCGGCTGGTCGCCCGCGTCCCTACGGCCACGTCGGTGGACGTAGGATCCGGGGCATGACGAGCGCGATCAAGCTTCTCCTCGCCGAGGACCAGTCGATGGTCCGCGAGGCCCTGGCCGCCCTGCTCGGCCTGGAGGACGACATCGAGGTCGTCGCCCAGGTCGCGCGGGGCGACCAGGTGCTGGCCGCGGTCGGGGAGCACGGCGTGGACGTGGCCCTGCTCGACATCGAGATGCCCGGCTGCACCGGCATCGAGGCGGCGGCCCAGGTGCACCGCGCGTTCCCGCACGTCAAGCTCGTCGTCCTCACCACCTTCGGGCGCCCCGGCTACCTGCGCAGCGCCATGGAGGCCGGCGCCGACGCCTTCCTCGTCAAGGACGCCCCCGCCGCCCAGCTCGCCGAGGCCGTCCGCAAGGTCCTCTCCGGGGAGCGGGTCATCGACCCCACCCTCGCCGCGGCGGCCCTCGCCGAGGGCGCCAACCCCCTCACCGACCGCGAGCGCGAGGTCCTCCGCGCCGCGGCCGACGGCTCCACCAACGCGGAACTCGCGGCGGCCCTCCACCTCTCCCAGGGCACGGTCCGCAACTACCTCTCCACGGCCATCCAGAAACTCGCCGTACGCAACAGGGCGGAGGCGGTACGGATAGCGCGGGAGAAGGGCTGGCTGTGAGAGCGGTGCCCGGTGGGAACTGCGCCCAGTGCGAACTGCTCCTGGTGGGAACGGCTCCTAGTTGAGCAGGGCCCGCGCCTCGCGCGCCTGCGCCCGGGCACGCTCCTCGGTGTGCGGATCGACCACCCCGACCAGCTCGGCGTACGCCTCCAGTTCCGCCGCCCCCGCGACGAACTCGCCGCGCTGCACGAGCAGCTGACCCCGCTCGTAGCGCAGCCGGGCCGGGTGGGCCGGCAGCAGCAGGCCCAACTCGACGGCGAGCAGCGCGACGTCCGACCGCTCGGGCCGGGCCGAAGCCCACGCCCGCATGTTGTTGAGCACCCGCTGGACCACCTGCAACGGCGTCGCGGGCACCAGCATGGAGGGCTCCAGCGGCGTCCCCGTCGCCCCCGCCACCAGGACCTCGGCGTCCGGCCCGCTCAGCACCCGCCCGCCCTCGAACGGATCGGCCAGCACCTGCTCCTCCGGCGGCCCGAAACCGACCACGAAGTGCCCCGGCAGCGCGACCCCGTGCACCGGCGCGCCCGCCCTGCGGGTCACCTCCAGCCACACCACCGACAGCAGGATCGGCAGCCCGCGCCGGCGTCGCAGCACCTCGTGCAGCAGGGAGGACTCCAGGCGCTGGTAGTCCGCCGGGGTCCCGCCGAAGTCGTACCGCGTCCCCAGCAGCCGCCGTACCGCCTCCGCCCACGCGCGCGGGCCGCCCGGCCGGTACGGCAGCTGCCCGGCCAGCTCGTCCAGCTCCAGCTGCGCGGCGTCGAGGCCGGCGTCGTCCAGCGAGCCGTCCGCCGCCGCGCCGATCAGCAGGCACAGGGCGGACAGGTCGGGCCGCTCGGAGCGCGCCTCCTCGCCGAACCTCCGCCGCACCTCGGCGGCCCGCTCGGGACCGGGCGGGTACGGGGGCGGCAGGTACGGATGGCCCATGCCAGGCTCATGCCCTTCCACGAGGCTTCCTAGCTCCCTGTGCCGGAGGGTTCGGGCGCGCGGTAGTGGTGGTAGCTGTGGTGCCGCGTGAAACCCAGACCGGCGTACAGCCCCCGGGCCGCCTCGTTGTCCCGCTCGACCTGCAGCCAGGCCGCAGAGGCGCCCTCCTCCAGGGCCCGCCCGGCCAGGGCCGCCATCACCCGGGTCGCCAGCCCCGCACGGCGCCGCACGGGATCCACCTCGATCGCGGCGAAGCCCGCCCAACGGCCGTCCACCACGCACCGCCCGATCGCCGCGGGAACGGCACCGGCCGGGGCCGCGGGGCCCGGAGCCGCACCGGTCGCGCCGGGCACCTGCGCGAACACCACTGACGGCCCACCGGCCAGCACCTGCCGGGCCGCCTCGCCCACCTCTCCGCTCCGGTACCGCGCGAGCCACGCCTCGTCGGCCTCCCGGGAGAGCACCACACCCTCACCGGAGCCCTCCGCCCGGTCGGCGAGCGGCGCCAGCGCGCCGATCCACACGTCGGTGGTCACCTCGCGCACCCACCCGCGCCGCTCCAGCTCCGCGCAGAGCAGCTCCTGCGTGCCCTCGGCACCCGTCGCGGCCTGCACGTACGCGGGTAGGCCCCGCTCGCCGTACCAGCGTCGTACGACCTCCAGCGCCTCGCCGAGCGGCATGCCGGGGTCGCCCAGCGGCAGCACACTGTTGGCCCGCCGCGTGTGCCCGCCGGAGGCCCGCAGCTCCCAGTCGCCCAGCCGCTCGCTCTCCAGCGGCGGCCAGCCGCGCGCGGTGACCCGGGCCAGCTCCGGGTAGCTCGCCGCCGGACCGCGGCGACGCGCCGGAGCGGCCGGTACGACTTTGCCCGCGACCACCGCGGATTCCGCGATCCGGACACCCGCGCCGTCCCGACGTGTGATCATGAGCACGCCGTCGTCCCATGATGTGAGAACACCCACCGTGTCGGTGAACTTCTCAGCCCCGCCCCCAAGTTCGGTCAAACGCCGCACCGAGACTCGTTTCCCCACGTCAGCAGGGGTGATACGGACCTCAAGCCGTCCTGTCGCCGAGATTTCCACTGGTCAGTTCACCCCTCCTGTTCGGATCATGTCCCGGAACGGAGATACTAGGGGCGGGCATCGACGACGCCGCGCTCCCGCGCGCCAGGCGGCGGAGCCTGAGGAGGCCCGCCAGCGCCCAATCGAGGAGGAACGACAGCGTGACCTACGTCATCGCGCAGCCTTGTGTCGACGTCAAGGACAAGGCGTGCATCGAGGAGTGCCCGGTCGACTGCATCTACGAGGGCCAGCGGTCCTTGTACATCCACCCGGACGAATGCGTCGACTGTGGTGCCTGTGAGCCGGTCTGCCCGGTCGAGGCGATCTTCTACGAGGACGACACTCCGGAGGAGTGGAAGGACTACTACAAGGCGAACGTCGAGTTCTTCGACGAGCTCGGCTCGCCCGGCGGCGCCAGCAAGCTGGGTCTGATCGAGCGGGACCACCCCTTCATCGCCGCGCTGCCGCCGCAGGCCGAGTAACCGCCCGGCGGCCCCGCACACCGCGCCGCCTCGGTCCCGTACGGCCCGATCACCTTGATCACCGCCGCACGGGACCGAGGCGTTCGCCGTACCGACGGCGAGCGCCGTACCCACGAAAGCGAGCAAGAACCGTGTCCGCAGTCTCCGACCGGCTCCCCACCTTCCCCTGGGACAAGCTGGCCCCGTACAAGCAGACGGCCGCCGCTCACCCGGACGGGATCGTGGACCTGTCCGTCGGCACCCCGGTCGACCCGGTCCCCGAACTGGTCCAGAAGGCCCTGGTCGACGCGGCCGACTCGCCGGGCTACCCGACGGTCTGGGGCACGCCCGCGCTGCGCGACGCGATCACCGGCTGGCTGGAGCGCCGGCTGGGCGCCCGCGGAATCACCCACCACCACGTGCTGCCGATCGTTGGCTCCAAGGAACTCGTCGCCTGGCTGCCGACCCAGCTCGGCCTGGGACCCGGCGACAAGGTGGCCTACCCGCGCCTGGCCTACCCCACCTACGAGGTCGGCGCCCGCCTCGCCCGCGCCGAGTACGAGGCCTACGACGACCCGCGCGACCTGGATCCGGCGAACCTCAGGCTGCTGTGGCTGAACTCGCCGTCGAACCCCACCGGCAAGGTGCTGTCCCAGCGAGAACTGACGGAGATCGTCAGCTGGGCCCGCGCCCACGGCGTGCTGGTCGTCTCCGACGAGTGCTACATCGAGCTGGGCTGGGAGGCCGACCCTGTCTCGGTGCTGCACCCCGACGTCAACGGCGGCTCGTACGACGGCATCGTGGCCGTCCACTCGCTCTCCAAGCGCTCCAACCTGGCCGGCTACCGCGCCGCCTTCGCCGCCGGTGACCCGGCCGTCCTCGGCCCGCTGCTGGAGATCCGCAAGCACGGCGGCATGATGACGTCGGCGCCCACCCAGGCGGCCACCATGGCGGCCCTCGCGGACGACACCCACGTCCACGAGCAGCGCGCGCGCTACGCGGCCCGCCGCACGGCGCTGCGCGACGCCCTCCTCGCCCACGGCTTCCGCATCGAACACAGCGAGGCCAGCCTCTACCTCTGGGCCACCCGGGACGAACCCTGCTGGACCACCGTCGCCCACCTGGCCGACCTGGGCATCCTGGTAGCCCCCGGCGACTTCTACGGCCCCGCAGGCGCCACCTTCGTCCGAGTAGCCCTGACAGCAACAGACGAACGAATCCAGACAGCAGCCCACCGCCTCACAAAGTAATCAGCCCCCGCCGCCCGCCGCCCGCCGCCCGCCGCCCGCCGCCCGCCGCCGGCTGCCGCCCCCCCCCGGCCGACCGCCGCCCCCGCCGACCACCGCCCCCCGCCGGCCGCCGCCCCCCGCCGGCTCGGCGGGGCGTCACGCGCCGAGCCGGCCGAACCCGCCCCCCCGCCGTGGGCAGGCGTTCCGCAGGGCGGAACGGCTGGGCACGGCCCGCGGCGCCGGGTGCCGTCCCATCGACGCTGACGGGACCGACGTAGAACAACAAAAGGCCGACGGGGTCCAGGAAACACCCTGGACCCCGTCGGCGTGGCCAAAGCCAGGCGCTCAGCCGCCCAGCGGCAACCCCTGCACCGGCAGCCCGCCCTTCGCACTGGACGTGGCACCCCCGAGCACCCCAGCCGCGGCCCCCGCCGCCTGCTGCGCCGTCGGCGCCGCCTTCTTCACGGCACCGCCACCGGCCAGCCCCGTCGCCGGCACGGCCTGCTTCAGCGCGTTGCTGCCCGCGTTGCCCGCGAGCCCGCTGACGTTCTGGGCGGCACCGTCGACGGTGTCACCGACGTGCGCCGTGTCCAGGGTGCTCAGACCACCCAGGTTCGGAGTGGCGGTCGGAAGGTTCGCGGCCGCGCTGGCGGAGCCGGCCGCACCGACCCCGGCAGCCGCTCCCGCTGCGACAAGCAGCGCGGCACGGGCGATCCGGCGGGTCAGAGGGAGGGACATGATGCTCCATTCGACGGGAGAGAACGTGATGTCGTCCGTGGTCGGACGCCGTGACTACCGCTCGAAGCCGACGAAGGTTGCGGACCCCTCAGGTAAAGAATGGATAACGCATCGCATTATCAGGTGTGGATAAAAACGGGCAAAGACCGTCCACGGAAAGCCCTGCAGAATCCTTCCGGCCCTTGATTCCCAAGGCATCCCGAGCGCCACCCGGCACCGGCCCGCGAACCCGCGCCGACCGCCCCCGCGCAACCCGGCGGAGTGAAGCCCCGTACTACTGTCCGGTCACTATCCGGACCGCGTCCAAGGACGACTCCGCACCCCCGGACCCGCCCCCACTGCCCGTCCCGCTCCCGGTGCCGGTCCCCGCCGCGGACGGCCCGCCGGAGGCACGCCATCGCGTGTCCGTGTTCCCGGCGCTCCACTCCCGCCCCGCGTACGCCACCCGCTGGATGTGCAGCGCCGAGGAGTTGGCCACCGCCCACTGCGCCAGCTGCCAGCCCCGCTCCCGCTCACTGCGGCCCGCCGCGTCCCGCTTGGCACCCTGCGGCACCGGGACGGTCACCGTCCGCCCGTGCGCGGTCGCGGTGACACTCGGTGCGGGTGTCGGCGAGGGCACCGGCGTGCCGCCCACCTCGGCGCCCGTCTCCTGCAGCGCGTCCCGCCCGAAGTCGCGTACCAGCGCGGCGCGCACCGCGTTCGGACCGGTCGCCTCCGCCGTGCGCTCCGGACGCCCGTCGCAGGTCAGCGCGGCCGCCGAGCGGCCGGTCAACGCGGCGGCCAGCAGCGTGGCGTCCGGCTCGTGCTTGGCGTACGCCTCCGGGTAACCGCTGCGCTGCACGCGCTGTGCGGCCACGGTCAGCGGCAGCCGGGTGTAGTCGGGCACCTTGGCGAGATGGGCGTAGAAGATGCCCGCCGCGTACGCCGGGTCCATGATCTGCCGCTCGGTGCCCCAGCCCTGCGAGGGCCGCTGCTGGAACAGGCCGAGCGAATCCCGGTCGCCGTGCTCCAGGTTGCGCAGCCCGGACTCCTGCAGGGCGGTCGCCAGCGCGATGGTGACCGCGCGCTCCGGCATGTTGCGCCCGGTGCCGACGGCGGCGATCGTCGCCGCGTTCGCTGCCTGCTCGGGCGTGAACTCGTACGACGTCTCCGACCCCGTGCCCGACCCCGACCCCGTGCCCGTCGTCGCGCCCGAGACCACCTTGCACCCGCGCATGCCGGGGCCCCCGGTGACGTACTGCACCACGAGGTAGGCGGCGACGGCGCACAGGACCAACAGGGCCGCGCCGAAACGGAAGAGGCGGCCGCGGCGCTTGGGACGGTTGGGGGACGTCTCTGACACGCGGTACAAGGTACTTGAGCCCCCCGGAACGCTCACCTCCGGTGCCACGGGATTCGGAAAAACGGCCGTCAGGAGAGGGCGCGCTAGGGTCGGTGGCATGGCCGACACCTCGCTTGACCTCACGCTGGACGCCGCCGCGCTCACCGCGCGACTCGTCGACTTCCCCTCCGAGAGCGGCTCCGAGAAGCCCCTCGCGGATGCGATCGAGACCGCCCTGCGCGCACTGCCGCACCTCACCGTCGACCGGTACGGCAACAACGTGATCGCCCGTACGGACCTGGGCCGCGCCGAGCGCGTGATCCTGGCCGGTCACATCGACACCGTCCCGATCGCCGGGAACGTGCCGTCCCGGCTGGACGAGGACGGCGTGCTCTGGGGCTGCGGCACCTGCGACATGAAGTCCGGGGTCGCGGTCCAGCTGCGGATCGCGGCCACCGTGCCGGCTCCCAACCGCGACCTCACCTTCGTCTTCTACGACCAGGAGGAGGTCGAGGCCGAGCGGAACGGTCTGCGACACGTGGCCGAGGCCGACCCCGACTGGTTGCGAGGCGACTTCGCGATCCTGCTGGAGCCCTCCGACGGCCAGGTGGAGGGCGGCTGCCAGGGCACCCTGCGGGTCCTGCTGAGGACGAAGGGCGAGCGCGCCCACTCCGCGCGCGGCTGGATGGGCTCCAACGCGATCCACGCCGCCTCCCCGATCCTGGCCCGCCTGGCCTCCTACGAGCCCCGCTGGCCGGTGATCGACGGGCTGGAGTACCGCGAGGGCCTGAACGCCGTGCGGATCTCCGGGGGAGTGGCGGGCAACGTCATCCCGGACGAGTGCGTCGTGACCGTGAACTTCCGCTACGCCCCGGACCGCTCCGAGGAGGAGGCGCTCGCGCACGTCCACGAGGTGTTCGCCGACTGCGGGGTGGAGGAGTTCGTGGTCGACGACCACAGCCCCGGCGCGCTGCCCGGCCTCTCCCAGCCGGCCGCCGCGGCCTTCATCGAGGCGGTCGGCGGGACCCCGATGCCCAAGTACGGCTGGACGGACGTGTCCCGTTTCTCCGCGCTCGGCATCCCCGCCGTCAACTACGGTCCCGGCAACCCGCACTTGGCGCACAAGCGGGACGAGCGGGTGGAGACGGCGAAGATCATCGCGGGCGAGGAACGGCTCCGGAACTGGCTGACCGCCTGAGGAAGGTCAGCAAGGTCATGCGCCGTGCAGTGCGGCTTCCCCCCACCGTAACCCGGGTGGATCTACGCTGAGGTCGAACTACCGGCAAACGGAGGGAGCGCACATGCCTACCGGCAACCCCGAGGGGAAGAAGCAGCCGCCGGACGAGCAGCGACTCGGACCGGTCCTCCGACGGCGGGGGCAGGTGTCGGCCAGCACGACGGACCAGCGGCTGCTGGACGAGCGGGCGCCGACCGACTGGGTGCACACCGACCCCTGGCGGGTCCTGCGCATCCAGTCGGAGTTCATCGAGGGCTTCGGCACGCTGTCGGAACTGCCGCCCGCGATCAGTGTGTTCGGCTCGGCGCGTACGCCGGTGGACTCGACGGAGTACGACGCCGGGGTGCGGCTCGGGCGAGGGCTGGTGGACGCCGGGTTCGCCGTCATCACCGGCGGTGGCCCGGGCGCCATGGAGGCCGCCAACAAGGGCGCCTGGGAGGCCGGGGGCACCTCGGTCGGCCTCGGCATCGAACTCCCCTTTGAGCAAGGGCTGAACCCGTACGTCGACATCGGGCTGAACTTCCGGTACTTCTTCGTCCGGAAGATGATGTTCGTGAAGTACGCGCAGGGGTTCGTCGTGCTGCCCGGTGGGCTCGGCACCCTCGACGAACTCTTCGAGGCGCTGACCCTGGTCCAGACCCAGAAGGTCACCCGGTTCCCGATCGTCCTGTTCGGCACCGCGTACTGGGGCGGGCTGGTGTCCTGGCTCCGCGACACCCTGGTCGCCCAGGGCAAGGCGGCGGAGAAGGACCTGCTGCTGTTCCACGTCACGGACGAGGTGGAGGAGGCGGTGGCCCTGATGTCCAAGGAAGCGGGCCGCTGAGGCCTCCGGCGGTCACGCCGTAGTTCCGGGCACCCTCGCTCCACCGGCACCGGCACCGGCACCGGCACCGGCACCGGCGTTGCCGCCCCCGCCCCGGCGTTGCCGCCCCCGCCCCGGGGGACTCCGCCCCCGGACCCCCGGCCTTTGCCCGCCCACCACCCGACTCGGCCGGTCGAGAAGCGGGCGACGGGCGTTTCGGTCCGCTGTGCAGGTATGCGCTTCGGTTGGTGGGCTGCCCGGACCGGCTAGGCCAGACCCCGTCGGGCCACCGTGGGCGGGCGGTGGCCGGCGATGGATGCCACCATGTCCAGGACCTGCCTGGTCTCGGCGACCTCGTGGACGCGGTACACCCGCGCCCCGAGCCACGCCGACACCGCTGTCGTCGCCAGCGTCCCCAGCAACCGCTCCTTCACCGGCCGGTCCAGCGTCTCCCCGACGAAGTCCTTGTTGGACAGCGACACCAGCACCGGCCACCCGGTGGCCACCATCTCGTCCAGCCGCCGCGTCGCCTCCAGACTGTGCCGCGTGTTCTTCCCGAAGTCGTGCCCGGGATCGATCAGCACGGACTCCCGGGGCACCCCGAGCGACACCGCACGCTCGGCCAGTGAGACGGTCACGTCCAGAATGTCGGCCATGACATCGTCGTACGCGACCCGGTGCGGACGTGTACGCGGCTCGGCGCCTCCCGCGTGCGTGCACACCAGCCCCACCCCGTAACGCCCGGCGACCTCCGCGAGCCCCGGGTCCACCCCGCCCCACGCGTCGTTCAGCAGGTCCGCCCCGGCCTCGCACACCGCCGCGCCGACCTCGGCCCGCCACGTGTCCACGCTGATGATCACCTCGGGGAACCGGCGCCGTACCTCGGCCACGAACCCGACCGTCCGCCGGACCTCCTCCTCGGCGGAGACCTCCTCGCCCGGCCCGGCCTTCACCCCGCCGATGTCGACGATCGCCGCACCCTCGGCCACCGCCTGCTCCACGCGCGCGAGCGCCGGCTCGTCGTGGAACGTGGCCCCCTGGTCGTAGAAGGAGTCCGGGGTCCGGTTCACGATCGC
Source organism: Streptomyces sp. NPDC047028 (assembly GCF_040644095.1). Taxonomy (NCBI): domain Bacteria; kingdom Bacillati; phylum Actinomycetota; class Actinomycetes; order Kitasatosporales; family Streptomycetaceae; genus Streptomyces; species Streptomyces sp. NPDC047028. The sequence continues at coordinate 112,488 of NZ_JBEYVS010000011.1, forward strand.
CATGATCACCGGCTCCTGCGGCCCGAATTCCCGCTTGCCCAGCCTGAGCATCCCCTGTGACCTCTCCTCGTGCGTCCCGCTCGCGTGCCGTCCCGTCCCGCGGTACGGCCGCCTGTGACCCTAACTGTCAGACTCGCATGGCACGATCGGAGCCTGACACATTCGGCTTCCGGTACATCGAGCGTGGGGACCTCAGCGATGGTTATGTTCTTGTTCCTGGTCGTCGCCCTCGTGGTGGTGGTCGCCGCGGTGACCCTCGCCGTGCTGGGCGGCGGTGAGAGCGGCCCGCTGCCCGAGGTGGCCCCGGAGCGCTTCCAGGACCCGCTGCCCCCGGACCGCCCGGTGCGCGAAACGGACGTGGAGAGCGTGCGCTTCCCGGTCGCCCCGCGCGGCTACCGCATGGCGGACGTCGACGACGTGCTGAGCCGCGTCGCCGCCGAACTCGCCGAGCGGGACGCCCGTATCGCCGACCTGGAGTCCGCGCTGGCAGGCGCCCGCGCGGCCGCCGAGGCCCCGCGGGACCGGCGCCCCGAGGAGGAGCGGTGAGCACCCGAGGCGCCCTCGCCGGGGCCGACGGGGCGCTGCGCTGCCCGTGGGCCCTGTCCACCGAGGACTACGTGACGTACCACGACGAGGAGTGGGGCCGCCCCGTCCACGGCGATGACGCCCTCTTCGAGCGGATCAGCCTGGAGGCCTTCCAGTCGGGTCTGAGCTGGATCACGATCCTGCGCCGCCGCCCCGGATTCCGTACGGCCTTCGCCGGGTTCCACATCGAGAAGGTGGCGGCCTTCACCGACGAGGACCGCGAGCGCCTGCTGGCCGACCCGGGCATCATCCGCAACCGCGCCAAGATCGACGCCACCCTCGCCAACGCGCGCGTGCTCGCCGACTGGGCCGAGGGCGACCTGGACCGGCTGATCTGGTCCCACGCCCCCGACCCGGCCGGCCGCCCGGTCCCGAAGACCCTGGACGACGTGCCCGCCGTGACCCCCGAGTCCACCGCCCTCTCCAAGGACCTGAAGAAGCGCGGCCTGCGCTTCGTCGGCCCGACCACGGCCTACGCCCTGATGCAGGCCTGCGGCCTGGTCGACGACCACCTGGCGACCTGCGTCAGCAGAACCGCCCCCTGAGGGGCGCGGGGGAGGCGGGCGGCGAACCTCAGCGGCCCAGGTACTTGGGCTTCTCCTTGTTCACGAACGCCTGCACGGCGATCGCGTGGTCCTCCGACTGCCCGGCCCGGGTCTGGAGTTCGTCCTCCTTCTCCAGGGTCTCGGCGAGCGAGTGCGTCATCCCGTAGGACACCGCCTCCTTGATCGCCGAGTACGCCACCGTCGGGCCCTGGGCCAGCGCCCGCGCCACCTTCTCGGCCTCGGCGCGCAGCTCGGCGGAGGGAACGAGCCGGTTGGCGATGCCCAGCTCCAGCGCGTCCTGCGCACTGATGCTGCGCGGGAAGAGCAGCAGGTCGGCGGCGCGGCCCGGGCCGACGACCCGGGGGAGCGTCCAGGAGATGCCCGAGTCGGCGGTCAGCGCGACCCCCGCGAAGGAGGTGTTGAACGCCGCGGTCTCCGCGACCACCCGGTAGTCCGCGGCGAGCGCGAAGCCGAAGCCGGCCCCGGCCGCGACGCCGTTCACCGCGGCCACGACCGGCTTGGGCGCCCCGGCCAGCGCCTTGACGATCGGGTTGTAGTGCTCCTTGACCGTGCTCATGGTCTGCCCGGAACCGGTCTCGCGGTCCGCCGCCAGCAGCCCGATGTGTTCCTTGAGGTCCTGGCCCACGCAGAAGGCCCTGTCCCCGGCGGCGGTCAGCAGGATCGCCCGTACGGCGTCGTCCCCGGCCGCGGATTCCGCCGCGTCCCGGAGAGCGACCTTGGTCGCGATGTTCAGCGCGTTCATCGCCTCTGGGCGGTTCAGCGTGATCGTCGCGAGTCCGTCGCTCACCTCGTAGAGCACGGTGTCGGCCATGGGGTCCCCTCCGGTGTCGCGGGTGGTGAGTACGCGGTGACGTACCGCTCGGTACGACCTCTGTGAAGGACAGCATGGCGGAGATCGCGGCCCGGGGCCCGGATCGGACGTGTGACCTGCGTCAAAGAAAACCGGGGCGGATTCCGGCCGTGGGCGTCCACGCGGTGGCGAAGTATCGCAGCCACATCCCCGAATTGGGTGGTTTTGCTCGCGCGCGTTGCCCAAGCGATGCCTACTGATGTTGGTCATCGGGTCCGGGGATGCGGGATAATGGCTGGGAAGCAATGTGTTCGATGCCGGTGTCGTGTGTCCGTTTCGGTGCGCGGCCGCCCTTCAGGGGGCCGTCGGCAGACGATGAGCTGGTTTCAGGAAGGGGAACGAGCATGGCGGCCATGAAGCCGCGGACGGGCGATGGTCCGCTCGAGGTGACCAAGGAGGGGCGGGGCATCGTCATGCGCGTTCCGCTCGAAGGCGGCGGTCGACTCGTCGTCGAGCTGACCCCCGATGAGGCCGAGGCGCTCGGCGACGCCCTCAAGAAGGTCGTCGTCTGACACACGAGCCGACCCCTATCCGTCCGGTTGCCCCGGCATCGCACGCGATGCCGGGGCAACCGCGTTCCCGGGTCCCTGCCGGGCGGGGCGAGGCGTCAGCGTTTGACCGCGCAGAGCAGGCCGTCGCCCACCGGCAGCAGTGACGTCACCAGTTCCTGGCTCTCCCGTACCGTGCGCAGCAGTTCGCGCAGCCGCAGCACCTCCGTGGGCTGCGGTCCCGAGTCGACCGTACGGCCGTTGGCGAACACGCCCTCGAAGACCACGAGGCCGCCCGGGCGCAGCAGGCGCAACGATTCAGCGAGGTAGTCCAGGTACTCCAGCCGGTCTCCGTCGCAGAAGACGAGGTCGTAGCCGGCGTCCGCGAGTCGCGGCAGGACGTCCAGCGCGCGGCCCGGGATGAACCGGGCCCGGTTGCTGGCGAACCCGCAGGCCCGGAACGCCTCCCGGGCGAACTGCTGGTGCTCCGGCTCCGGATCGACCGTGGTCAGGACGCCGTCCGGACGCATGCCGTGCAGCAGGTGGATCCCGGACACGCCGCGGCCCGTGCCGATCTCCGCGACCGCCTTCGCGTCCACGGAGGCGGCGAGCACCCGCAGCGCGGCGCCCGTGCCGGGCGACACCGAGCGCAGCCCTGCGTCCCGGGCCCGGTCCCGGGCCCAGCGCAGTGCTTCGTCCTCGGCGACAAAGGCGTCGGCGAACGCCCAGCTCGTCTGCCGGTTGCCGGTAATGACCCTCTCCTGTCCCCGTGGTTGCCTCGGCGTGACTGTATCCGTTGGCCCCGGGAACCCGCAGATGGGACCGGGCGTTTAGAAGGGTGTGGGACGGCCGGGACGTGATGGGGGGCAGGAGATGCGCGAGGACGGGGATCCGGGTGCCGGGCACCTGCTGACGTCGCCGGACGATCCGCCGCCGCTGCCGGGTGGGCCGCGGCAGCGCGTATCAAATTCTCGTAAAACCGCTTATCCGGAGCTAACGGGCGAGGTGGCTATGGTAGGGGCTCCACTGGACACCACCAGAGCTGACAGGGGAGGTGCGGCCGTACCCGGGGACCGGGGAGGAGTGCTCAGGCGCTTTCTCGGGTCGGCGGGCAGGCCGAAATCCGTGACCGACACCGCTGCTGACCACCACGCCGCCGGGATCGCCGCAGGCGACCCCCAGACCGCGACCTTCGCCACCGACGCGGACGGGCAGGCGTGGACTCCGCCCACGTGGGAGGAGATCGTCAGCACGCACAGCGGCCGGGTCTACCGGCTCGCCTACCGCCTCACGGGCAACCAGCACGACGCGGAGGACCTCACCCAGGAGGTCTTCGTCCGCGTCTTCCGCTCCCTGTCCACGTACTCGCCGGGCACCTTCGAGGGCTGGCTGCACCGCATCACGACGAACCTCTTCCTGGACATGGTCCGCCGCAAGCAGCGGATCCGCTTCGACGCCCTCGGCGACGACGCTGCCGAGCGGCTGCCCAGCAAGGAACCCACCCCGCAGCAGCTGTTCAACGACGCGCACTTCGACGCGGACGTCCAGCAGGCCCTGGACACCCTCGCGCCCGAGTTCCGCGCCGCGGTCGTCCTGTGCGACATCGAGGGACTGTCGTACGAGGAGATCGCCGCGACCCTCGGCGTCAAGCTCGGCACGGTCCGCTCGCGCATCCACCGCGGCCGCTCCCAGCTCCGCAAGGCTCTCGCCCACCGGTCCCCCGAGGCGCGGAAGGCGGAGCGGCGCTCCTTCATGGCCCGTGTCCCCGCGCTGGGAGGAGGGGGCGCGACCGCGTGAGTGGATCACGGCCGAAACCCGCCGAGGCGCGCCTCGCGGAGCAGCACCTGGGAGACCGGCTCTCCGCCCTGGTGGACGGAGAGCTCGGTCATGAGTCGCGCGAGCGTGTCCTCGCCCACCTGGCCACCTGCGCCCGGTGCAAGGCCGAGGCGGACGCCCAGCGCCGGCTGAAGAACGTGTTCGCGGAGGCGGCCCCGCCGCCCCCCTCCGAAAGCTTCCTGGCCCGCCTCCAGGGCCTCCCCGGCGGAGGCGACCTGGACGGCGGCGGCACCCCGCCCGCCGGACCCTTCGGCGGCCGTGGCTCCGACGCCGGGGTCTACGGGGTGCGGCGCGGCGAGCGCTTCGAGTTCGGCTATGTGCCGGCCCGCCCGCACACCGCGCCCGCCGCGGCGGGCGAACAGCGCGGCTTCCGGATCCATCCCGTCGGCCGTTCGGACCTCGACCGCTCGTCCTGGCGCGGGCTGCGCTTCGCGTTCGCCGCCGCCGGTGCGGTCTCGCTGGCCGCCATCGCCCTCGGCGGGGTGTCCACGGGCATCCCCGGTGCCGCCGCGGACGCCTCCGGCGGCTCCGGCACGGGCAGTGTGGTGCCGGCGCGTTCGACGGGCGCAGGCGGAACGGCACCCCAGGCGCAGCGCCGCCGACAGGCGGGCCCGCTGCTCGCCCAGAGCACCCCGCTCGGGCAGGTTCCGGCGGTGCCGACCTCGATGTCCGCACCGCTGCTGCCCGGCGTGAGCCCGCCGGCGGCACCGGCGCAGGAGTCCGGCCGCGGCTTGGCCACGCCGGTGGTGACGGGCCTGGCGGCCGTGTCCCCTCTGATACGCCCGCTGAACGACGCCACATCGCTCAACCTGGCCTCGTGGCCCAAGGCCCCCAAGGTGCCCCCGGCTCCCGAGGTGCCCAGCCACGGCCTGCTGTCGGCCCCCGCACCGGGTGTCGTCTCCCTGCTCAGCCCGCCGTCGACCACCCCCACCCCGTCCGTCTCCGTCTCCGGGCAGACTCCCTGACCGCTGGGTCCGCCGGCTCCGCCGACCGCTGTTCCTACCCCCGCCGCAGAACCTGGTTGAATCCTGTGAGGGCCGCGTCCCGGCTGATGACCGGGGCACGGAGAAGACGCTCCGGGACCGCTGCCGACCGCACGGCCCGGCCGGCAGCGGGGAGAGCATGAACAAGGGGCAGTCACCGCAGGACGCACCGCAGGCGGCGGCGGAGCCCACGGCCGACGGGGACTTCGAACTCGCCCGGCCCGCGGCGCGCCCCGCGCCCGCTCCGGAGGAAGACGGCGTGACCGCCGCAGCCACGTCCGAGCGGCCCAAGCCGCTGCACGACCCGGACCCCTACGGCACCCCGCCCTACGGCGAACCGGGCCCCTGGGCCCCCGCCCCGCCCGTGCAGCACCCGGCGACGACCCCCGCGCAGGGGACGGCGGTCCCCGCGCAGGCGGCCCCGCCGGCGCCAGCCCCGCCTGAGCCCGCTCCGGCAGCTCCGCCCGCTCAAGCCACCCCGCCCGTGCCCGCGCCCGCCGTTTCCGCCGTGCCCTCGGTCCAGGAGTCGTCGGACGGTGGGCCGTGGCAGCGTTACGACCCCTGGGCTGCGGCCGGAGCCGAGGGGCGGGCCGGGGTGCGGGCGCCGCTGCAGCAGACCGGCGCCCGGGTGCTCACCCCGGCGGAGCTCAGGCGACGGGCCCGCCGGTTCGTGCTCGCGTGGGCCCTGGTCATCGCCCTCGTCTCCGGGGGCATCGGCGGGGTCATCGGCTCCTACGTCGAGCGTGCGGGCATCGGGGACGTGCACCTGCCGCAGGCCGGCAAGGTGCCGCCCGGCAGGTCGCCGTACAGCATCTCCGGGATCGCCGCCCGCGCGCTGCCCAGCGTCGTCACCCTGCATGTGGCCGGCGGCGGCGAACAGGGCACCGGCACCGGCTTCGTGCTCGACACCCGCGGGCACATCCTCACCAACAACCACGTCGTCGAAGCCGCCTCCGACCACGGGCGGATATCCGTGACGTTCAGCAGCGGCGACACCGCCAAGGCCGAGATCGTCGGCCGGGACAGCGGCTACGACCTCGCCGTCGTCCAGGTCGACGACGTCCGCGGGCTCACCCCGATGCCTCTCGGCAACTCCGACAACGTCCAGGTCGGCGACCCCGTCGTGGCCATCGGCGCCCCCTTCGACCTGGCCAACACCGTCACCGCCGGCATCATCAGCGCCAAGGAGCGCCCCATCACCGCCGGCGGCGAGAAGGGCGACGGGAGCGACGTGTCGTACGTCGACGCGCTCCAGACGGACGCCCCGATCAACCCGGGCAACTCCGGCGGCCCCCTGCTGGACGCCCGGGGGCAGGTCATCGGCATCAACTCCGCCATCCGCTCCGCCGACGGCGGCAGCGAGTCCGGCCCGGACGACGGCCAGGCCGGCTCCATCGGCCTCGGCTTCGCCATCCCGGTCAACCAGGCCAAGCGCGTCGCCGAGGAACTGATCAACACGGGCCACGCGACCCACCCGGTGATCGGCGTGACCCTCGACATGGGCTACACCGGCGACGGCGCCCGGATCGACGCCACGAGCCGCGACGGCGGCCCCGCGGTCACCCGTGGCGGCCCCGGCGACCGGGCGGGCCTCAAGGCGAACGACGTCATCACCCAGGTCGACGGGGAGCGCGTGCACTCCGCCGAGGAACTGATCGTCAAGGTCCGCGCCCACCGGCCGGGCGACCGCCTGCGCCTCACCGTCGAACGCGGCGGGACCGGACGGAAGGTGTCACTGGTACTGGGCGCATCGGCGCAGAACTGACGGAAGTCTCACCTCGGGACGGTACCGGTCGGACGGGAACGCCGGGTACCGTTGAGCGACCGAGGACACGCAAGGAGCGTCAGGTGTTCAATGACATAGGACCACTGGAGCTGGTCACGATCATCGTGCTCGCCGTGCTCGTCTTCGGTCCGGACAAGCTCCCGAAGATGATCCAGGACGTGACCCGCACGATCCGCAAGATCCGCGAGTTCTCGGAGAGCGCCAAGCACGACATCCGCAGCGAGCTGGGTCCCGAGTTCAAGGACTTCGAGTTCGAGGACCTCAACCCGAAGACGTTCCTCCGCAAGCAGCTCGACAACGACGAGCTGGGGCTGAAGGAGATCCGCAACGGCTTCGACATCGACGGCCTGAAGAAGGAGATGGCCGACGTCACGGACGCCGTGAACGGCCGGGACGTCAGCTCCTCGTCCTCTTCTTCGTCCACGGCCTCGTCGGCGTCCGACTCCTCCTCCCCGGCCGGCGGCGGTCGTGTCGACATGGCCAAGAAGCCCGAGGACCCGGACGAGCGCCCGCCCTTCGACGCGGACGCCACGTAGCCGACACGCGCGTGCGCAGGGCGCGCACGTGACGCGTTTCACAGCACACACGCGCCGGTCACGGCGCACACCGGCCGTCCGGGCGCTCCACGCGCCGGGCGGCTTCTCTGCGGCCCTCAGCAGTGTGGATATGCTCCCGAGTTGTTGTGCGGACCGGACGAGTACGTCCGAAGGGGGGCGGGCCGCCCCGGTCCGACGAGAGCGAGGAGGCGCCGGGCATGGAGACGACGAGTCGGGTGGGCGCGCAGGCGCCGGCCGCGGAGAGTGGACAACCGCTTCCCTCCGCCCGGCGTACGGTCGACGGCTATCTGCAGGCGCCCTTCCCCTGGTACGGGCTCGATGAGGCGTTCACGGGTCCGCGCTGGCTGATGCAGGTGGGTACGGCGGCCGACGGTGCCGTCGAGCACGGGTCGATCGGACACGGCGACGAGCCCTCCGTACGCAACGAGGCGGGCTCCGCCGAGTCGCGCGAGAAGTTCGCGGTCGTGGTGACGGTCGCGGCGAGTCCGTCCCGGCGCAGCGCCGACGGTACGGGGCTGCTGGAGGCGACGTCGGTGTCCTCGGCTGCGTGGCTGGCGGGCGTGGGGCTGCTGTCCTTCACCTGGCCCGGCCAGATGGACCACAGCCTGCGGGACCACTGGCTGGACCAGCAGACGGAGACGGCGTGGGCGCTGGCCGACGACCTCGGTGGGCTGGAGTGGTCCCGGCTGTCCCTTCCGGTGGACGGGGTGGCGACGTCGTTCCACTACCGGGAGTCCGAGTTCGGGTGGGTGCTGGCGGGGTCCACGGCGGCGGGGGTGCATGTGGGGGCGTATGGGCGCGGGATGAGTGCGTATGGTCTTGGGTTCGCCGTGGTGAAGGACGTTGCCGCTTACGCGTGAGTGGTGAGGGGCGCCGGTGTTTTGGCGCCCCTTCGCCGTAGGGCCTGGGAAGTGTACGTCCCAGGCCCAGGGCTCAGAACTTGTTCTTCGGGGTGATGCCCAAGGAAAGGCCCGAGAGGCCTCGTTGGCGGCCGCCGAGTTTGCCGGCGATGGAGCGGAGGGCGGAGCCGGCGGGGGAGTCGGGGTCGGTCAGGACGACCGGCTTGCCCTCGTCGCCGCCCTCGCGGAGGCGGACGTCGATCGGGATGGAGCCGAGGACCGGGACGGTCGCGCCGGTGGTGCGGGTCAGGCCGTCGGCGACCGTCTGCCCGCCGCCCGTGCCGAAGACGTCGACCATCTCGCCGCAGTGCGGGCAGGGCAGGCCGGACATGTTCTCGACCACGCCGACGATCTTCTGGTGGGTCTGCACCGCGATGGAGCCCGCGCGCTCGGCCACCTCGGCCGCTGCCTGCTGCGGGGTCGTCACGACCAGGATCTCGGCGTTCGGCACCAGCTGGGCCACCGAGATCGCGATGTCACCGGTGCCCGGCGGGAGGTCCAGGAGGAGGACGTCCAGGTCGCCCCAGTAGACGTCCGCGAGGAACTGCTGGAGGGCGCGGTGGAGCATCGGGCCGCGCCACACGACCGGGGCGTTGCCCGGGGTGAACATGCCGATGGAGATGACCTTCACGCCGTTCGCCGACGGCGGCATGATCATGTTCTCGACCTGGGTCGGACGGCCGTCCGCGCCCAGCATGCGCGGCACGCTGTGGCCGTAGATGTCGGCGTCGACCACGCCCACCTTCAGGCCGTCGGCCGCCATCGCCGCCGCGAGGTTCACCGTCACCGAGGACTTGCCGACGCCGCCCTTGCCGGACGCGACCGCGTACACCCGGGTGAGGCTGCCCGGCTTGGCGAAGGGGACCTCGCGCTCGGCCTGGCCGCCGCGCAGGGCGTTGGCCAGCTCCTTGCGCTGCTCGTCGCTCATCACGTCCAGCGTGACGTCGACGCGGGTGACGCCCTCGACGCGGGAGACCGCCTCGGTCACCCGCTGGGTGATCGTCTCGCGCATGGGACAGCCGGAGACGGTCAGGTACACGGTCACCGCGACCGCGCCGTCATCCCCGATCTCCACCGATTTGACCATCCCGAGTTCGGTGATGGGTCGGTTGATCTCGGGGTCGTTCACCGTCGCCAGTGCCTCGCGCACCGCGTCTTCCGTAGCCATAGTGACGATGGTACGGCGCGCCGAGGGGCGTCCGGGTAGTCCCTCAGCGGTCTTCTGCGTCACGTCCCGAGGGGTGTTCCGACCGTTCCGCCGGGAATACGACGTGGCCGTCGTGGCGGCGCCGTTCCTCCATCTCCTTGAGCAGGTCCTGCAGCTCGGAGCGGATCCAGTCGCGGGTGGCGACCTCGCCGAGGCCCATGCGCAGGGCGGCGATCTCCCGGGTCAGGTACTCGGTGTCCGCGATGGACCGCTCGTTCTGCTTGCGGTCCTGTTCGAGGTTGACCCGGTCGCGGTCGTCCTGCCTGTTCTGCGCGAGGAGGATCAGCGGGGCGGCGTAGGAGGCTTGGAGGGAGAGCATCAGGGTCAGGAAGATGAACGGGTACTCGTCGAATCGCAGCGGCCGGGGCGCGGCGATGTTCCACAGCACCCAGGCGATGATGACGACCGTCATCCAGACGATGAAGCGGCCCGTGCCGAGGAACCGGGCGATGCGCTCCGACAGCCGGCCGAAGGCCTCCGGGTCCCATTCGGGCACGATGCGGCGGCGCGGCGGGCGCGGCTGGTCCAGCCGGGGCGTCCGGGGCCGGGTGGTGGCCGTGGCGCCCGCCGGGGTGCGGTCGCGGAGGGCCTCGCGCTCAGGAGCCATGGGTGTCCGCCCCCTCGCCCTCGTCGAGGTGGAACTCCGTCTCGCGCCAGTCGTCGGGCAGCATGTGGTCGAGTACGTCGTCCACGGTGACCGCGCCGAGCAGGGAACCGGACTCGTCGACGACGGGCGCGGCGACCATGTCGTACGCGGCGAAGAACCCGGCGATGACGGGCAGCGTGGCGTCGGAGTCCAGGGGCTGCAGGTCGTCGTCGAGGAGTGCGCTGACGAGGGTGTACGGGGGGTCGCGCAGGAGGCGCTGGAAGTGGACGGTGCCCAGGTACTTGCCGGTGGGGGTCTCGTCGGGCGGCCGGCAGACGTAGACCTGGGCGGCGAGCGCGGGGGACAGGTCGCGGTTGCGGACCCTCGCGAGCGCGTCGGCGACGGTGGCGTCCGGGCGCAGCACGATGGGTTCGGTCGTCATCAGACCGCCGGCGGTGTGTTCCTCGTACGACATCAGGCGGCGCATGTCGGCCGCGTCGGCGGGCTGCATGAGACTCAGCAGCCGTTCCTGGTCCTCCTCGGGCAGCTCGGCGAGCAGGTCGGCGGCGTCGTCGGGGTCCATGGCCTCCAGGACGTCCGCGGCACGCTCCTCCTTCAGCTTGCCGAGGATCTCGATCTGGTCGTCCTCCGGCAGCTCTTCGAGGACGTCGGCGAGCCGGTCGTCGTCGAGGGCGGCTGCGACCTCGGCGCGGCGCTTGGGGGAGAGGTGGTGCAGGACGTTGGCCAGGTCGGCGGGGCGCAGCTGTTCGAAGGTGGCGAGCAGGTTCTCGGCGCCCTGGCCGTGCTCCTCCAGGGAGAACCCGGTGACGGCCGACCACTCGGCGGTCAGCGTCTCTCCCTTGGCCCGCCGGAAGGCGCCGCCCTTGCGGCCCTTGCGCACGAAGACCCGGTCGACCTCCCAGTCCCGGCGGGCGGGCAGCTGCTGCACGGACACGTCGAGGACGGTGACCTCCTCGCCGGTCTCCGTCAGCGTCACGCGCCGGTCCAGCAGCTCGCCGAAGACCAGCCGCTCGGTGGGCCGCTGTTCGAAGCGGCGGACGTTCAGTACGCCGGTCGAGAGGACCTGGCCGGACTCGACGCCGGTCACGCGGGTCATCGGCAGGAAGATACGGCGCCGGGTGGACAGCTCGACGACCAGCCCGAGCACGCGCGGGGGGCGCCGGCCGACGCGGAGCATGACGACGACGTCGCGGACGCGGCCGACCTGGTCGCCGGTCGGATCGAAGACGGGGACCCCGGCGAGGTGGGAGACGAAGATCCGGGGGGCGCCGGCTGCCATTGCTGTGCTTCCTTTGCTTCCTTCGCTTGCATCGATTGCTGTGCGCGTTGGGCGTGTCCTGCGTGGGAATTGCTCGGTTCTGCCCGCTCGGGTGCGCTTCAGGCTAGCCCGTGCCGGTCGGATACGCCCGGGCGGGCGGTCCGGAAGGACTGGCTCCACCGGCGGGGCGGGGCCCCGGTACGCTGCCGTACGCCGTTCAGGACCCGTCAGAAAGGCAGCGCTCCCTGTGACTGCGATTCCCCACGGTCGTCGATTCCGCCGGACCGCGCGGGCGACCGCGATCTGTGCGCTGGCCGTGACGGGAGCGACTGTGCTGACGGGGTGCGGCGGGGATCCGGACGCGGGGACCAACGGGGTGGGCAAGCTGTCCGCCGCGAAGATCCAGGAGAAGAGCCGGGCGGCGGCCGAGGCGGCGAGCGCGGTACGGCTGTCCGGCACCGTCGCCACCAGCGGCCGTACGTACCGGCTCGACATGCGGCTCAAGGACGACGGCGGCACCGGGTCGGTCACCTCCAAGGGGACGACGTTCCGCGTGCTGCGGGTGGGACGGCAGCTGTACCTGAAGGCCGACGCGGACTTCTGGAAGCAGGCCGACGGCGGGGACGGCAAGGGCGAGGGGACGGCCGGCAAGCTCGGCGGCAAGTATGTGAAGGTGCCGCAGGGCGATCCCGCGTACAAGAAGTTCAGCGGCTTCACGGACAAGGACGTCCTCCTCGACGGTCTGCTGACGCTGCACGGCACGCTGGCGACGGACGGCCACCACGAGCAGGCGGGTACCGGCACGATCCGGATCACCGGCGAGAGCGGCCACGGCGGCAGCCTCGACGTCTCCCTCCAGGGCGCGCCGTACCCGCTCCTCCTGACCCGGGCGGGAAACGCCGGCACGCTCCGCTTCTCCGACTGGGGCAAGGACTTCACCACGACCGCCCCCACCAAATCGGACACAGTGGACTACGGCAAACAACTGCCGGCGTCCTGAAAGCGAGCCGCAGGGGCACGGCCTCCGCCGCGGCGATTGGCCACGATGTGCGTGACCGGCGCCGGCCGGCTCTCCTCGGTCGTCGGCGCTACTTCTTCTTCCCGCGTTTGGCCAGGAGTCGGGGCAGACCCGCCGGGACCGGTTCCCGGGTGGTCGCCGGGGTCGGCATCGGGGGCTCGGCCTGGTCGTCGGAGGGGAGCGGGGCCACGGACCCCGTCGGTGTCAGGCGGAGTACCCGGCACTCCGCGGCCCACCGCCGGGGCATCTCCTCGCCGTCGGGCGCGTTCAGCCGCTTGCCCTTCAGCTCGGCCACCGCCGCCTCCCACTCGGGAGAGTCAGGGGCGAGCTCCGCCACGGTCGCCGCCCACGTCACCAGCCGGCCGCCCTTGTCCTTGCTGCGGACGGTCACCTCGGCCGACCCGCCGTCGGCCAGTCCGGACAGCGGCTGCTCACCGGTCCCGTCACCCACCAGGCACACCGCCCCCTCGTGCCACACGTGCCACAGCGCACGTGCCGTCGGGGCGCCGGCGGCCCTGACCCAGACGAGGCCGGACTTCTTCGCGGCCTCCTCGACGAGGGCCTGGTCGAGCAGCTCACTTGTCATGGGCTCAGCCTATCCAGCGACGCTCAGAGCCAGCCGTTGCGCTTCAGCGTGCGGTGGATGCCCAGACAGAGGACCACCGTCACCCCCATGATCACGGGATACCCGTACTTCCAGTGCAGCTCGGGCATGTACTTGAAGTTCATCCCGTACACCCCGCACACCATCGTCGGTACGGCGATGATCGCGGCCCACGCGGTGATCTTCCGCATGTCCTCGTTCTGCGCGACCGACGCCTGCGCGAGGTTGGCCTGGAGGATCGAGTTCAGCAATTCGTCGAAGCTGAGCACCTGCTCCTGCACCCGGGCGAGGTGGTCGGCCACGTCCCGGAAGTACTTCTGGATGTCGGGGTCGATCAGCCGCATCGGCCGCTCGCTCAGCAGCTGCATCGGCCGCAGCAGCGGAGCCACCGCTCGCTTGAACTCCAGCACCTCGCGCTTGAGCTGGTAGATCCGCGCCGAGTCCACACCGCGCGACACCCCGCCCTTGCGGCCGGGCGAGAAGACCTCGGTCTCCACTTCGTCGATGTCGTCCTGCACCGCGTCGGCCACCGCGATGTACCCGTCGACGACATGGTCGGCGATCGCGTGCAGCACCGCCGACGGCCCCTTCGCCAGCAGCTCGGGGTCGTCCTGGAGCCGGTGCCGCAGCGCCCGCAGCGAGCCCTGCCCGCCGTGCCGGACGGTGATGAAGAAGTCCCGGCCGGTGAAACACATCACCTCGCCGGTCTCGACGACCTCGCTGTTGGCAGTGAGCTGGTCGTGCTCGACGTAGTGGATGGTCTTGAACACGGTGAACAGCGAGTCGTCGTACCGCTCCAGCTTCGGGCGCTGGTGCGCCTGCACCGCGTCCTCCACGGCCAGCGGGTGCAGCCCGAACTCACTGGCGATACCGGCGAATTCGGCCTCGGTCGGCTCGTGCAGCCCGATCCACACGAACCCGCCGTCACGGCGGACACGGCGCATCGCCTCCTGCGGGCTGAGCGGCTGCGCCGTCTCCACGCGGCCGCCGTCGCGGTAGACCGCGCAGTCGACCACCGCCGACGGCGTGGCCGGGTCCCGCGTGGTGTCGTACGACGTGCTCGTCTCCTTGCGCGGGGCGGGGCGGGACGAGGGACGGACCGCGGCGCGCAGGTCACGAATCATCGACATGGGCAGGCTCCTTCGCATCGGACAGCGAAGACCGGTCAACCACGGCGGGTGGAACTACCCGGAATGGGGACGTCCTGTGTGCGGATGTTTGGCACGTCCACAAAGCGGGGAGCACCGCACCGTCGCGGCGGCGAACTTCGCTGCTGAACCAGATCGGAATCAGACCGACCTGATCGACAGATCGACAGATCAGGCAAAACGAGAACGAAGTGCTCTTCCGAAGTGAAGGCGCGAGCGAGAAAGGCGGCAGCAGGCCGGATTTCAGGCCGGAATCAGAGCAACCGCATCAGCGGCCGGAAGAGCGAGTGGTACTGCACGGTCGACTTCGATCCATGACAGCCCCACCTCCTCCGGCCGGTCCCTCGTAAGGGAGTTCCTTCGGCGTCGGGACCCGATAGCGACGCTTCTGCGTGCTGCCCCGAACCAGGGTCAGAGTATCAGCAGCCCCCGGTGTCAAGGCGCCGCTTTGCCCTGTACTGACGAGTTCTATGCTCACCGCATGGTTGAAGTTCTTCCTCTGGTCGAGGCACGGTTGCGTACCGCGCTGGGCGAACCGGACGCGCGCGCCGCGGTCACCTTCCTCGGGACGGACCGCGTCGAGGTCCTCCGCTTCCACGGGGGGGACGTCGTCCGCTACGCCACGCTCGGCATGTCCGCGCACCCCATGACCGACCCCACGGCCGTGCTCGCCGACCCCGTCAAGGGCCCCCGCGCCGAGCTGGTCCTGTCCGTCCGGGCCGGCCTCGCCGACACCGACAAGGTGCTGCGCCCCCTCGCCGTACTCGGCGCGTCCCCGCAGGTGGAGGGCCTGGTCGTGGCCCCCGGAGCGTCCCTGGACGTGGGTGAGCCGCTGTGGCCCGGAGCGCCGTTCACCTCGGTGCTGGTGGGGGAGAACGGCGGGCTCGTCGAGGATCTGGACCTTCCGGAGCCGATGGAGGCCGTACGGTTCCTGCCGCTGCTGCCGATGACTCCGAACGAGGCCGCGTGGAAGCGGGTGCACGGTGCCCAGGCCCTCCAGGAACGCTGGCTGGCGAACGGGACGGACCTGCGGGACCCCGCCCGCACGTCCGTCCCGCTCCAGTGAGCCGGGGGGCGGCCTTGGTGAGCCGCGTTGCGGCCCCGGCGTGAGCAAGCTCACCAAAGGCCGCTGATCTTCGGTCAGTTGGCGAAGACGGTGACGCCGTCCTCGGTGGCGTGCCGCGGCTCCAGCTCCGCCGCCTCCTTCGTCAGCGCCTTCCGCCGTACGGCGACCACGAGCGCGCCGAGCACCGCGGTGACCGCAGCGACCACGAACGGCACGTGGATGTCGGTCCACTCCTCGATCTTCGGTGCGAAGTAGGGCGCGGCGGCCGCGGCGAACCAGCGGACGAAGTTGTAGCCCGCGCTCGCCACCGGGCGCGGCGCGTCGGAGACGCCGAGGGCCAGCTCGGTGTAGACGGTGTTGTTCACGCCGATGAACGCGCCGGACAGGATCGTGCAGACGACGGCCGTGGTGTGGTCGCCGTAGCCGAGCACGAGGACGTCGGCGGCGAGCAGCACCAGCGAGCCGCCGAGCACCTTCAGGGAGCCGAACCGCTCCTGCACGCGCGGGGCCACGATCACCGAGAACACCGCGAGGAGCACGCCCCAGGCGAAGAACACCGCGCCCGATTTGTGCGGGGTCATGTTCAGCACGAACGGGGTGAAGGCCAGGACGGTGAAGAACGTGTAGTTGTAGAAGAAGGCGGAGACCGCCGCCGAGGCGAGCCCGCCGTGGCCGAGCGCCTTGACCGGGTCCAGCAGTGACGTCTTGCGGGCCGGCTTCGGCTGCTCCTTCAGGAACGCCGTGATGCACAGGAAGCCGATCGCCATCAGCGTGGCGGTGCCGAAGAACGGGTAGCGCCAGCTGATGTTGCCGAGGACGGCGCCGAGCAGCGGGCCGCAGGCCATGCCGAGGCCGAGCGCGGACTCGTAGAGCAGGATCGCCGCGGCGCTGCCGCCGGCCGCCGCACCGACGATCACGGCGAGGGCCGTCGAGACGAACAGGGCGTTGCCGAGTCCCCAGCCGGCCCGGAAGCCGACGAGCTGTCCGACCGTGTCCGAGGTTCCGGACAGGCCCGCGAAGACCACGACGAGGGCGAGGCCGAGCAGCAGCGTCTTGCGGCCGCCGATGCGGCTGGAGACGAAGCCGGTCAGCAGCATCGCGACGGCCGTGATCAGGAAGTACGAGGTGAAGAGCAGGGAGACCTGGCTCGGGGTGGCGCGCAGGCCCTGTGCGATGGACGGCAGGATCGGGTCGACGAGGCCGATGCCCATGAAGGCGACGACGGAGGCTCCGGCCGTGGCCCAGACCGCCTTGGGCTGCCGCAGGATACTGCCCGCTCCTGCGTCGAAGGCGTCCATGTGCTCCTCCCAGGTCCCGGGGTGTTCCCGGGTGTAGATGGTTGGTGTATGCACATAGTAAGTTAGCTCGGCTAATTAATGCAAGGTGCACCTACTCTGTCCCGGTCAGGCGAGTTCCGCCCGGACGGGTGATCGTCCTTGACGGGACGCGGTACGGGTAGGAGCGTGGAGCGCTATGAGGGGCGAACCCAGTTGCCCGAAGTGTGGTGGCCGGGTCAGGGCTCCCGGACTCTTCAGCGATTCCTGGCAGTGCGATGTGCACGGGACCGTGCATCCGCTGCAGCCCGTGATCCCGCCCAGCGTCGAGGCCCTCAGCGTCGTCGTGCGCCGCACCCAGGTTCCGGTGTGGATGCCGTGGCCGCTGCCGGTCGGCTGGTTGTTCACGGGCGTGTGCTACGCGGGGGACGACCGCTCCGGGGGTCGCGCGACCGCCGTCGCCTGCTCCGGGCCCGGCCCGCTCGGCGGGGTCGGTGAGCTGATCCTGGTCGCCGAGGAACTGGGCGTCGGCCTCGGCGCGCGGTACGCGGGCATCGACGGGCCGGACCCGGGGCCGCACATGAGCGTGGAGAAACCGCCCCAGACGAAGGTGCTGGCCGCCGGCCGGCCGACCCCGCTCTGGCACGTCTACGGCACCCCGGACGACCGGGTCGTCTTCGCCGGTGAGGCGCTGGGGCTGTGGCTGTGGGCGGTGGTGTGGCCCGAGCAGGCGGGGCTGCTGATGTACGACGAGCTGGTGCTGACGGATCTGCGGGACGCGGGGGCGGAGGTGGATCTGGTGCCCTGCGGGGCGCTTTCGCCGCGCTTGCTTCAGCCGTAGCGCCCGCGGGGGTGCGGATTCGCTGCGCTTGCTTCAGCCGTGGCGCCCCGGCGGGGTGCCGGGTGCCTGTTCGTGCGCGGGTGCGGGTTCGTTGTGGTTGTTCGCGCAGTGCCCCGCGCCCCTTCGGGCGCGATGTTGTAGGGGGCGTCGTACGGGTGCGGGTGTGACAGGGGCTGTTTTTGGGCCGGTATGCTGGAGCGTCCCCTTCCGTTCGTCTGTCTGGAGTCGCCGTGCGCATCGATCTGCACTGTCACTCCAGGGCCTCCGACGGTACGGACACCCCGGCCGAGCTCGTGCGCAATGCCGCCGCGGCCGGACTGGACGTCGTCGCGCTGACGGATCACGACACCACCCGTGGGTACGACGAGGCGATCGCCGCGCTGCCCGAGGGGCTGACCCTGGTCACCGGTGCCGAGCTGTCCTGCCGGGTCGACGGCGTGTCCATGCACCTGCTGGCCTACCTCTTCGACCCCGCGGAGCCCAACCTGTTCGCCGAGCGCGAGCTGGTCCGGGACGACCGGGTGCCGCGGGCGCAGGGCATGGTCGCCAAGCTGAACGCGCTGGGCGTGCCGGTCACCTGGGAGCAGGTCGAGCGGATCGCCGCCGGCGGTTCCGTGGGCCGCCCGCACGTGGCCACCGCGCTCGTCGAGCTGGGCGTCGTACCGACGGTGAGCGACGCGTTCACCGAGGAGTGGCTGGCCGACGGCGGCCGGGCCTACGTCGAGAAGCACGAGACGGACCCCTTCGAGGCGATCCGGCTGGTCAAGGGAGCGGGTGGGGTCTGCGTCTTCGCGCACCCGGCGGCGGCCAAGCGCGGCCGCACCGTGCCCGAGTCCCGTATCGCCGAGATGGCCGCGGCCGGTCTGGACGGCATCGAGGTCGACCACACGGACCACGACACCGACGCCCGGATCCGCCTGCGCGGCCTGGCGAAGGAACTGGGGCTGCTGGTCACCGGGTCCTCGGACTACCACGGCAGCCGCAAGACGGTCCCGCTCGGCGCGTACACGACGGATCCCGAGGTGTACGGGGAGATCACCCGGCGCGCGACCGGGGCGTTCCCGGTTCCGGGAGCGGGCGGAGCCTGACCCCCCGGTGACGCCCGCGTCACCTCTCGCACCCTCTCGTCCGGGCGTCCCTCTCGCCCGTGTCCCCCGTTTCACTTTCTCCCGCAAGGCCTGTGCTTCCCCCATGTTCGACGTCGCCGTCTTCGGCTCTCTGTTCGTGACCCTTTTTGTCATCATGGATCCCCCCGGGATCACCCCGATCTTCCTCGCCCTGACCGCGGGCCGTCCGGCCAAGGTGCAGCGCCGCATGGCCTTCCAGGCCGTGTGTGTGGCCGGCGGGGTCATCGCCGTCTTCGGTGTCCTGGGTCATCAGATCCTGGACTACCTGCATGTCTCCGTCCCCGCGCTGATGATCGCGGGTGGCCTGCTGCTCCTGCTGATCGCGCTGGACCTGCTCACCGGCAAGACCGACGAGCCGAAGCAGACCAAGGACGTGAACGTCGCCCTCGTGCCGCTGGGGATGCCGCTGCTCGCCGGTCCGGGCGCCATCGTGTCCGTGATCCTGGCCGTGCAGAAGGCGGGCAGTGTGGCCACGCAGATCTCGGTCTGGTCGGCGATCCTCGCCATCCACGTGGTGCTGTGGCTGGTGATGCGGTACTCGCTGCTGATCATCCGCGTCATCAAGGACGGCGGAGTGGTGCTGGTGACCCGGCTCGCCGGGATGATGCTGTCCGCCATCGCGGTGCAGCAGATCATCAACGGCATCACTCAGGTGATCCGGGGGAGCTGAGAAGAGAGCGCGCTCGGCTCCCCCGGAAGGCTTGAGTGTTATGAGGCCGTGGTCTCGGCCGGGCGGATCCACAGCCGCTGCCCCATGGCGGCGGCCTGCTGAACGATCCGGTTGACGGAGGCGGCGTCCACGACGGTGCTGTCCACGGGCGTGCCGTCGACCTCGTCGAGTCGCATGATCTCGAAGCGCATGGGCTTCTCCCTTCGTCTGGTCATCCTCCTGAGGAGAACTACTGGTGACGTGCTGTCGTTGTGTGTAACGAGCTGCGTCCTGCAAACATTCCCTACGCTAAGGAAATTTTTCGAAGGTCTAATTACTGACTGGTAAGTGGCGTGCTTGGGGCAGAACGGGACCGGTTGTGTTCGCAGCGTGACCGCCGGGACAATGGACGTGATGAACGACGACCTGGCGGCCCTCTCCGCCCGCATCGACCACACGAACGAGCTGCTGAGCCGCATGCTCGCCGAAGTGGCGAAGACGCCCTCGACCCACGCGATCTTCGTCGACGCGGGATACCTCTACGCGGCGGCGGGCCGGCTGATCGCCGGCACCGAGGACCGCCGTTCCTTCGACCTCGACGCCGAGGGCCTGATCGACGCGCTCATCGACAAGGCGCGCACCATCTTCGCCGACAGCCGGCTGCTGCGCGTCTACTGGTACGACGGCGCCCGGCGCCGTATCCACACCGCCGAGCAGCAGTCCATCGCCGAGCTGCCCGACGTCAAGGTCCGTCTCGGCAACCTCAACGCCAACAACCAGCAGAAGGGCGTCGACTCCCTGATCCGCTCGGACCTGGAGTCACTGGCCCGGCACCGCGCGATCAGTGACGCGGCCCTGCTCGGCGGGGACGAGGACCTGGTCTCGGCCGTCGAGGCGGCCCAGGGCTACGGCGCCCGAGTCCACCTCTGGGGCATCGAGGCACCCGAGGGCCGCAACCAGGCGGAGCCGCTGCTGTGGGAGGTCGACAGCCAGCGCACCTTCGACCTGGAGTTCTTCAAGCCGTACGTCTCCCGCCGCACGGCCGCCGCCTACGAGGTCACCGGCAGCCGGCCCACCCGCGAGGACGTCCGCTTCGTCGGCGCCCAGATCGCCGCGAAGTGGCTGGCCGCCCGGGGCCGCGAGTCCCTGGTCGAACTGCTCCCCGGCCACCCCTACCTGCCCGGCCCTGTCGACCAGGACCTCCTCGTCGAGGCCGAGGGCCTGCTCCAGTACTCCCTGCGAGGCCAGGCG
This sequence comes from Streptomyces sp. NPDC047028, assembly GCF_040644095.1. NCBI lineage: Bacteria > Bacillati > Actinomycetota > Actinomycetes > Kitasatosporales > Streptomycetaceae > Streptomyces > Streptomyces sp. NPDC047028. Next base: position 133,088 of record NZ_JBEYVS010000011.1, read on the forward strand.
GACCTGCGTCGCGCCCTGCGCGACGGCTTCTGGGAACACCTCCAGGCGCAGTACTGACCCGGCTCGGCCCTGTCCGCGGCGCCCCGTTCCTTCCGTTCCGTCAGACCGAGTCCCAGAAATCGGCGACGGCACGGGCCGTCGCCAGCGGCCGATCGGTGTTCGGCGAGTGCTCGGCGCCCTCGATGACCGTCCGGCGCGCGTTCAGCCGTACGGCCATCTCGTCCAGCAGGGTCAGCGGCCAGGTGTCGTCCAGCGCGCCGGACAGCACGTGGAACGGCAGCGGCACGCCCGCCAGTTCGGCGACCCGGTCCGGCTCGGCGCACAACTGACGTCCCGTGACCAGGAGCTGGGCTGGCCTGGTGGACAGCCAGCGGCGCCGCAGGTCCTCCCGGCTGTCCAGACCGCCGTCGAGCCCGCCGGTGGCCGTCTCCTCGGGCGCCTCCATCGCCTGGATCGCGTCCCACACCTCGGCCATCGTCATCACGGCGAGCGCGTCCCGCAGCAGCTTCACGCGCTGCTGCTGCGACGGCGCGATGTGCGCGGGGCCGGACGCCATCAGGGTGAGGGACCGGAAGGGGGAGTGGTCGAGCAGCACGGCCGCCCGGGAGATCTGTCCGCCCAGGGAGTGCCCCAGAAGATGCAGGGGAGCGGCCGCTTCGAGTGCCTCCGCCTGCGCGAGCACGTCCCGCGCCAACTCGTCCTGCGCGTACGCCGACTCGTCGCTCTCGGGTCCGTCCGACTCGAACTGCCCCCGCCCGTCCACCGCGACTGTCCGGTACCCGCGCTCGGCGAGCGGCAGGTGCAGCGGATTGAAGTCCTCCTTGCTCCCGGTGAACCCCGGCAGCAGCAGAGCCACGCCTCTGGCCTCGACCCCGTCCGCGACGGGCGCGTCGACCACGGCGAACTCTCCCCGACGGGTCCGCAAGGAGTACGCACGAGCGCCGGGCGGCGGATCAAAGGTGTCAGGCCTGCTCATGGGGAGAGGCTATCGGGCGCCCGGCACAGGGGTGTTCGCGGTGGGGCCGCCCCGACCCGGTGCCGCGCGGGAATGCCGGGGAACGCCGACGGCCCGGCCCACCGAAGTGGGCCGGGCCGCCGGGCCGTGCTGTGGTGCGCGTGAGCGCCGGTCAGGCTTCGGGGGCGGCCTCTACGGTCGCCACCGCTGCCTTCCGCGTCCTGCGCACGCGGGGCTTCACCTCGGCGGTCTCAGCGGTCTCAACCGCCTCGGCCACCGGCTCGGCCGCCTTGCGCGTACGACGCTTCGGCTTGACCTCCGGCTCCTCCGTGGCCTGCGCCGGAATCTCCGGAGCGACCACCTCGGCCACCGCCTTCTTGGCCACGGCCTTACGCGTGCGCCGCGGCTTGACCTCGGCCTCCGCGTCGACCGTCTCCGGTGCGGCGGCGACGGCCTTCTTGCGGGTCCGGCGCGGCTTGACCTCGGTCTCCGCTTCG
>NZ_JBEYVS010000011.1:134638-186812 GCF_040644095.1 Streptomyces sp. NPDC047028
CGGCTGCCGTCTTGCGCGTGCGGCGCGGCTTGGCCTCGGTCTCGGCCTCGACCGTCTCCGGTGCGGCGGCGACGGCCTTCTTGCGGGTCCGGCGCGGCTTGACCTCGGTCTCCGCTTCGGCCGTGTCGACGGCGGTTTCGGCGGCGGCTGCCGTCTTGCGCGTGCGGCGCGGCTTGACCTCGGCCTCCGCGTCGACCGTCTCCGGTGCGGCGGCGACGGCCTTCTTGCGGGTCCGGCGCGGCTTGACCTCGGTCTCCGCTTCGGCCGTGTCGACGGCGGATTCCGCGGCGGCTGCCGTCTTGCGCGTGCGGCGCGGCTTGGCCTCGGTCTCGGCCTCGACCGTCTCCGGTGCGGCGGCGACGGCCTTCTTGCGGGTCCGGCGCGGCTTGGTCGCCGGGGGAGCGTCCTCCATGACCTCGGCCGTCGCGACCGCAGCCTCGGCGGCCTCGGTGGCCTCGGTGGCCTCGGTGGCCTCCGCGGCCGACTCGGCCGACTTGCGGGTGCGGCGGCGCGGCTTGGCCTTCGGGGCCGGGTCCGCCACCAGGGCTTCCACCACGGGGGCTTCTGCCACTACCGGGGCGTCCGTCGCCGGGACCTCGGCCGCGGGGGCGTCGGTCGCCGGCGCCTCGGACACCGGAAGGGTCTCCGCGGACTTGCGGGTGCGGCGGCGGCGCGGCTTCTCGGAGGCGGCCGGCGTGGCCGCGCCCTCGGCCGTGGCCACCGTCTCCACGGCGGCCTCCGAAGGGGCTTCAGTGGTCACGGTCGCCGCGGTCGTCACCGGCTCCGTCCGGTTCGCTCCGCCGCGGGTACGGCGACGGCGGCGCGGAGTGCGGTTCGCCCCGGGCTCCTCCACCAAGCCCTGCTCGGTGCCGGGCGCCGTGGGTGCCGTAGCCGCAGGGGCCGTACCGGCGTCCACCGGGGCTCCGTTGCGCGTGCGGCGGCGCCGGCGCGGCGTACGGGCCGAACGCTCCGGCTCCTGGCCGCCGGACTCGGAGCGGCCGCCCCGGTCGCCTCGGCCACCGCGCCCGCGGCCACCGCGGCCACCGGTCTCGCCCAGGTCCTCCAGGTCCTCCGCGTCGAGCCCGGCGCGGGTCCGCTCCGAGCGCGGCAGGGTGCCCTTGGTGCCCTCGGGGATGCCGAGGTCGGTGAACAGGTGCGGGGAGCTCGAGTACGTCTCCGCCGGGTCGTTGAAGTCCAGCTCCAGCGCCTTGTTGATCAGCTGCCAGCGCGGGATGTCGTCCCAGTCGACGAACGTGATCGCCGTGCCCTTGGCGCCCGCGCGGCCCGTACGGCCGGTGCGGTGCAGGTACGTCTTCTCGTCCTCGGGCGTCTGGTAGTTGATGACGTGCGTGACACCCTCGACGTCGATACCGCGCGCGGCGACGTCGGTGCAGACGAGCACGTCGACCTTGCCGTTGCGGAACGCCCGCAGGGCCTGCTCGCGCGCGCCCTGGCCGAGGTCGCCGTGGACCGCGCCGGAGGCGAAGCCGCGGCGCTGCAACTGCTCGGCGATATCGGCCGCCGTGCGCTTGGTCCGGCAGAAGATCATCGCCAGACCGCGGCCCTCGGCCTGCAGTATGCGCGCGACCATCTCCGGCTTGTCCATGTTGTGCGCGCGGTAGACGAACTGCTTGATGTTCGCGAGCGTCACGCCCTCGCCGTCGGGCGAGGTGGCGCGGATGTGCGTCGGCTGCGACATGTAGCGGCGGGCGAGGCCGATGACCGCGCCCGGCATGGTCGCCGAGAACAGCATGGTCTGGCGGCGAGTCGGCAGCAGGTTGATGATCTTCTCGACGTCGGGCAGGAAGCCCAGGTCGAGCATCTCGTCGGCTTCGTCGAGGACCAGGCACTTGACGTGGCTCAGGTTGAGCTTCTTCTGGCCCGCGAGGTCGATCAGCCGGCCGGGGGTGCCGACGACCACGTCGACGCCCTTCTTCAGGGCCTCCACCTGGGGCTCGTAGGCCCGGCCGCCGTAGATCGCGGTGACGCGCACGTTGCGCACCTTGCCCGCGGTCAGCAGGTCGTTGGTGACCTGCTGGCACAGCTCGCGCGTGGGGACCACGACGAGCGCCTGCGGGGTGTCGGTGACCGCCTCGGGGGCGGCGCGGCCGGCCTCGACGTCGGCGGGGACGGTGACGCGCTCCAGGAGCGGGAGGCCGAAGCCCAGCGTCTTGCCGGTGCCGGTCTTGGCCTGGCCGATGACGTCCGTGCCCGAGAGGGCGACCGGGAGCGTCATCTCCTGGATGGGGAAGGGGGTGATGATGCCGACGGCCTCCAGGGCCTCGGCCGTCTCGGGAAGGATCCCAAGGTCTCGGAACGTCGTAGTCAGGATGCTGCCTCTTCTGTGTGGCGCGGCGCGAGGCGAGCGCGGGGGTCTTTGACGGACCGTGCCGGGGACGTCGGCTGCCATACGGGCCAACCACTCGGGCCTGCCGTAAAGCACGGGACCTCTGCCGACGCTCTTAGAGCCTGTCCACCGGACAGGCTCAGCGCTCTCACCGCTGAGGGTGTCCCTCTCCTTGTCGTACGCATCTGTGCCGTACGGCCGGGAGGGCTGTCGGGTCGGAGCCGATCGGGCCACCGACCGGGCATCCTCATACGTGCGGCCTGTCGAGGACGTCGAGATACGTCGACCCACTCTGCAGGCGCATTACCACCATACCCCGGAATCGCGCACATGCGATGGCCGAATTGGTCACGTAGTCGCCGTCACACCGCTCGGCCGGCCGCCTCCCGCACGCGGGGAGCGGGCTATTGTGCGCCTCATGACTAGCTCTGACAAGCCTGAGAACGCGCCCGCCAAGCCTGAGAGCGGGTCCGCCGCACCCGGCCGGCACACCGGTGTCGCCGCCCAGGACTGGGCGCAGGCCGCCGCCGACCCGCAGTACCGCGCGGCCGTCGTGGACCTGCTCGGCGCCCTCGCGTACGGAGAGCTGGCGGCGTTCGAGCGGCTCGCCGAGGACGCCAAGCTGGCGCCGACCCTGGCGGACAAGGCGGAGCTGGCCAAGATGGCCTCGGCCGAGTTCCACCACTTCGAGCGGCTGCGGGACCGGCTGACCGAGATCGGCGAGGAGCCGACCGCCGCGATGGACCCGTTCGTCGCCGCCCTCGACGGCTTCCACCGGCAGACGGCGCCCTCGGACTGGCTGGAGGGCCTGGTCAAGGCCTACGTCGGCGACTCGATCGCGAGCGACTTCTACCGGGAGGTCGCCGCCCGCCTCGACAGCGACACCCGGGAACTGGTTCTGGCCGTCCTGGACGACACGGGGCACGCCGAGTTCGCCGTCGAGAAGGTGCGGGCCGCCATCGAGGCCGAGCCGCGCGTGGGCGGCCGGCTGGCGCTGTGGGCGCGACGGCTGATGGGGGAGGCGCTGTCGCAGTCCCAGCGGGTGGTCGCCGACCGGGACGCGCTTTCCACGATGCTGGTGGGCGGGGTGGCCGACGGGTTCGATCTCGCCGAGGTCGGCAGGATGTTCTCGCGGATCACTGAGGCGCACACCAAGCGGATGGCCGCGCTCGGCTTGGCCGCGTAGCGCTCCCGCGGGGTGGGCCCGGTTGCCTGCGCGGCTGCGGGTGCGTTGTGGCTGGTCGCGCCCACGCGGCGGCGCCGCACATCAGACACAGTCCCGCGCCCCTTGCGGGGCGCTCCGCGCTCCTGGTCACGCCGGTGCTGATCTGCGGTGCAGGTGGTGTGACGGGCGGAGCAGGAGGGACAGGGAGGACGCCGAGACGATCGCCGCGCCCAGGAGGCTCAGCAGGACGGTGCCGGGGCCTAGGGCGCTGTGGGTGACGAAGTCGCCGAAGAGGGCGCCGGCGACGGCCGTCGCGTACACCAGCGGCTGGGCGGGCAGCCGGTGCGCGAGGCGCCTGGTCGCCGCGAACGCCAGGACCAGACCCAGCACGGCGGATCCGAGCACTTCCAGGATCATGTCGAGGTCCCTCCCACGGCCGGCCCGCGCTTCACGGTCGTAGCCCGTCATACCCGTGACCTGCGCATTGCAATCATCGGCTGTGAGGGAAGTGTGCGCCGTCTGTGTGTACGACGCACGCGTGCACGACGGCGTGTACGAGGAAAAGGGCCCGGCGGCACAGTGCCGCCGGGCCCTTCGTCGCTGTATGAGGACTACAGCGCTCCGAAGCCCACCTTGCGGACCGTCGGCTCGCCGATCTCCACGTACGCCAGGCGGTCGGCCGGGACCAGGACCTTGCGGCCCTTCTCGTCCTCAAGGCTCAGCAGCGTCGACTTCCCGGCCAGCGCGTCGGCCACCACCCGCTCGACGTCCTCGACGCTCTGACCGCTCTCCAGAACGATCTCGCGGGGCGCGTGCTGCACGCCGATCTTGACCTCCACGGCTATGTCCCTCCGACGGTCAGTGATGTGCGCGATCTTCCGCGCCGTACGCAGCACACATTAGCCCGGTGAGGGGACGTACACGCTGCTCGGCGGGAACGCCAACAGCGAACAGCCCGCGGGAACATTTCCGCGACGACGCCGGAACGGCGCCGCGTCCCCGCGGGAACCGCCCGGCGTCAGTGGTGCTCGGTGCCGTGCAGGGGGAACCCGGCGATGCCCCTCCAGGCGAGCGAGGCCAGCAGCTGGGCCGCCTGGTCGCGCGGCACGGTGCGGTCGCTGTGCAGCCAGGCGCGCGCCACCACCTGGGCGAGCCCGCCGAGGCCGGAGGCGAGCAGCATCGACTCCGGGCGGGCGAGGCCTGTGTCCTCGGCGATGACGTCGCAGATCGCCTCGGCGCACTCGTTGGTGACCTTGTCGACGCGCTCGCGCACCGCGGGCTCGTTCGTGAGGTCCGACTCGAACACCAGACGGAAGGCGCCGCCCTCGTCCTCCACGTACGCGAAGTACGCGTCCATGGTCGCCCGCACGCGCTGCTTGTTGTCCGTCGTCGAGGCGAGCGCGCCGCGCACGGCCTGGATCAACGCCTCGCAGTGCTGGTCCAGCAGGGCGAGGTAGAGGTCGAGCTTGCCGGGGAAGTGCTGGTAGAGCACCGGCTTGCTGACGCCGGCCCGCTCGGCGATGTCGTCCATCGCCGCCGCGTGATAGCCCTGCGCGACGAAGACCTCCTGGGCGGCGCCCAGCAGCTGGTTCCGTCGAGCTCGGCGCGGCAGACGGGTGCCGCGCGGGCGTGCCGCCTCAGTTTGCTCGATGGCTGTCACGCCGCCTCCCAAAGTCGTCCACATGCGGTGTCGGCCGCGCGACCCATCGTACTTTTCGGTAACCGTGGTGTGCGCGGTGAGAGCGCAGAATTTCACGTACCGGACGGCGACGAAAGCCGCGAAGCGTCCCGACCCGGTCGGAGTGCGTCGCCGGAGGTCAGCGGTAGTCGTCCTCGTCGAGCCGGACCACGCGCGCCTGCTCGGCGAGATCGGCCTCGTTCGCGCGGTCCTGGTCGACTCCCGTCAGAGGGTCGTCGCGCTCCGCGGCGAGGTCCGCGTGCTGCTCGACGGCGTCCCCCTCGGCGGCCTCGACGTCGATCTCCGGGCTGTCGTCCCGTGCCAGGTCATCGATGGTGCCGGGCTCGGTGGGGTCATAGGCCATGGTGGGCTCCCTTCCTACGAACGTCCCCGGAACACGCAGGGGCCACATGCGGGTGCCCTTTCTACGAGCGTAGGAGACACCTGATCGCGACGCCATGTCATCGACCGTCCCGATCGGGCCGCTTCCGCCCTGTCTCCCGGGGACTTTCCGGGGTCGGCCTCGGCATCCCGACCGCGATGCTGTGACGGCGAACACACGAACCACGACGTGATCACCTCGTAACATTGCCGCATGTCTTCGACCGAGTCGCCGTCCCTACCGGCCGCGAGTGTCCTCCCGAAGGTGGCACCCGTCAGTGTCGGGGAGGGCGAGCGGCTGAGGTCGGTGCGGCTGCCGGGGGCGACCCTGTCGGTCCGTTCGCGGCCCCCCGCGCGCGAGGGTCTGCCACCCGCTCTGTACGTCCACGGGCTGGGCGGCTCCTCGCAGAACTGGTCGGCGCTGATGGCGGAGCTGGCCGGCGTCGTCGACGGCGAGGCGGTCGACCTGCCCGGCTTCGGTGACTCGCCGCCGCCGGACGACGGCAACTACTCCGTCACCGCCCACGCGCGCGCGTGCATCCGTTTCCTCGACGTCGCCGGGCGCGGCCCGGTCCACCTGTTCGGCAACTCCCTCGGCGGCGCGGTCGTAACGCGCGTGGCCGCCGTACGCCCGGACCTCGTCCGGACCCTGACCCTCGTCTCGCCCGCCCTGCCGGAGCTGCGGGTGCAGCGGACCGCCGTGCCGACAGCCCTGCTGGGTGTACCCGGGGTGGCCGCGCTGTTCACCCGGATCACCAGGGAGTGGACGGCCGAACAGCGGGTCCGCGGCGTCATGGCGCTCTGCTACGGCGATCCCGCGCGTGTGTCGCCCGAGGCGTTCCAGAACGCGGTCGAGGAACTGGAGCGGCGACTGAGCCTGCCGTACTTCTGGGACGCGATGGCCCGCTCCGCGCGCGGGCTGGTCAACGCCTACACCCTCGGAGGGCAGCAGGGGCTGTGGCGTCAGGCCGAGCGCGTCCTCGCCCCGACCCTCCTGATCTACGGCGGCCGCGACCAACTCGTCGGCCACCGCATGGCGCAGAAGGCCGCCCGTTCCTTCCGTGACTCCCGCCTGCTGTCCCTGCCGGACGCCGGCCACGTGGCCATGATGGAGTACCCGGAGGTGGTGGCCGGCGCCTTCCGGGAACTCCTGAGAGGGGTCGGGGAGTTGGACGAGTCGAGAGCGGAGGGCCCTGTCGCGGCCGCCGGAGACGATGTCACTTCCATGGACACAGGGAGCTGAAAGCCGAGGTGGGACGCCACAGCCGACGCGGACCGGCCCCGAAGGACGACGCGGCGGAGACAGCCCGCCGCAGGGGCGGACACGGCGCGGAGCCGGGCACGGGCCCGAGCCCCGAAGCTGCCGCGGGATCGCCCAGGACGCCGGGGCTGCCCGGTCAGCGCCGGGCAGCGGAGGGCGGGACGCCACCGCGCCCGGCCGACGGGGCCGCCCCCGCCCGCCCGGTGGGCCCTGACCCGCGATACGGCACTGGGAACATGCCGCGCCACCCCGACGGGACGCCGGTCCGTGGCGTACCAAGGCTGCCTGACGGGACGCCGGTCCATGGTGTTCCGCGCTTCCCCGGCGGCACCCCCGCGAGGGGTGTGCCGCGGGTGTCCGGGGACGGTGTGCCGCACGGCGGGCCGCAGGTGCGGGGTGGTCATCCCGAGCAGTGGGAAGGCGGGGGCGGATGGGGCGAGTTCGGGCCGTCCGGTGGTGCGCCGGGAGCCGGTCCGGGCCTGGCACCGCACGCGGCCGGTAGCGCCTTTCCCCGGCAACGGCAGGGTCGGCCGGCCGGTCCGGGTGGCCCCGGTGCACCCGGTTCGGTCGCGCGCGAGCCTCGGCAGGACTACCTCGACGCTTTCGGCGAGGAGGACGTCGACGTCTTCGCACCCCACGCCGGGACACCGGGCCGCACCGAGTCCGAGCGGGCGCGGGAGCCGTACGCGCCCGTGCTCGACCCCTCCGCGGCAGGCGGCGGTGACGGGGACGCCGACGCGCCCCCGAGCGGTGTCCCCGCACCGCGGAAGGGCGGCGGCAAGGGCAAGGCGTTCACCGGCATCGCGGCCGCGGCCGTCACCACCGTGCTCGCGGTCGTCGTCGCCGGTCAGGTCGCCGACGGGCATGAGGGCGGCGCCGTGCGGTCCCAGTCCGCCACGGACCAGGGGCGCGACACCCACGACCCCGCCTCCCGCGGCGACGGCCGGGCGACCCCCTCCCCGGTGCCGCTGACGTACGAGCAGAAGATGAACAAGAAGTACCCGCTCGACGTGAAGCTGAAGGGCCCGGGCACGTTCGACACCGTCCCCGGCACCGACAAGGCGCCCGGCAAGGGCCAGAAGTACACGTACCGGGTGGACATCGAGCACGGACTCGGCCTGGACGGCGCGCTGTTCGCCGAGGCCGTCCAGAAGACGCTGAACGACAACCGCAGTTGGTCGCACGACGGTGCCCGCACCTTCGAGCGCGTCTCCTCCGGCAAGGCCGACTTCGTCATCACGCTCGCCAGCCCCGGCACGACCGCCACCTGGTGCGCCAAGTCCGGCCTGGACACCGCCGAGGAGAACGTCTCCTGCGACTCGGCCGCCACCCGGCGCGTGATGATCAACGCCTACCGGTGGGCCCAGGGCAGCGCGACGTACGGCGACAAGATCTACGCCTACCGGCAGATGCTCATCAACCACGAGGTCGGCCACCGTCTCGGCCACAACCACGAGCTCTGCCGCAAGAACGGCGAACTCGCCCCCGTCATGCAGCAGCAGACGAAGTTCCTCGACCACGACGGCATCCACTGCCTGGCCAACCCCTGGCCCTACCCGAAGGGCTGAGCCGCCGGTCACCGAACCCCTCAGCAGTAACGTTTCGCGGCCGACCGATCACCCTGTGATTCCCTAGCGCGCCGGAACGCGGCGCGCACGCGAAAGTTACGACCGTTCACCCCTTTTGGTGGCGCGATGGACAACCGTCCGTCGCGCCACCGCCTTGTCCGCATACGTTCGTCCCGCTGCGAGCCGCCGGGGTCAACGGCGGCTGAAGACTCACGGGAGATCGGGGGTGCACACGTGCGCATCGGACTGCTTACGGAAGGTGGCTATCCGTATGTGAGCGGTGACGCCAGGCTCTGGTGCGACCGGCTCGTGCGCGGGCTCGGGCAGCACGAGTTCGACGTCCATGCGCTCAGCCTCGGTCGGCAGCAGGAAGAAGAGGGCTGGGTCCCGCTCCCACCACAGGTCAGCCGGGTGCGGACGGCCCCGCTGTGGACGGCCGAGGACGACGGGGTCGTGTACGGCAGGCGCGCGCGCCGCAGGTTCACCGAGTGCTACGGCGAACTGGTCGCGGCGCTGGGCACCGACGCCGCGCCCGCCCCCGAACCGGACGGCGCCGACGACTCCGCTGCCCCGTGCTCTCACCTGGCGGACCGTTTCGGCAGTGCGCTGTACGGCCTCGCCGAACTCGCCCGCGACGAAGGCGGACTGGTGGCGGCGCTCCGCTCCGACACCGCCGTGCGCACCCTGGAGCGCGCCTGCCGCGCCCCCGGCGCGCCGCGCACGGCGCGCGAGGCGCGGGTGCCCGACCTGCTCACCGTCGCCGCCCACCTCGAACGCGCCCTGCGCCCCCTCTCCCTCGACTGGTACGGCGACGACGGCCTCGGCGCGGCGGACCTCTGTCACGCCACGGCCGGCGGCCCCGCCGCCCTGCCCGGACTGCTGGCCCTGCACTTCTCCGACGTACCACTGCTGGTCACCGAGTACGGCGTGCGGCTCCGCTCGCACTACCTGGGCCTCGGTCCCGACGCCTCCGGCCCCGACGCCGCCGCCCCCGCCGTGCGCGCCCTGCTCGCCGCCTTCCACGGTCGGCTGGCCGCCGAGACCTACCGCCGGGCCGCCGTCATCACCCCCGGCAACGCGCACGCGCGGCGCTGGCAGGAGCGCTGCGGCGCCGACCGCGCCAAGATCCGCACGGTCTACTCCGGCATGGACGCCGAACCCTTCGCCGAGGTCGGCGAGGCACCCGACCGGGCCGACCCGGACACCCTGGTCTGGGTCGGGCGAGTGGAACCGGCCAAGGACCTGGTGTCCCTCCTGCACGCCTTCACCGAGATCCGCAAGGAGCGGCCCAAGGCCCGCCTGCGCATCGTAGGAGCCTCGGCGGGGCCGGAGGGCGAGGCCTACCTGGGCCACTGCCGGGCGCTGGCGGCGCAACTCTTCCCGGACGAGGCGGAGGGCGTGCACGCCGTCGGGGACAACCCCGTCTCCTTCGAGGAGATCGGCGGTCCCGAGGCCCCGACCCCGGCCGACGCGTACGCCTCCGGCGCGGTCGTCGTTCTGTCCAGCGTCGTCGAGGGCTTCCCGATCAGCCTCGTCGAAGCCATGTTCTGCGGCCGTGCCACGGTGTCCACGGACGCCGGGGCGGTGGTGGAGGTCATCGGCGGGACGGGGCTCGTCGTGCCCCCGCGCAATCCGCGCGCGCTCGCCGAGGCGTGCGGGGCACTGCTGCTGGACCCCGAGCGCCGTGAGCGCCTGGGCGCCGCGGCCCGGGCCCGGGCTCTCGAACTGTTCACCGTCGAGCAGAACATCGCGGCATTTCACGGCATTTACCTGGAGATCGTCTCGCACTGCCCGGTGCACCGGGTCGTGCTCGGCGAGACCGGTGAGCCCCTGCCGTTCGCCACCCCGCCCGAGGCCCACGTCCCCGGCCACTGGACCGACCCCACCACCCCGGGCTGGGCCGCCACCACTCCCGTGAGCACCCCCACCCTGGCGGCGACCGAGGGGGCCCGATGAGCACCGGCGGGAGCGCCCCTGGCGGGGCGGACACCACCCGAGGCGGATCCGAGAGAGGCGCCGGCCCGAGCGCGAACGAGCCGGCCCGCGCGGACCTGCCCGCGGCGCCGAGCGGCGCGGAGGCGTGGGACGCGCGGTCGGCTCAATGGCTGGACGGTTTCTCGCGGGAGAGCCTCGACCCGGTCGCTCCCACCGGTCCCTCCACCTCTCCCTCTTCCTCTCCCTCTTTCGCGGCATCGGCGCAGGAAGCCCCGTCCCGCATGGCGGTGGACGCCGCGAGCCGTACGGCCACCCCTCGCCGCGGTCCCGCCGACCCCGTCAAAGCCCTGCTGCACCGGCACCGGGACCTGTGCGAGCGCGCGGTCGACCCGCTGGAGATCGCCGCCGGTCTGGAGGCGCACGGCGTCACCGATCGCACCGCCGCCCGGTTCCGGCACCGGGACGTCTTCTCCCTCGCGGAGGAGCTGTACGCGCGCGTGCCCCGCGACGGCGAACCCGCCCCGGCCACCGAGCCCCTACCCACGCCCCGCGTCCGCGCGGACTGGGTACTGCTCAGCCTCCTGCCGGGCGCCCTCGGCACGGCCGTCGTGGTGGGGCTGCACCTCACCCATGGCCGGGTTCGCCCGCTGCTGGTCGTGGGCGGACTGCTCATGGTGGCCCTCGCGATCCGCGCGGCCCTGCGTCGCGGCCCCCTGAGAGCGCCCCTGGGCACGCGTGCGAGGCGCGCCGCGGCCGGCACACGGGCGTGCGCCCTCTGGCTCCTCGGCTACGCCGTCCTCGGCGACGGACTCCTGCGCTCCGTCGTCGAAGGCGGCCCCGACAGCCTGCCGACCGGCGCGGCGGACGACCCGTGGCCCCTCGCCACCGCACCCGCCCTGGCGCTCCTGCTGGCCTGTGCCCCGGCGGCCTGGTGCGCGCACCTGCTCACCGCGGGTGCCCGCCGCAGGCTCGCCCGCAGCCGCGGCCTGGACGAGTTCAGGGCCGCCGCGCAACCCCTGCTGTGGGGCGCCTTCGTCCTGTTCCTCGGCGCCCTCGCGGCCCTGCTCGCCCTGTGCGGCGGCCTGCTGCACGAGTCGGCGGCCTACCCGCAGACCCTCACCCTCGGTGCCCTCCTGCTGCTCGCCCGCCTCCTCACCGTGCACCGCCGTCGGCACGCTCCCGCACTCGCCCTCTTCGCGGCGGCGATGACCGAGGCGGCGGCCCCCGCCCTGGCCCTGGCCGGCCGGCTGCCGGGCTGCGGCTTCCTGGCCACCCCCGTCGACACCCTCGTGGACACGTGGGGGCCCGGCAGCGTCCCGGCACTCGCCTGCGGCACCGCCGCGTTGGCCCTGATGCTCCACGCGACCCGCACCCTCACCCGAGCCTCGGCCCACGCACCGACGGGAGCCCCCGAGTGACGCCCCCGCCCCCGCCCCGGCGCCGGTCCTCCACCACCCGCCCGGCGCACGACGGCACCGGGACCGCGCCGACCCTCACTACCGGACCGACGAGCGGCGGCAGCGAGACCTCCGTCACCCGCCCGGCCCGGGGTGCCGCGCAGACCACCGTCACCCGCCCGTCCCCTGACGGCACTCAGACCGCCGACCACCGCAACCGCGTGGCGGCACCCCATCCGGCCGCAGGCGCCCGGCACGCCGGAGGCGACCCCACCATCCCCGCGAAGGAGAAGACCAGATGACCACCTCCCGACCCGGAGCGTCCACCAGCTCCGGAACAGCCGGAACGCACACTCCGGGAGCCGCCCGATGAGGGTCCTGCTGATCGGAGCCAACGGATACCTCGGCCGCTTCGTGGCCGACCGTCTGCTCGCCGACCCCGCCGTCCAGCTCACCGCGCTCGGCCGGGGCGACGACGCCGACGTCCGCTTCGACCTCGCCACCGGCAGCCCCGGCGCGCTCACCCGCTTCCTCGACGCGGTCCACCCCGGGGTCGTCGTCAACTGCGCCGGAGCCACCCGGGGCGGTGCCCGCGACCTGACCCGGCACAACACGGTCGCTGTGGCCACCGTCTGCGAGGCGCTGCGGCGCAGCGGCTGCGGCGCCCGCCTGGTGCAGCTCGGGTGCAGTGCCGAGTACGGGCCGAGCCAGCCCGGCTCCTCCACGGCCGAGGACGCAGTCCCCCGGCCCGGCGGCCCGTACGGCGTCAGCAAGCTTGCCGCGACCGAACTGGTCCTCGGCTCCGGCCTGGACGCCGTCGTGCTCCGCGTGTTCTCACCCGCCGGACCGGGCACCCCGGCCGGGTCACCGCTCGGCCGGCTCGCCGAGGCCATGCGCCGCGCCATGCAGTCCGGCGACGGCGAGCTGAAGCTCGGCGGCCTCGGTGTCCAGCGGGACTTCGTCGACGTCCGTGACGTCGCCCGCGCCGTGCACGCCGCCTCGCTCTCGGCCGCGCAGGGCGTCATCAACATCGGCTCCGGCCGCGCCGTCCGGCTGCGCGACGCGGCCGCCGTCCTCGCCCGCGTCGCCGGATACGGCGGCGCGCTGCACGAACTCGACGCCCCGCCCGGACCCCTGCGCGCAGCCATCGGCCACCCGCGCCCCGACTCCGACCACGCGTCACCGGTCGCGTACCCGTATCCCGACGGCTGCGGCAGCTGGCAGCAGGCCGACGTCCGTACCGCCCGCGACCGGCTCGGCTGGCGGCCCCGGATCAACCTCGAAGAATCCCTGGCAGACATCTGGATGGAGGCGGCATGCCGCATCTGACCAGCACCACGACAGGCACCACCGGCACCGGCGTACGCACCGCTCTCGGCGTCCCCGGCTACGCCCACCCCCTCGTCGCCCCCGCCCAGTGGGCCGAACTCGCCCGCCCCGGCGCGCCCGTGGACTGGGTGGTGCTCAACGTCGCCGCCGGGCCCGGCACCCGTCCCGACCCGCACTGCCTGGAGGCGGCGGGCCGGCTGCGCAACGCCGGCGTCCGCGTCCTCGGCCACTTGGACGCCGACCCCGGCAGCGGTCCTGGCGGCCGCTACGGCGGGTACGGCAGCGGGTACACCGGGGGCCGGGGGCGCGGCGTCCGGGGCAGTACCCTTCCGGACCTGCTTCCCGACGCCCATCGCTACCTCGACTGGTACCAGGTCGACGGCTTCCTGATCGACCACTGTCCCGCCGAGCGGACCGCGCTCCCCGAGGTGCGCCGCACCGTCGCCTGCCTGCGGGCGCTGCGTGAGGACGCTCACATCGTCCTCGGCCACGGCACCCACCCGCACCCGGGCTTCGCCGAGAGCGCCGAGCAGTTGGTGACCTTCTCCGGTCCCTGGTCCGCCTACCGCTGGTCGCAGGTCGCCGAATGGACCGCGGACTATCCGCCGGACCGCTTCTGCCACTTCGTGCACGGTGTGCCGCTGGGCCACCTGGACGAGGCACTGCGCATCGCGCGCTGGCAGGGCGCCGCCACGATCTACCTCACCGACCACACCGATCGCGGCGGGCGCGTGGACCCGTGGGAGACCATGCCCGGCTACTGGGACGAAATCGTCTCGCGTATCGGAACAGGTGTCTCGGAATGAAGATGGCCGTGGCAGTGTTACGGGGAGAACAACCGTAGTGATTGACCGACCAACGGAGTCCCCGTGTCGCTGCCACCCCTGGTCGAGCCAGCTTCTGAGCTCACCGTAGACGAGGTCCGCCGGTACTCCCGCCACCTGATCATCCCCGACGTCGGGATGGACGGGCAGAAGCGGCTGAAGAACGCCAAGGTGCTCTTTGTGGGCGCCGGTGGCCTGGGCTCGCCGGGGCTGATGTACATGGCCGCGGCGGGCGTGGGCACGCTCGGCATCGTGGACTTCGACGAGGTCGACGAGTCGAACCTGCAGCGTCAGGTCATCCACAGCCAGTCCGACATCGGCCGCTCCAAGGCCGAGTCCGCGCGGGACACCGTCAGGGGCATCAACCCGCTGGTGAACGTGGTCCTCCACGAGGTGCGGCTCGAGGCCGACAACGTGATGGACATCTTCAGCCAGTACGACCTCATCGTCGACGGCACGGACAACTTCGCGACCCGCTACCTGGTCAACGACGCCTGTGTGCTGCTGAACAAGCCGTACGTGTGGGGTTCGATCTACCGCTTCGACGGCCAGGCCTCGGTGTTCTGGTCCGAGCACGGCCCCTGCTACCGCTGCCTCTACCCGGAGCCCCCGCCCCCGGGCATGGTCCCCTCCTGCGCCGAGGGCGGCGTGCTGGGCGTGCTCTGCGCGTCCATCGGCTCCATCCAGGTCAACGAGGCCATCAAGCTCCTCGCGGGCATCGGCGAGCCGCTGGTCGGCCGGCTGATGATCTACGACGCCCTGGAGATGCAGTACCGCCAGGTCAAGGTCCGCAAGGACCCCAACTGCGCGGTCTGCGGCGACAACCCGACCGTCACCGAGCTCATCGACTACGAGGCCTTCTGCGGCGTCGTCTCCGAGGAGGCCCAGGCGGCGGCGGCCGACGCGACGATCACTCCCAAGCAGCTCAAGGAGTGGATCGACGACGGCGAGAACATCGAGATCATCGACGTCCGCGAGCCGAACGAGTACGAGATCGTCTCCATCCCGGGCGCCAAGCTGATCCCGAAGAACGAGTTCCTGATGGGCTCCGCCCTGGAGAGCCTGCCGCAGGACAAGAAGATCGTCCTGCATTGCAAGACGGGTGTCCGAAGTGCGGAAGTCCTCGCCGTCCTGAAGTCCGCGGGCTTCGCGGACGCGGTCCACGTCGGCGGCGGCGTGATCGGCTGGGTCAACCAGATCGAGCCGGACAAGCCGGTCTACTGAGCCGGTTACCCGGCCCCACCGGTGGTCCGAACGGCGGGGGTTCCGTGCACCGACGGTGCGCGGAGCCCCCGCCGTCGTCATGAGCAGACCGTGCCCTCCTTCGGCACCGAGCCGTGCACCAGGTAGGCGTTCACCGTCGAGTCGACGCAGTCGCTGCCGTTGCCGTAGACCCCGTGTCCCTCGCCCTTCCAGGTCAGTTCGACCCCGACACCCTTGCCCAGTTCGTCGGCCATTCTGCGGGCGCCCTCGTACGGGGTCGCCGGGTCGCCGGTGTTGCCGACGAGCAGGATCGGTGCCGCTCCCGGGGCGCTGGCCTGCGGGGTGTCGAACTGGCCCGGCACCGGCCAGTCGTGGCACCAGCCGGCCATGTCCCAGCCCAGGAAGTCCCCGAACACCGGTGAGATCCGCTCGAACCGGGGCAGCAGCTTCCTCGTCCGTTCCGGAGTGGGCCGCTGCCTGTCGTCCAGGCACGATATGACCCGTTGCGCATGGCTCGTCGTGCCGTAGTGCCCCGAGGCGTCCCGCTCGTCGTACCGGTCGGCCAGCGCCAGCAGCCCCGAGCCGTCGCCCCGTTCCGCGGACCTCAGAGCGCCGGTCAGCGTCGGCCAGCTCGCCTTGCTGTACATCGCCAGGGCGATGCCGGTGGTGGCCGACGTCTGGGTCAGCGGCCTGCCGGAAGCGGTCGGCAGCGGCTTCGCGTCGAGCCGGGTCAGCAGGTCCGCGATCTTCCGCGAGCCCTGCCGCGGGGACTGGCCAGTGGACTTGAGATAGTCGTCGAGCGCCCGCTGGAAGCCCCGGGTCTGGTTCTCCGCGTGGCCCACGGTGTCCGCGGTGGGGTCGACGACCGCGTCCAGCACCATCCGGCCGACCTTCTTCGGGAACAGGTGCGCGTAGACCCCGCCGAGCTCCGTGCCGTACGAGATGCCGAAGTAGTGCATGGCCGGGTCGCCCAGGACCTGGCGCATCAGGTCCATGTCGCGTGCCGTGTCGGTCGTCGACACATGCGCCATCAGCTTCCCGGCGGACTTCTGGCAGCCCCGGCCGAAGGCGACGGCGTCCCGGAGGTACGCCTTCTCCTCGGCCGGTGTGTCCGGGGTCGCGTCGATCTTCTCGGCGGCCGCGATGTCCCGGTCACCGCGGCACCGGACGCCCTCGCTGGCGCCGACCCCGCGAGGATCCCAGCTCACCACGTCGTAGTGCTCGCGCAACGAGGCGACCGTGGCGTCGTAGTACGGCATCGTCGACACCCCCGAGCCGCCGGGGCCGCCGAAGTTGAACAGCAGCGAGCCGATGCGGTCGGACCCGGTCGCCCGCGCGCGGATCAGGGCGAGCCCGATCGTCGTCCCCCCGGGCTTCGACCAGTCCAGTGGCACCTTGAGCGTCGCGCACCGCCAGGCGTCACCCGGCGCCGGTGACCCACCGGTGGCCGGACAGCGGCGCCAGTCGAGCCGTTGGGCGGTGAGCGAGGACGGCAGCTTCCCTGCGGGCGACGGCGCCGGCGCGGCCGTCGCTCCCGTCCCCTTGCCCTCGTCACGGTTCCCGCCCCCGCCCGGCGAACCACCGCACCCGGCCGTCAGCAGCACGGCGACCGCGGCGGCCGTCCACCGAAGGAATCGCGGCATCGCGCACCCCCCGTCACAGGCCCTCCGCTTCGTGCCGCGGCGGGCGTTGACGCCATGGTAGGCGGATCGCCCCGAGCCTGTGACGGCCTGTGGATAACGCTCTGACCTGCTGTTTCAGTGCGCCCGTGAGATTCTACGAGCAGACCGTGCCGGCTTTGGGGACCTTCCCGTCGAGCAGATAGCCGTTCACCGCGCCCTGCACGCACTTGTTCTTGCTGTCGTAGGCCCCGTGCCCCTGACCCTTGTACGTCAGCTCGACGGCGACGCCCTTGCCCAGCGCGTCCACCATCTTCTTCGCGCCCTCGTACGGTGTGGCCGGGTCGCCGGTGTTGCCGACGACGAGGATGGGCGCCGCACCTGGCGCGCTGACGTCGGGGTGGTCGGCGGCGCCGGGCACGGCCCAGTCGGTGCAGCTGACCATGCCCCAGGCCAGGTAGTCCCCGAACAGCGGGGAAGCGGCCCGGAAGTCGGGCAGCTTCCGCTGGACGTCGTCCGTGGTGTACCGCTGCTTCTCGTCGGAGCAGTTGATGGCGATGTTGGCCGCGGTGATGTTGCTGTACTCGCCGTTCTGGTCCCGGCCGTTCATCGAGTCGGACAGCAGCATGAGGATCTTGCCGTCGCCGTCGTACGCCTGTTGCAGGCCCTCGGTGAGGTACTCCCAGAAGTCCTTGGAATACAGGGACTGGGCGATGCCGTTGGTCGCCGCGGTCTGGGTCAGCTCGCGCGGGAAGATGCCCGGGATCGGCTTCTTCTCCAAGTCCTTCAGCAGCTTGGCGATACGGTTCTTCACGTCTTCCGGGGTCGCGCCGAGCGGGCAGTCGGTGGCCTTGGAGGTGCAGTCCTCGGCGAAGTTGTCGAGCGCGAGCTGGAAGCCCTTGGCCTGGCCCAGCGCGCTCTGCTCGGGGTCCTGTGTCGGGTCGACGACGGCGTCCAGCACCAGCCGGCCGACGTGCTGGGGGAACAAGTGCGCGTACACACCGCCCAGTTCGGTGCCGTAGGAGATGCCGAAGTAGTGCAGCTTGTCGTCGCCGAGCACCTGGCGCATCAGATCCATGTCACGGGCCGCGTCCGTCGTGCGCACGTGCGGCAGGATCTCCTTGGAGTGCTTCTCGCAGGCCGTGTTGAAGTCCTTGGTGCGCTTCAGCAACTGGGCGCGCTCGGCGCTGTCGTCGGGAGTGGCGTCCTGCTGGAAGTAGGCGTCGAGCTGGGAGTCGCTCTCGCACTTCACCGGCGCGCTCCGGCCGACGCCGCGCGGGTCGAAGCTGACCAGGTCGTAACGGGTGCGCAGGGCGGCATAGTCCTCGCCGAAGGCCGGCAGCGTGCTGACACCGCTGCCGCCCGGCCCGCCGAAGTTGAAGACGAGCGAGCCGATCCGCCGGTCCGCGCCGCCGTCGGACCTGGCGCGGATCAGAGCGAGGTCGATGGTGTCGCCCTTGGGTCTGCTCCAGTCCAGCGGGGCTTTCATGGTGGCGCACTGCCACTGGCCGCCGCCCGGCAGTGGGGACGGGGAGTCACCCCCGCCCTCCGCCTCCGACGGGGCCGGGCAGTCCTTCCAGTCCAGCTTCTGCTCCGTCAGGTCCCCGTGCTCGGAGCCGCCGCCACACCCCGCCAGCAGGGAGCACACCAGCACGGCGGTGGCGGTCAGCGCGGCGGCACGCGGCCGGGAGGGGTTCGCCATGCTCCCATCCTGGGGGCGCGCACGCCGGGGCGCGCGGGACACGGGCCGTATGAGGTACGACCTTCCGCACGCCCTCCCACACGCCCGGCGACGCCCGCAGTGCGCGCCCGTGACGCCCGCCGTCCGCCTCTACAGGGCGCCCTTGCGAGTGAGGTGGTTGAAGGCCAGCCAGCCCGGCAGCACCGGCAGCCACAGTGTCAGCAGGCGGTACAGCAGGACGGCGGGGGCCGCGACCTCCTTCGGCAGGCCCACGGCGATCAGACCGACCGTCAGGGTCGCCTCGACCGCGCCCACCCCGCCCGGGGTCGGCGCGGCGGAGCCGAGCGCGTTGCCCGCGAGGAACACCACGGCGACGCTGGCGATGCTCAGGGAGGCCGAGTCGTCGCCGAAGGCGCGGATCGAGGCGTCCAGGCACATCACGAAGCAGCCGGTCAGCAGCAGCATGCCGCCGATACCCGTGACGAGCTTCTGCGGCCGCTGGAGCACGTCGAGCATGCGCGGCACGACACCCGCGAACAGCGACCTCACGCGCGTGACGACGAATTTCCGCAGGAACGGCACCGACGTCACGACGAGCACCAGCACCGCGACCGTCAGCAGACCCGCGATGACCGTCCGGGACGGCGACAGCGACGGCGTCTTCTCGGTTCCGGTCAGATAGCCGAAGGACAGCAGCATCAGGATGTGACAGCCGAGCCCGAACAGCTGCGACGCGCCGACACTCGCCACCGCGAGCCCGGGGCGCACGCCCGCCCGCTGCAGGAACCGCGTGTTCAGGGCGACACCGCCGACCGCCGCCGGTGCCACGATCTTCACGAAGGACCCGGCGACCTGGGCCGCTACCGTCCGCACGAACGGCACCCGTTCCGGGACGAATCCCAGCAGCGCCATCGCCGCGGCCACGTAGCTGGCCGCGGAGAACAGCACCGCGGCGATCACCCAGCCCCACTGGGCCTGCGCGAACAACGTGCCGAACTCGATGTGGGTGAGCTGGGTCAGCAGGTAGTAGGCGCCGATCGCGCCGGCGATGAAGCTGATCAGCGTCCGCGGCCGCACTCGCTCCAGACGGGCCGGCTCCACCGGTGCCTGCGGCCTGATGAGCAGCACCTCGTGCCGGATCTGGGTGAGCAGATCCTCCTCGCGGGCCTCGTCGATGGCCTCGTCGATCGCCCGCTTCTCCGCCCGCTGCTCCGCGCGTACGGACTTCTTGTCGGGCTTCTCCCGTACGGTCCCGGCGTCGCCGGAAGCCTCGTCCAGGCGGGCCTGCTTGGTCTGCCGGGACGCCTCCAGCACCGCCTCGCGTTCCCGCTCGGCCCGTTCCCGGCCCAGCCTGCGCAGCGTCGCGCGCGTGGAGCGCGTCAGCGCGATGGGCTGGAGCATCGGCAGGCAGTCGGCGACCGCGTCGGGGCCGAGGACACCGACCGCGGAGGCGACCGCGCGCTCGGCGCCCACCCGCAGGCCGATCGTCGTGACCAGCTGGGCGATGTCCATGCGCAGCAGCAGGTCACCGGCCGCGATCTCGCCGCCCCGCAGCTCCGTGAGGATCACCTTGCCGGAACGATCCACCAGAATGGCGTCACCCGCGAGCCTGCGGTGCGCGATGCGGCGGGACTGCAAGGCCCGCACCTGGTGCCAGGTGTTGCGCAGCAGCTCGTCGGTGATCTCCTCGTCGGCCAGCGAGTCCAGGGTGCGCCCGCCGGTGTGCTCGTAGACCAGCATGACCGCGTCCGGGCCCAGCTCGGAGGTGGCGATGAGCTTCGGCGCGTGGGCGCCGGCCGCGATCGCCGCGTAGGCCAGCAGCGCCTCCTGCTCCAGCGCCTGGCGCAGCGACTGCAGGCTGGAGCGGGTGGCGAAGCCCCGCAGGGTCAGGTTGCGCCACGCGCGGTAGAAGAAGCCCTGGGCCTGCTGCTCCCGGTCGACCACCGTGACGTCCAGCGGGGGGCCGTCCTCCAGGGTGACGAAGTAGCGCCGGCCGCGGTCGCCGGTCTCGGCCTCGGTGACCTCCTCGCGGGCCGCGCTGACGGGGTGGAAGCCGACGTGCCGCAGGCCCGCCATCAGGGTCTGCCCGGTGGGGCGCACGTTGGGGGAGCCGACCGCGTACAGCGTGCCGTAGGCGACGGTCCAGCCGATCAGCACGGTGAGGATGATCGAGAAGGGGGTGGTGTAGCCGGTGACCAGCATGGAGAACGCGTCGAGCAGCAGGACGATCCACAGCACCGCGCGCCAGCGGGGTCTGCGGGACATGCCGACGGCCGTCATGTAGGCGATGACGGGCGCGAGGTAGCCGTGCACCGGGTCGGTCAGGGCATGGATGTCGCCCGGTGAGGGCTGGGTGAGCGCCTCCTGGATGGAGTCCGGGGCGGCCCGGGCGACCCACAGGTCGGTCGCGAGGGTCACCCCGTGGGCGAGTACGGCCGCGAGGACACCGTCGGCGATGCGCAGACCGTCGCGTTTGATCAGCCGTTCGATCGCGAAGGCCACCGGGACCAGCAGGATGGCGATGCTGGACGCCAGGCCGGCGATCTTGATCAGCAGGTCGGGGGCTTGCCCGGTGCCCTTGTGGATGTCCTGTTCGAGGCCCGAGGTGGTGCCGTGCGCGAACGCGGCGATCGCGAAGAGCACGATGATGGCGAGCAGGCCCACCAGCAGCCGCATGAGGTCGGAGGGGCGGTGCACGCGCGCGGGGAGGAGGGGTTCGTCGCCCTCCACCTCCTCGGCGTGCGGATCGTCGGCCTCGTCCGGCCCGGCTGCCGGCCGCGGGCCGTCGGGGCCGTCCGTCTCCTCGCCGGCGCCCCCGCCCGTCAGGGCGCCGTCCGTCCGGTCACTCTCCGCTCGGTCGTCGTCCTCCCGCGTGGGAGGTGCGTTCTCCCGCGCGCGGGGATCGTCCCCATGCGTACCGGTGTCGTCCGTGCCGGTGTCGTCCGCGGCCGCCCGGGCGGTGTCGGGACGTGCGGCGTCGTCAGGGGTGCCCTCCGCGCCTTCGGGGTGCACACCCTGCTGTTTCATGGTCTCTTCTTGGTCTCGTATCACCGGTCACCGCCCGCACGATGGTGGCATGCCCCACCGACACACACGGGCATCAGGGTGCCGATGCGGAGCGGACAGTCTGCCCGAAGTGCCCCGCCCGGGCGAGAGGGCCGAAGCCGTGCGGGGCGGCACGGGCTGTCGGTGGGGTGCGGCAGGATGGGGTGAATGAGCGAGCAGAGCCCTGCCGAGTACCCCCGTGGAGCGCCCGAGGACGCGCTGCCCGAGTACGCCGAGCGGGTCCTCGACGTCACGGAACGGATCCCGCCGGGCCGCGTCATGACCTACGGGGACGTCGCGGAATGGCTGGAGGAGGGAGGGCCCCGCCAGGTCGGCCGTGTGATGGCCCTCTACGGGGGAGCCGTCCCGTGGTGGCGTGTCGTGCGCGCCGACGGGGCACTGCTCCCCGGTCACGAACTGCGCGCCCTGGACCGGTACCGCGCGGAGGGCACGCCTTTGAAAGAGGCGGGCAGAGCGGCGGAGGGCCACCTGCCCCGGCTCGACATGCGGCGGGCCCGGTGGGACGGCGACGCGGACACGGAGGGTCACACCTGACAGCTTCCGCCATCCGATGCCCGCGTGGGCACCTCGTGGCCCGTACGAGGGACACCGGGGAAGTCCGTGGCATGACGTACGTTCGTGAGACGAGGGACAGGCGTGGCCCGAGCGTCGTAGGGGAAGAAGCGGAAGCCCTGCTTCCGACCGGTGCGGCGGCGTAGCGTCGGCGGCGCGTCCTCCCCTCACCCCGCGGCCACCGCCTCGCACGCGTGACCGCCCGACCATCAGCACGACCACCAGGACCGGCGAACCACGTGAGCTCCTCTTCCTCCACCAGGCGCCTGCCGCAGCCCCCGGCGCGGCAGGGGAGCCGTGGCGCTTACCGACTGGTCCGTACGCCACCCGCCGCTCTGGCTCCCCCTCCTCTGGACGCCGCTCAGCGCGCCGTGGTTGACCACCGCTCCGGCCCGCTGCTCGTCCTCGCGGGCCCGGGCACCGGCAAGACCACCACGCTGGTGGAGTCCGTCGCGGCGCGCATCGACCGCGGCGCGGACCCGGAGCGGATCCTGGTGCTGACGTTCAGCCGCAAGGCCGCCATGGAACTGCGCGACCGCATGGCCCTGCGCATCGGCGCCGCCCGAGCCCCCCGGGCGACCACGTTCCACTCCTACGGCTACGCCCTGGTCCGCGCCCACCAGGACAGCGGACTGTTCGCCGAGCCGCTGCGGCTGCTGTCCGGCCCCGAGCAGGACGTCACGGTCCGTGAGTTGCTGGCCGGTCAGCCCGAACTGGAACGGCTCGGGCTGACGCACGTGCGCTGGCCGGACGAGCTGCGCGCCTGCCTGACCACGCGTGGCTTCGCCGACGAGGTCCGCGCCGTCCTCGCCCGCAGCCGTGAGCTGGGCCTCGGCCCGGACGCCCTGGACTCCTTCGCCCGCCGCATCGGCCGCCCCGGCTGGCGGGCCGCCGCCGCCTTCCTCGCCGAGTATCTGGACGTGCTCGACCTGCAGGGCGTCGTCGACTACGCGGAACTGGTCCACCGTGCGGTCCTACTGGCCCGCCGTCCCGAGGTCGCGGCCCGGCTCTCCGCGCAGTACGACGCCGTGTACGTCGACGAGTACCAGGACACCGACCCGGCCCAGGTACGGCTGCTGCACGCGCTGGCGGGCGGCGGGCGCACCCTGGTCGCGCTCGGGGACCCCGACCAGTCGATCTACGCCTTCCGGGGGGCCGACGTGGGCGGCATCCTCGACTTCCCGGCGGCCTTCCCGCGCGTGGACGGCCGCCCCGCTCCCGTCGAAGTGCTGCGCACCTCCCGCCGCTCGGGTGCCGCCCTGCTGACCGCGACGCGCCTGCTCACCCAGCGCATGCCGCTGACCAGGCTCCCGGCCGACAAGGTCCGCGCCCACCGCGGGCTGAGCCCGGTCAGGGACGGCGGCCGGGTCGAGGCCTACACCTATCCGACGGCCGGCACGGAGGTCGACAACATCGCCGACATCCTTCGCCGGGCGCATCTGGAGGACGGCGTCCCCTGGAGCGACATGGCCGTCCTCGTCCGCGCGGGCTCCGCCCTCCCCACCCTGCGCCGCGCCCTCACGGCGGCGGGCGTACCTCTGGACATCGACGGCGACGACCTCCCCCTGCGCCACGAACCGGCGGTGGCACCCCTGCTGACGGCCTTGCGCGCGGTGGCCCGTGCCGAAGAAGGGCCCTCGAGGCAAGCCGAGCCACCCGAAGCCCCCAGCCGCGCCGAGCTGCCCGAAGCCCCCAGCCCCGCCGAGCCGCCCGAAGCCACCCGTCCGCTCGCGGCTCCCGGCCCCGCAGAGCCCGGCCCCGCCGCAGCCGACGTCCTTTCGCGGACCAACTGGCTCGGCACCGAGACCGCCCTCACCCTGCTCACCTCCCCCCTCGCCGGCATGGACACCGCCGATCTGCGCCGGCTGGGGCGGGCCCTGCGGGAGGAGGAACGCGCGGCCGGCAACCCGGTGCCGCCGCCGTCGGACGAACTGCTCGCGCGGGCACTCGCCGAGCCGGAGCGCCTGGTCGCGCACGATCCCGCGTACGCCCGCGGGGCGCAGCGCCTCGGCGCGCTGCTGCGCAAGGCCCGGACCCGCCTCGCGGGCGGCGGCACGGCGGAGGAGGCGCTCTGGGACCTCTGGGAGGGCACCCCGTGGCCCGCCCGCCTGGAACGCGCGGCTCGACGCGGTGGCGCCGCCGGCCGGAACGCCGACCGCGACCTGGACGCCGTGTGCGCGCTGTTCGCCACCGCCGCGCGCGCGGAGGAGCGTACCGGCGGCCGGGGCGCCCTGAACTTCCTGGAGCAGATCGAGGCCGAGGACATCGCCGCCGACACGCTCGCGCGCCGCGCGGTGCGCCCCGACGCCGTCCGCCTGATGACCGCGCACCGCGCGAAGGGCCTCGAGTGGCGGCTCGTCGTGGTCGCCGGGGTCCAGGAGGGCCTGTGGCCCGACCTCCGGCGCCGCGGCTCCCTCCTGGAGGCCGACCGCATCGGCCGCGACGGACTGGCCGAGCCGCTCACGCCGGGTGCGCTGCTCGCCGAGGAGCACCGCCTGTTCTACGTGGCCGCCACGCGCGCGCGTGAGCGCCTCGTCGTCACCGCGGTGAAGGCACCGGCCGACGACGGCGACCAGCCGTCCCGGTTCCTCACCGAACTCGGCGTCGAACCGCAGGACGTCACCGGCCGCCCCCGCCGCCCGCTCAACGTCGCCGCGCTCGTCGCCGAGCTGCGCGCCACCACGGTCGACCCGGGCGCCTCGGCCGCGCTGCGGGAGGCCGCCGCCCACCGTCTGGCCCGGCTGGCCGCGCTCGCCGACGACGACGGCCGCCCCCTGGTGCCGTCCGCGCACCCCCACCGCTGGTGGGGCATGTTCGAGCCGACCGAGAGCAAGGTGCCGCTGCGCCACCGCGACCAGCCCGTCGTCCTGTCCGGCAGCGCCCTGGACCAGCTCGCCAACACCTGCTCCCTGCAATGGTTCCTGGGCCGGGAGGTGAAGGCGGACGCGCCCGCCACCGCCGCCCAGGGCTTCGGCAACGTCGTTCACGTCCTCGCCGACGAGGTCGCTTCCGGCCGTACCCCCGCCGACCTGGCCGTCCTCATGGAACGCCTGGAGTCGGTGTGGAACGCGCTCGCCTTCGACGCGCCCTGGAAGTCGGCGCAGGAGAAGGACAACGCGCGCGGGGCGCTCGAACGCTTCCTGAACTGGCACGTCCTCGACCGAACCGGCCGTACCCCGGTCGCCAGCGAGCAGGACTTCGACGTCACCCTCGAAGCGGGCGACTACCAGGTCCGCATCCGCGGCCAGATCGACCGGGTCGAGGCGGACGGCGACGGACGTGCCTACGTCGTGGACTTCAAGACCGGCAAGCAGGCCCCCAGCGCCGCCGAGGTGACCCGCCATCCCCAGCTGGCCGTCTACCAGCTCGCCGTCCGCGAAGGCGCTGTGGACACCGCGTTCGACGGCGTACGGCCGGAAGCCGGCGGCGCCGAACTGGTGCACCTCAGACAGCCCGCCGCCCAGCGGGACGGCGGCGAGGGCCTGCCCAAGGTGCAGGCGCAGGAACCGCCGTCGGGGGAGTGGGTCGGCGACCTGCTGGCCACCGCCGCCGGCAAGGTCCTCGACGAACGGTTCACCCCGACCACCGGCCAGCACTGCACCCACTGCGCCTTCCAGGCCTCGTGCAGCGCCCGGCCGGAGGGCCGGCACGTGGTCGAGTGACGCACGGCACTACCGTCGCTGACCTGCGCTTCTCACCTCTTGTACGGCCGCCCCGGCAGTGGTTGTCAGTGGGCGCCGCTAGCCTCTGACGACATGCCCGCCCGTATCACCGATCCCGAGCAGCTCAAGGAGCTCCTGGGGATCCCGTTCACCCCGGAGCAGATGGCCTGCGTCACCGCGCCGCCCGCCCCGCAGGTGATCGTGGCCGGAGCCGGATCGGGCAAGACCACCGTGATGGCCGCCCGCGTGGTCTGGCTGGTCGGCACCGGGCAGGTCGCCCCGGAACAGGTCCTCGGCCTGACCTTCACCAACAAGGCCGCCGGTGAACTGGCCGAACGCGTCCGCAAGGCACTGATCAAGGCTGGCGTCACCGACCCGGACGTCATCGACCCCGACAACCCGCCCGGCGAACCGGTCATCTCGACCTACCACGCGTTCGCCGGCCGGCTGCTGACCGACCACGGCCTGCGCATCGGCCTGGAGCCCGCCTCCCGCCTGCTGGCCGACGCCACCCGCTACCAGCTCGCTGCGCGCGTGCTGCGCGAGGCACCCGGCCCCTATCCGGCACTGACCCGCTCCTTCGCCGACCTCGTCAGCGACCTCCTCGCCCTCGACGCCGAACTCGCCGAACACCTCGTACGCCCCGAAGACCTGCGCGCCTGGGACACCGGCCTGCTGCACACCCTGGAGGGCGCCAGGCTCAGCAACGCGGACCTGCGCAAAGTGCCCGACACGGCCACCGCCCGCGGTGAACTCGCCGACCTCGTCGTGCGCTACCGGGCCGCCAAACGCGAGCGGGACCTGCTCGACTTCGGCGACCAGATCGCCCTGTCCGCCGCCCTCGCCCGCGTCCCCGAGGTCGGCCGCCTGCTCCGCGAGGAGTTCCACGTCGTCCTCCTGGACGAGTACCAGGACACCTCCGTGGCCCAGCGGGTCCTCCTGGCCGGCCTGTTCGGCGACGGCACCGGTCACCCGGTGACCGCCGTCGGCGACCCCTGCCAGGCCATCTACGGCTGGCGCGGCGCCTCCGTCGCCAACCTGGACGACTTCCCCGAACACTTCGCCCACGCCGACGGCAGCCCCGCCACCCGGCAGGCGCTCAGCGAGAACCGCCGCAGCGGCGGCCGGCTGCTCGACCTCGCCAACGGCCTCGCCGAGCCCCTGCGCGCCCTGCACGCGGGCGTGGAGGCCCTGCGCCCCGCCCCGGGCGCCGAACACGACGGCACGGTCCGCTGCGCGCTGCTGCGCACCCACGGCGAGGAGATCGACTGGACCGCCGACTCCATCGCCCACCTGGTGCGCACCGGGACGGCCCCCGCCGAGATCGCCGTCCTGTGCCGGACGGCCGCCGACTTCGCCGAGATCCAGGGCGCCCTCGTCGCCCGCGACGTCCCCGTCGAGGTGGTCGGCCTCTCCGGACTGCTGCACCTGCCCGAGGTCGCCGACCTCGTCGCCGTCTGCGAGGTCCTCCAGGACCCCGGCGCCAACGCCTCACTGGTCCGCCTGCTGACCGGCCCGCGCTGGCGCATCGGACCGCGCGACCTCGCCCTGCTCGGCCGCCGGGCCCGCCTGCTCGTCGCACACGCGCGCGGGGGCGACGCCGACGACCCCGACCGCCGGCTCGCCGAGGCCGTCGAAGGAGTCGACCCGGCCGAGGTGATCTCGCTCGCGGACGCGCTCGACACGTTCCTGGAGGCACCCCTCGACGAGAGCGGGGACGCCGACGGGCTGCCGTTCTCCCCGGACGCGCGCGTGCGCTTCGCCCGTCTCGCCGCCGAACTGCGGGACCTGCGCCGCTCCTTGTCCGACCCGCTGATGGACGTCCTGCACCGCGTCCTCGCCGTCACCGGCCTGGAGGTGGAACTGTCGGCGTCCCCGCACGCGCTGGCCGCCCGCCGCCGCGAGACCCTGTCGAACTTCCTGGACGTCGCCGCCTCCTTCGCCGCCGGGGACAACGAGGCCACCCTGCTGGCCTTCCTCGGCTTCCTGCGGACCGCCGCCCAGTACGAGAAGGGCCTCGACAACGCCCTGCCCGGCGGCGAGAACACGGTCAAGGTGCTCACCGCGCACAAGGCCAAGGGCCTGGAGTGGGACGTCGTCGCCGTCCCCGGACTGGTCGACGGCACCTTCCCCAGCGGCAAGGGCCGCGAGAAGTGGACCGCGCAGGCCAAGGTGCTGCCGCACGCCCTGCGCGGCGACAGCGCCACCCTGCCCGACGTCACGTCGTGGGACTCCCGCGGCATGAAGGCCTTCCACGAGGCCATGAAGGAGCACCAGCACACCGAGGAACTCCGCCTCGGCTACGTCACCTTCACCCGCCCCCGCTCCCTCCTCCTCGGCTCCGGCCACTGGTGGGGCCCCAGCCAGAAGAAGCCGCGCGGGCCCTCCGACTTCCTGCGGGCCCTGTACGAGCACTGCGCCGCCGGGTACGGCGAGATCGAGGCGTGGGCCGACGAGCCCGCCGAGGACGAGGAGAACCCGGCCCTGAACACGGCCGGCGCCGAGCATGCGTGGCCCCTGCCGCTGGACGACACCGCCCTGGCCCGCCGCCGAGCGGCCGCCGAGACGGTCCTCGCCCGCCTCGACGCCCTCACCTTCCAGGGCGACGGCCACCCGCCGGCCGGCCCCGAAGACACCGGCGCCTACGACGACCCGGACTGGCCCCCGCCACCGGACGACGACGAGCCGTACGAGGAGCCGTACGACGAGCCCGCGTACGCACCCGACGATTCCGCCGACTGGAACTCCTGGACCACCGACCGCCCCGCGGTCCCGCACCAGGCGATCGCCCCCGCGCCGGAGACGCCCGCGCGGCCCCGCCCAGGCGATCACGAACGCCATGCGCCGCCCCGCACCCCCGAGGAGGCCCGTGCGATCGCCTCGTGGGACCGCGACCTCGACGCGCTCGCCGGAGAGCTGATCCGCTCCCGCCAGGCCGTCACGGACGTACCCCTGCCCGCCACCCTGACCGCCTCCCAGCTGCTGCGTCTCGCCGAGGACCCGGACGGGCTCGCGCAGGAACTCGCGCGCCCCATGCCGCGCCCCCCGCAGGCCGCCGCACGCCGGGGCACCCGGTTCCACGCCTGGCTCGAAACCCGCTTCGAGGAGCTGACCCTGCCCCTGCTGGAACCGGACGAGCTGCCCGGAAGCGATGCCGAGATCGCCGACGAACGCGACCTGGAGGCCCTCAAAGAGGCGTTCGAACGCACCCAGTACGCCCGCCGGACCCCGTACCGGGTCGAGGCGCCCTTCCAGTTCTCCCTCGCCGGACGCGTCGTCCGGGGCCGTATCGACGCCGTCTACCGGCACGAGGACCAGGACGGGGTGACGTACGAGATCGTCGACTGGAAGACCGGCCGCACCCACAGCGCCGACCCGCTCCAGCTCGCCGTGTACCGGCTGGCCTGGGCCGAGCAGCAGGGCGTGCCGCCCGAGTCGGTGACGGCGGCGTTCCTGTACGTGCGCAGCGGCGAGGTCGTACGACCCGAGGGGCTGCCGGACCGGGCCGCCCTGGAGCGGCTGCTCACCGATGACACCGAAGAGGTACGTGAGGGAACCCAAGTGTGACGAACCGCCCGTCCGGGTTGTCCGCGGGGGCCGATAGGCTCGTGAGCATGAGCCATCCCGTTGACAGTGCCGTCAGCGCCGTCCGCACGTACATCGAGCAGCACCGCGCCGCCTTCCTCGACGACCTCGCCGCGTGGCTGCGCATCCCCTCCGTGTCGGCCCAGCCCGACCACGGGCCCGACGTGCGGCGCAGCGCCGACTGGCTCACCGCCCGGCTCAAGGAGACCGGCTTCCCCACCGCCGAGGTCTGGGAGACGCCCGGCGCCCCCGCCGTCTTCGCCGAATGGCCCGCGGGCGACCCGCAGGCCCCCACCGTCCTCGTCTACGGCCACCACGACGTGCAGCCCGCCGCCCGCGAGGACGGCTGGGACAGCGACCCCTTCGAACCGGTCGTCCGCGAGAACCGCCTCTACGCGCGCGGGGCGGCCGACGACAAGGGCCAGGTCCTCTTCCACACCCTCGGCGTCCGCGCGCACCTCGCCGCCACCGGCCGCACCGCCCCCGCCGTCAATCTGAAGCTGCTCGTCGAGGGCGAGGAGGAGTCCGGCTCCCCGCACTTCCGGGCGCTCGTCGAGGAGCGGGCCGGCCGGCTCGCGGCCGACGCGGTGATCGTCTCTGACACCGGCATGTGGTCCGAGGACACCCCCACGGTCTGTACCGGCATGCGCGGTCTCGCCGAGTGCGAGATCCGGCTGTACGGCCCCGACCAGGACATCCACTCCGGGTCCTTCGGCGGCGCGGTGCCCAACCCGGCCGATGCCGCCGCCCGCCTGGTCGCCGCCCTGCACGACGAGCACGCGCGCGTGGCGGTCCCCGGCTTCTACGACGGCATCGTCGAGCTGACCGACCGCGAACGCGAGCTCTTCGCCGAGCTGCCCTTCGACGAGGCGCGCTGGCTGCGCACCGCCAAGTCGTACGCCGCCCATGGCGAGGCCGGTCACACCACTCTGGAGCGCATCTGGGCCCGCCCGACCGCCGAGGTCAACGGCATCGGCGGCGGCTACCAGGGGCCGGGCAGCAAGACGATCATCCCGTCCTCGGCGTTCGTGAAGCTGTCCTTCCGGCTGGTCGCCGGCCAGGACCCCGGCCACATCGAGAAGGCCGTCCGTGCCTGGGCCGCCGAACAGGTGCCCGCCGGAATCCGGCTCGAGATCGACTTCGGCTCCGCCACCCGCCCCTGCCTGACCCCGCTGGACCACCCCGCGCTGCAGTCCGTGGCCCGGGCGATGGGCCGCGCCTTCGAGAGCCCGGTCCGCTTCACGCGCGAGGGCGGCTCCGGGCCGGCCGCCGACCTCCAGGAGGTCCTCGGCGCGCCCGTCCTCTTCCTGGGGATCTCCGTACCGTCCGACGGCTGGCACGCGCCGAACGAGAAGGTCGAGCTGGACCTCCTCCTCAAAGGCGTAGAGACCAGCGCGTACCTGTGGGGTGACCTCGCCGAGAACTGGCGTCCAGCCCTCTGACCCGCAAAGGCCCTTCGCCGCGCCATCCGCAGTACCGCCCGCCGTACAGAACCGAACCGTTCCACTGGGGGAGTTGGAAGCACCCGTGACCACCTGGACCGACCACACCGCCGACCGACCCATCTCGCTGACCGCCCCGAGCGGCATCGACCGCGCCGCCCACCACCGGCTCGACGAGGCCTGGCTCGCGGCGGCGTGGAGCCACCCCACGACCCGCTGCTTCGTGGTCTCCGGCGGCCAGGTGCTCATCGACGAGACGTCCGACGGCCGGACCGAACTCGTGATGACACCGTCCTTCGAGGCCCCCCTCACCGAGGCGCACCGCTACTTCCTGGGCACCGACGAGGACGGCGTCAGCTACTTCGCGCTCCAGAAGGACGCGCTGCCGGGCCGCATCGACCAGTCCGCCCGCCCGGCCGGCCTGCGCGAGGCGGGTCTGCTGCTCTCGCCCCGCGACGCGGGCCTCATGGTGCACGCGGTCGGCCTGGAGAACTGGCAGCGCACCCACCGCTTCTGCTCCCGCTGCGGCGAGCGCACCGTCATCGCCGCCGCAGGCCACATCCGGCGCTGCCAGGCCTGCGGCGCCGAGCACTACCCGCGCACCGACCCCGCCGTGATCATGGCCGTCACCGACGAGGAGGACCGGATCCTGCTCGGCCGCCAGGTGCACTGGCCCGAAGGACGCTTCTCCACCCTGGCCGGCTTCGTCGAGCCCGGTGAGTCCATCGAGCAGTCGGTGCGCCGGGAGGTCTGGGAGGAGGTCGGCGTCACCGTCGGCGAGGTCGAGTACGTGGCCAGCCAGCCCTGGCCCTTCCCGTCCAGCCTCATGCTGGGCTTCATGGCCCACGCCACCAGCACCGGGATCAACGTCGACGGCGACGAGATCCACGAGGCCCGCTGGTTCTCCCGCGAGGACCTGCACACGGCCTTCGAGTCCGGCGAGGTCCTGCCGCCCTACGGCATCTCCATCGCCGCCCGGCTGATCGAGACGTGGTACGGCAAGCCCCTGCCGACGAGGAGCGTCCTCTGAGCGGCCCCGCCGCACGCACACGACCCCACCGTATGCAGACGGCCCCCGGCGCCAAGGCGCCGGGGGCCGTTCCGCGTGAAGGTCAGGGAGTGAGGATCAGGCGGTGAGGGCCTGCTTCACCTGGGCGAGGCTCGGGTTGGTCATCACGACCTCGCCGGCACCGGAGGAGGGAGCGACCCGGACGGTCGGCACCGTCTGGTTCCCGCCGTTCGCCTTCTCCACGAACGCGGCGGACTCGGGGTCCTGCTCGATGTTGATCTCGGTGTAGGCGATGCCCTCCCGGTCCAGCTGGCTCTTCAGCCGGCGGCAGTAGCCGCACCAAGTCGTGCTGTACATCGTCACAGTGCCCTGCATGTCTCTCGCGCTCCTCAGCAGCTCGGGGAAGGTGCCTCCGGGGAGAAGAACGTACGCGACCGGCCGGCCATTCCCACCGGGGGTATCCGCGGCATTGATACGACGTGAGCATTAGTACGACTACGAGGCCGCGCCTGTGGACAACCGGCGCGGTCGTCTCCGCGGACCTGGCAGCATGGCCGTGTGACAGCAGCAACGCACTCCCCTCTGTTCCCGCAGGCACCGGACACGGCCGACGCGGTGCTCGAAGGGCTCGACCCCGAGCAGCGCGAGGTGGCCACGGCCCTGCGCGGCCCGGTGTGCGTGCTGGCCGGGGCCGGGACGGGCAAGACGCGGGCCATCACCCACCGCATCGCCTACGGGGTGCGTGCCGGCATCCTCCAGCCGTCCAGTGTGCTCGCCGTCACCTTCACCAACCGCGCCGCCGGTGAGATGCGCGGCCGGCTGCGCCAGCTCGGCGCACAGGGAGTCCAGGCCCGCACCTTCCACTCCGCGGCGCTGCGCCAGCTCCAGTACTTCTGGCCGAAAGCGATCGGTGGCTCCCTGCCCCGGCTCGTCGACCGCAAGATCCAGCTCGTCGCCGACGCGGCCGCCGCCGGCCGTATCCGTCTCGACCGGGGTGAGCTGCGGGACGTCGCCGCCGAGATCGAATGGTCCAAGGTCACCCAGACCGTCCCCGCCGACTATCCGTACGCGGCCGTGAAGGCCGGCCGTGACGTCCCCCGCGACCCGGCCGAGATCGCCCACCTCTACGCGGCCTACGAGGACCTCAAGCGCGAGCGCGCGGTCATCGACTTCGAGGACGTCCTGCTGCTCACCGTGGCCATCCTCCAGGACCGGGCGGACATCGCCGAGCAGGTCCGTTCCCAGTACCAGCACTTCGTCGTGGACGAGTACCAGGACGTCAGCCCCCTCCAGCAGCGGCTGCTGGAACTGTGGCTCGGCCCGCGGGACAGCCTGTGCGTCGTCGGCGACGCCAGCCAGACGATCTACTCGTTCACGGGAGCAACCCCCGACCACCTCCTCGACTTCCGCACCCGGCACCCCGGCGCCACCGTCGTCAAGCTCGTCCGGGACTACCGCTCCACGCCGCAGGTGGTCCACCTCGCCAACGGACTGCTCGCCCAGGCCCGCGGCCGAGCCGCCGACCACCGGCTGGAACTGATCTCCCAGCGGGCCGCCGGCCCCGAACCCGGCTACACCGAGTACACCGACGAACCGGCCGAGGCCGAGGGAGCCGCCCGCCGCATCCGCGAACTCGTCGACGCCGGCGTCCCCGCCGCCGAGATCGCCGTGCTGTTCCGCACGAACGCCCAGTCCGAGACCTACGAGCAGGCCCTCGCCGACGCCGGTGTGCCCTACCAGCTGCGCGGCGCCGAGCGCTTCTTCGACCGCCCCGAGGTGCGCCGGGCGACCACCGCCCTGCGCGCCGCCGCCCGATTCGGTGCCAACGACTCCCTGCTGGACGACGTCGTGGACCTGCCCTCCCAGGTCCGCGCGGTGCTCTCCGGCGAAGGCTGGACCAGCCGCCCCCCGGCGGGCTCCGGCGCCGTCCGGGAACGCTGGGAGTCGCTCGCCGCCCTCGTCGACCTCGCCCGCGACTTCGCCGCCGCCCACTCCGGCGTCACCCTGGGCGACCTCGTCGCGGAGCTCGACGAGCGGGCGAACGCCCAGCACGCCCCGACCGTCCAGGGCGTCACCCTGGCCTCGCTGCACGCGGCCAAGGGGCTGGAGTGGGACGTGGTCTTCCTCGTCGGGGTCGCCGAGGGCATGGTGCCGATCAGCTACGCCAGGACGGACGAGCAGATCGAGGAGGAACGCAGGCTCCTGTACGTCGGCGTGACCCGCGCCCGGGAACGGCTCCACCTCTCCTGGGCCCTGTCCCGTGCGCCCGGCGGACGGCCGAGCCGCAGACCCAGCCGCTTCCTCGACGGGCTGCGTCCCGGCTCGGCCGCCACCGTGGGCCGCACCGCGGCCGGGACCGCCGGGAGCATCGAGCGCGGTCTCGCGAAGGAGGCCTCCCTCGTGGCCCCGCGGCGCACCCGGCGCACCCCGGCCCGCTGCCGGGTCTGCGGCCGCACGCTCACCGATCCCGGCGACATGAAGCTCATGCGCTGCGAGGACTGCCCCTCCGACATGGACGAGGGACTCTACGAGCGGCTGCGGGCATGGCGGGCGGTCCAGGCGGAGCGCACCGGTCAGCCGGACTTCTGCGTCTTCACCGACCGGACGCTGATGGCCATCGCCGAGGCACAGCCCGCCACCCCGGCCGAGCTCTCCCGCATCCCCGGCGTCCTGGCCCGCAAGCTGCAGCGCCACGGAGCCGACGTACTGGCCATCTGTGCTGGTCAGGAGGTCAGCGATGACGGCGCGGGGGACTGATACGAACTCGTCGCAAAAATAGTTTGCGCATGCCCCGGGAATCCCCATAGGTTCTAGGCACGGAAGCGGCGGCCTTCTCCAAGGCCCTGATTCCGTGATGTACTTGCATATCCGAACGGACTGGTTCACCCCAGTCCATGAGACGCCGAGAGGAGGCGAGTCCAGTGATCAGCATCAACACCAGCACCATCAGCCCGGCCAACGGCACGGCCAAACTGACCGATCGCTCGGCCGTCTCCCTGTGCATGCTCGGCGCCTCTCACCAGGGCACCGGTCTGTCCGGCATTCGTGCCGTCCGGCCGGCGTCCGCCGCGGGCCTCGCGGGACTCCCTGTCCGCGAGCGCAATGAGCGACCGACCAAGGCACTGGAAGCAGTAGCGGCACAGGCACATGCCTATGCCTTTGCGGCAGCCGGTGCCGGATTCCGGAAGCAGACGACGCAGCATCACCTGATGTGGGCCTTCCGTGGGCCAGAACCCTGGAGTGATCCAGCCTGATCGCCGATCAGGCCGGCGCCTTCAGGGCCGCGGAACCCCACCCGGGATCCGCGGCCCTTCTGTTTGTCCACGAACGTGGACGACGGAGCGAAGGGGCCTCGGGACAAGAAAAGAACCCGGTACCCAGCCGACCCCCGGTCAACAGGCCGGACCGACCAGACGAGGAAGACCAACCGTGCAACTCGAAGCGCACGCCCCGTCCGTACCGCCTTCAGACACGATCCCCCCGCCCGGCCTCACGGAGGACTCCACCTTGACCCCCCTGACCACGCTCACCGCGCTCGACGACGCCATCGAGAACCTCGGCGTACCCGTCCCGTGCCGCTCCTACGACCCGGAGGTCTTCTTCGCCGAGTCGCCCGCGGACGTCGAGTACGCCAAGTCCCTCTGCCGCACCTGCCCGCTGATCGAGGCCTGCCTCGCCGGCGCCAAGGAGCGGCGTGAGCCCTGGGGCGTCTGGGGTGGCGAGCTGTTCGTCCAGGGTGTCGTCGTCGCCCGCAAGCGGCCGCGTGGCCGCCCGCGCAAGAACCCGGTCGCGGCATGAACACCCGCGGAACGATCGACCGACCCCTCACGCACGACCCCAAGAAGCAGGCCCCGATGAAGCCGTCCACCAGCGAGCCCGCAGGCTCCGCGACCACAGACTTCAGCACCACCGGCGCGACCGAGTCGCGTCAGAACAGGAACCGAGAGATGCAACTCATGCAAGAAGCCCTGGCCCGTGCGCATATGCACGAGCGACTCCATGACGCCCGGCGGGAACGCCAGGCCCTGCGCCTGGTGAACGCCCGGAAGATGCAGCGCCGCGCCGAGCGCGCCTCGCTGCGCGCCCGCCGGGCGCTCGCCATGGCCGTCATGCAGTGACACCACTCACCTGAACCGGTGGCCTCCCGCCCCAGGGAGGCGATGGCTCCCCGCGGGGGCCGGTCCGAGCGAACGGACCGGCCCCCGCGGTGCGTTGTGCGCGGGGTTCGGCGGGCGCGGAGTTATGGTCACCGGGTGACGAGTCTTCCCGAAGGCAGTGACCAGGGCGGCTCCACCGCGGAGCCACGCCCCCTCGTGTGTGCCCGCTGCGGCACAGCCGCCCGCGGCAGCCGGCCGGTCACCTGGACCTGCTCGGTCGAGAACGGCGTACGCCAGTACTTCTGCGACGTCTGCTCCCGGGAGAACCTCAGATCCATCGAGGGCCGGCTCGACTCGGCCTGGTGGTGACCGGAGCGTCCCCGCCCGGGCGCCGATCAGGCCGACTCGGTGTGCTCCTCCGCGACGAAGCCCGGCAGCCACTCCTCCAGCTCCTCCCGTAGCCGCACGGTCGCGCCCAGCTGGCACAGGACGCCGATCGTGCTCAGGGTCACCCGGTGGATGAGGAGGTAGGCGGGCGGCAGGTTGAGCTGTTTGCCCAGCTGGTAGGCGGGGGAGCGGGGGTCGCCGATCCGGGCGGCCTGGCTGCGCATCCAGCCGCGGGTGAAGGTGAACGACTCCACGCGGGCCGGCTCGATGATCGGCCGGAGGTAGTCCAGGACCGCGTCAGGGTCGAGCTCTATCGTCTCCTTGACGAAGCCCTCCGCGCACAGCAGCTCGTACACCGGCTCGGCCTCGCCCTCCAGTGTCATCCGCAGCGAGATGCCGATCGGGTCCGGCAGACCTCCGGGGAGCCGGTCCACCGTGCCGAAGTCCAGCACGCCGAGCCGCCAGTC
This sequence comes from Streptomyces sp. NPDC047028, assembly GCF_040644095.1. NCBI lineage: Bacteria > Bacillati > Actinomycetota > Actinomycetes > Kitasatosporales > Streptomycetaceae > Streptomyces > Streptomyces sp. NPDC047028. Next base: position 171,294 of record NZ_JBEYVS010000011.1, read on the forward strand.
CCCCTCGCCCTCCTGGTCCGCCGGCAGCAGCCGGAAGTTCCCGGGGTGCGGGTCGGCGTGCAGCAGCCCGGTACGCGCGGGGCCGGAGAACAGGAAGCGGGCCAGGAGCTGGCCTGCCCGGTCGCGCTGCTCCTGGGTGCCGTCCGCGATGACGTCCGCGAGCGGTATGCCGTCGATCCACTCGGTGACCAGGACCTGCTCGCACTGGTGCACCACCGCCGGGACCACCACATCGGGGTCGTCCGCGAACTCCTCCGCGTGCGCGGCCTGTGCCTGCGCCTCCAAGGCGTAGTCGAGCTCCTCGGAGACACGGTCCCGCAGTTCCGCGATCAGCGGCTTGATGTCCATGCCGGGGATGAGCGGACCCAACAACCGGGCGAACCGGCTCAATTGGGTCAGGTCGGACAGCAGGGCCTCGCCGGCGCCCGGGTACTGCACCTTGACCGCCACTTCTCGGCCGTCGTGCCACACCGCCCGGTGCACCTGCCCGATCGAGGCCGCGGCCGCGGGCTTGTCCTCGAACTCCAGGAACAGCTCACGCCAGTCCTCGCCCAGCCGCTCCGCGAGCACCCCGAGCACGGTGCGGGTCGGCATCGGCGGAGCCGCCTCCTGCAACTTGGTCAGCGCCGCCCGGTAGGGGCCGGCGATCTCCTCCGGCAGGGCGGACTCGAAGACGGACAGCGCCTGCCCGAACTTCATGGCGCCGCCCTTCAGCTCCCCGAGGACCTTGAAGAGCTGCTCCGCCGTGCGCTGTTGCAGTTCCCGGCCGACGATCTCCGCGGACTCGCCCACGATCCGCTTGCCCAGCCCCCAGGTGGCCCGGCCGGCGAAGCCGAGCGGGAGCGCGGCGAGCTTGGCGGTCCGGGTGACCGCCTTCCGGGGAAGATCAGACATGCGCCCTCCAAGTCCCAGTCGGCCGCGCCGCGCCAGTCGTGCGTCGCCGCTCCGTCGACGGCCGTTGCACCGCCATTGTCTCGCGCGGCTCGGCGCCGGTTGAGGAGTGCTCCCCCGTCTCTCTCTCCGCCGCCGCGCACGAGCACGCCGGGTGGGGCCAGACCGGTCGCGCGCGCCAGGTCAGGCCGGGCAGGGAGGCTTCCCAGCGGGCGCCCGCACTGGACGGCCGCTCCCCGTCGAGGAAGGCCAGGGCGTGGGCGGCGGTCAGTCCGGCGACCGCCGTGGCCAGCCCCAGATCACAGGGTCCCACCTGACGGGCCTTACCGGAACGCCACTGGGCGACCAGTCGCGGCCAGACAGGATCGCGGTCGGTGCGGTCCTGGTGCAGACAGCCCGCGCAGCTCGTCTCCCCGGGCAGGACCAGTGGACCCACGACGCCGGTGCCCTCCACCACGCCCGCGTACAGATGAGGGGTCCCCGAGCCCATGAGCGGCTCGGCGGAGAACGGGTCGGGGGCGTGCACGGCAACGTCGTCCCGCGGGGTGACGATCACCAGCGAGAGGCCCGGCTCCGGGGCCTCGCGGCGGGAGGCACCCGTGCGGCGCGGCGGGCGGTCCGGCGCCACGCGGCGGACGGCGGTTCCCGCGGCCCGGCCGCGGCGCTCGCCCACCGACTCGACGGGCAGGCCACCCGGCGCCACGTCCCAGGGCTCGACCCGGCCGATGTCCCGCACGTCGACCTCGCCGACGCCGGCGGCCGACAGCACCGATGCCGCAATCGCGCCGACCCGGCCCGCGCCGCGCACCTGCACCCGCAGCGAGCGGCGGGCCGCGAGCCGGCCGAACGCGCCGCCCGGCTCGGCGGTGATCAGCGAGAGGGACGCCAGGTCCGGCCGGAGGCGGGCGACGACATCCGCCTTCTCGCGCAGGGCCTCCGCGGCCGGCCCGCCGCCCCCCGGGTCGTCGACCAGGCCGGCCCGGGTGAGCCGCTCCACCAGCGTGTCGACGTGACCGTCCGGCAGGCCCATGCGGCGGCCCTCCTCGCGCAGGAGGGGCAGGCCGCGGGTGCCGTTGAGCAGCTCCAGGAAGCTGCCCGTCGCCGTGTCCATCGGACCGAGTGTCAGCGCGTGCGCCGGGGTCATCCCGAACTGCACGGTGTTGAGGTCGCGCCAGCCGCGCCGGAGCGCGGGCTTCACCATCGGATGCATGACAGGCCCCCGTTGCCCTTGAAGGTCCTGCGCGCGGCAGCGCGCGCAGGTTCCGGTCCGCCGGGGAACCGGTCACGTTCCGCCGACGACTGCCAGCATGCCCGGCCCCGCGAAACCGTGCCGAAAGTTGTCCACAGGCCGGGGTATTCGTCGTACAAGCTGATCCGGAGCGGCCGAGCACATCACCGTACAAATCAAACGCATGGTGGGGGATCCGGCGCGGAACCGTCCGCGACCCGGGACTTCGGCCAGGTACAGCGGGTAACGTCGGGGCGTGCCCGCCGACCCCCTGCATCGCGCCGGAAAGCCCCAGCGCAGCACGCCGAGCCAGCCGCCGAGCGGCTCGGGGGCGAGCGCGATCGAGGTCCGCAGAAGTGCCCGGCGCCGCCGGACGGTCTCCGCGTACCGCGAGGGCGATCGCACCGTCGTGCTGATCCCTGCCCGGATGTCCGAGGCGGAGGAACAACGCTGGGTCACCCTCATGCTCGACAAGCTGGCCGCGCAGGAGAGCAAACGGGTCCTGGGCGACACCGAACTGGCGGAGCGCGCCGAACGGCTGTCGGCCCAGTACTTCGACGGCCGGGCCCGGCCGCGTTCCGTGCGCTGGGTCACCAACCAGAACACCCGCTGGGGTTCGTGCACGCCGGCCGAGGGCAGCATCCGCCTCTCCCACCGGCTGCAGGGCATGCCGGAGTACGTCGTCGACTACGTCCTCTGCCACGAGCTGGCTCATCTGCTGGTGCCGGGCCACGGCCCCCGCTTCTGGCGGCTGCTGGAGGCCTACCCGCGGACGGAGCGGGCGCGCGGCTACCTCGAAGGGGTGGTCGCCGCCGAACGGTTGCCGCACGTGGCCGGCGCCCGGGGTGAGTGAGCGTCCCGTACGCGGCCGGGCGCGGTTGTGTACCGGGTCTGTACCGACTGCGGCCGATGTCGGTGTTTGCGGTTAGCCTGTCGCGACGCACTCGCATTCGGGATGGGGGACGGTCGTAACGCATGGCCAGGGAATTCCAACGCGGCCACAAGGCCAGGATCAGTGACCTGACCGCGGGCACCGATCTGTACGTAGGCGTGCAGATCACCGCCCCCGGACTGTCCTTCGACATCAGCTGCTTCGGTCTGGACGCCGACGAACGACTGTCGGACGACCGGTACTTCGTCTTCTTCAACCAGCCGAAGTCGCCCGAGGAGTCCATCCAGCTGCTCGGCGCGCAGGCCGGCGACACGGAGTCGTTCCGGATCACGCTGGACCGGATCCCGCAGGCGATCCGGAAGCTGTCGTTCACGGCGACCATCGACGGTGGCGGGCAGATGTCCCAGGTCGGCCCCGGCTACCTGCGGATCGTCGCGGGCGGCGAGGAGGTCGCCCGGTACTCCTTCACCGGTGCGGAGTTCTCCACCGAGCGGGCCGTCATGCTCGGCGACTTCTACTTCAAGGACGTGTGGCGGTTCGCCGCCGTCGGCCAGGGCTTCGACGGCGGCCTCGACGCGCTGCTGAAGAACTTCGGCGGGGAGGTGATGGAGGAGGAGGCCCCCGCCGCGCCGCAGCAGCCTCAGCAGCCGCAGTCCGGCGCCGCCCCCGGTTTCGCCCCGCCCGCGCAGGCCACCGCGCCCCCCGCCTTCGGCGCACCGGCCGCACCGGCCCCGGCCGCGCCCGCCCCGCAGGCCTTCGCCCCGCCGCCCGGCGCGACCCCGCCCCCGGCCCCGGCTCCGGCGCCCGCGCCGAACGTGCACGCCGCGCCCACCGTCATCGCCCCCCTGGCCCCGCCCGCCGGCGGCACGGTCCCGCCCCCGGCCCCGGCGCCCGCGCCCTACGGGCAGCCGCCGCAGCAGCCGTCGTACGGCGGCCGGCCGAGCGCCTCCATGCCCCCCGGTTACGGGCAGCCGCCACAGCAGCCCGCGTACGGCGGCCAGCCCGGCGGCCCAACGCCGCCCGGCGCGCCCATGCCCCCCGGCTACGGCCAGCAGCCGCCGGCGTACGGCCAGGTACCCGGCCAGCAGGCCTACGGGGCACCGCAGGGCGCCCCGCAGGCCGGCGCCGGAGTGGCCGCCGCGCTCCAGATGTTCAAGGAGACGCCCACCGGCCAGCGCTGGACCCAGCAGAACAAGAAGCTCATGCGGGTCGACCTCGGCATCGGTGGGCAGCCCGTGCTGGCCCGGCAGGGCAGCATGGTGCTCTACCAGGGCAAGGTCGACTTCAGCTACAAGGGCGCCGGGTTCGCCGGACGGATCGTCGGCAACGCCACCGGCCAGGAGATGCAGCTGATGCGCTGCACCGGCCAGGGCCAGGTGTTCCTCGCCGAGAACTCCACCCACCTGCACCCCATCGAGCTCCAGGGGGACGCGATCTGCGTGTCCGCAGAGAGCGTCCTCGCCTTCGACGAGACCCTGCAGTACGAGGTCCGCCGCATCGAGGGACACGGCATCCCCGGCGGCGCGCTGTTCACCATGCAGTTCCAGGGGACCGGCACGATCGTCGTCAAGACGCACGGCACGCCCGTCGTACTGCCCGTGACGCCGACGACGTTCGCCGACTGCAACGCGATCGTCGCCTGGTCGGCGGCCTCCCAGGTGATCGTCTCCAGCCAGGTCCGCATGCGCCGCAACGCCTACCCGGGCGACACAGGAGAGAGCATCAACCTCCAGTTCCGGGGCGCCCCCGGCAACTTCATCGTCGTCCAGCCGTACGAGGTCTGAGGGAGCCCGTCATGAACCAGCCGCTCGCGGGCTTCGCCCCCGCACCCGTCACCGCCCGCATGGAGAACCACGGCGGCCACATGCTGAAGGTCGCCATGCAGACCGGAAACGACCTCTTCGCGCGCGTGGGCTCCATGGTCGCCTACGAGGGCTTCGTCCAGTACGAGCCGAACCCGCCGGCCGTCCGCCAGATCGCCCGCGACTGGATCACCGGCGAGGGCGCACCCCTGATGAAGTGCACCGGCGACGGCCTGCTGTACCTCGCCGACTACGGCGCCGACGTCGTCGTCATCAACCTGAACGGCGACGGCATCTCCGTCAACGCCACCAACCTGCTCGCCTTCGACGCCCACCTCAGCTGGGGCGTGGAGCGCGTCAAGGGGCTCGCCAAGTTCGCCGGGCAGGGCCTGTGGAACACCAGGATCTCCGGGCAGGGCTGGGTCGCGCTGACCTCCCGGGGCAAGCCGATCGTCGTCGACTGCGGCGGCGGCGAGGACGAGACGTACGTCGACCCCGACGCGCTGGTCGCCTGGTCGCCGAACCTGAAGGTGAAGGGCAAGCGCAGCTTCAAGGCGCAGTCCCTGATCGGCCGGGGCAGCGGCGAGGCGTACCAGATGGCCTTCTCCGGCCAGGGCATCGTCGTCGTGCAGCCCAGCGAGGACAGCACCGACCGCCTCCGGATCCGGGGCTGAGGGGGAGCAGGACACATGCAGAGCCCACTTTTCGCGTTCAACGACACCCAGGCCCAGGAGCGCTGGAGCCTGCAGAACAAGCAGCTGCTCCGCGTCACCCTGGAGGGCCACGACGACATCCTCGCCCGCAAGGGCACGATGGTCGCCTACCAGGGACTGGTCGAGTTCGACGCCGAGTACCAGAGCAACACCCAGCGCCGCTCGCGCGCCCGCACCGGCGAGGGCCTGGACCTGATGCGCTGCCACGGGCAGGGCACGGTGTACTTCGCCAACCTCGCCCAGCACGTGCACATCATGGACGTCGAGCAGGACGGGCTGACCGTCGACAGCTCCTACGTCCTCGCCATGGACTCCTCGCTGCACCACGAGGTCATCGCCGTGGACAGCCAGTACGGCGTCTCCGGGTCCGGCAAGTACCAGCTGAACATCACCGGCCGCGGCAGGGTCGCCCTGATGACCTCCGGCGCGCCGCTGCTCATGCAGGTCACGCCCGACAAGTACGTCAACTGCGACGCCGACGCGATCGTCGCCTGGTCGACCGGGCTGCGCGTGCAGATGCAGGCCCAGACGCACTCCTCCGGGGTGTGGCGGCGCCGCGGCAGCACCGGCGAGGGCTGGGAGCTGAGCTTCATGGGCTCCGGTTTCGCGCTCGTCCAGCCCAGCGAGCTGCTGCCGCCGCAGCACGCCCACATCGGTCAGGGACTCGCCGCCCAGTACGGCATGGGCCAGCACGGGGCGCGGGCGCAGAACCAGGGCAACGTCTGGAACTGAGCACGATCCGAGCCGTCGGTAAGGGGCGATCGCCGTGGCGGTCGCCCCTTACCGATCAGCCCTCGCCTTCACAGCCTCGCGCGCGTGGCCTCCAGCAGGCGTACGACGGACCCGTCGGCCACGTCGGCGACCTCGCCGTAGCCGAACCAGCGCAGGTCCAGCGACTCCTCGCTGATCATCTCCACGGACCCGGGCGGGGCCACGGCGGCGTACTGCACGTCGAGGTGCCAGGCGCACGGCGTGTGATGGCGGTCCAGGCGCGCGGGCCCTCCCGGCAGCAGGGTCAGCCCGGCGATCCCGGACTCCTCCGTCGCCTCCCGCAGCGCGGCCTGCGCCAGCGTGGCGTCGGCCGGCTCGCAGTGGCCGCCCATCTGAAGCCACATCCGCAGCTTCCTGTGGAGGGTCAGCAGCACCCGCTCGCGCTCCGGGTCGACGACCAGGGCGCTCGCCGTGATGTGCCCCTCCGCGCAGGCCTTCCACATGCCGTCCGGATGCGCCTGGAGGTGCTCCAGGTAGACCTGGCGCAGTTCCCCCTGGTCCTCGTACTCCTTCAGCACGAGGACCGCGTCGTCATGCAGGCTCACTCGGTGTCGTCACCCTCGGTCTCGCCGTCGCCCGGTGCCGTGCCCTCGTCCCTCTTGCCGAGGTCCGGCTTGTCGGCCTTCTTGAGGTCCGGCTTGCCCGCCGCCTCGCCGAGCATCTTGTCCAGCTCGGAGAAGTCCAGCTGCTCGCGGTGCACGAACCCGTCCGGGTCGTCCAGGTCGTCCGCCGTCGGCAGCATGTCCGGGTGGTGCCACAGGGCGTCCCGGCCGTCCACCCCGCGCGCGTCCGTGAGCGAGGCCCACAGGCGGGAGGCGTCCCGCAGGCGGCGCGGCCGCAGCTCCAGGCCGATCAGCGTGGCGAACGTCTGCTCCGCGGGGCCGCCGGTGGCGCGGCGCCGGCGCAGGGTCTCGCGCAGGGCGTCCGCGGACGACAGACGCGGCTTCGCTGCCGCGTGGACCACCGCGTCCACCCAGCCCTCGACGAGCGCCAGAGCCGTCTCCAGACGGGCCAGGGCGGCCTTCTGCTCGGGCGTGTCCTCCGGCTGGAACATGCCCTGCTGCAGGGCGTCCTGCAACTGCTCCGGGTTCTGCGGGTCGAACTGGCCGACCACGTCCTCCAGCTTGGCCGTGTCGACCTTGATCCCGCGCGCGTATCCGTCCACCGCGCCGAACAGGTGCGAACGCAGCCACGGTACGTGCGTGAACAGGCGCTGGTGCGCCGCCTCCCGCAGGGCCAGGTAGAGCCGCACCTCCTCCTGCGGTACGCCCAGGTCCTTGCCGAACGCCTCGATGTTGGCCGGCAGCAGCGCGGCCTTCCCGGCCGGGCCCAGCGGCAGGCCGATGTCCGTCGAACCGACGACCTCGCCCGCGAGCACGCCGACGGCCTGCCCGATCTGCGTGCCGAACATGGCGCCGCCCATCGAGCGCATCATGCCGATGAGCGGGCCCGCCATGGCCTGCATCTCCTCCGGCAGGACGTCGCCCATGGCCGCGCCGACCCGTTCGGCGACCGGGTCGACCAGCTCCTGCCAGGCCGGCAGGGTCGCCTCGACCCACTCCGCGCGGGACCAGGCCACGGCCGAGCCGGCGCCCGACGGCAAGGACGTCGCGTCGTCCAGCCACAGGTCGGCCAGGCGGACGGCCTCCTGCACGGACGAGCGGTCGGAGGCGCCGACGCTCGCGTCCTTCACGCCGTCGGCCGTGCCCTGGGCCACGGTCTGGCGGGCGATCTGCTTGGCCATGTCCCAGTTCACCGGCCCGCCCTCGTACGAGAGCATCTGGCCGAGCTGCTGGAAGGCCGCGCCCAGGTCGGTGGGGTTCAGCGAACCGAACATGGCTGCGAGCGGATTGTCGGCGCCGGGGCCGCCAAAGCCTCCGGCTCCGGGCAGGCCGCCGAAACCGAACGGGTTGGCCGGTCCCTGCCCACCACCGCTCTGCTGGTCCTTCTTCTTGCCCTCGTCGCCGTCTTCCGGCTCCTCCGGCGGAAGGCCGAATCCGAATGGGGTGTCACTCACGGGATTCCTCGGCTGGTAAGGCCACCGGTCTGTCTCCGGCGGCGCGGCTGCCCGACAACACCACCCAGCGTAGACACCCGGACCCCGATCGGGCCTCGGTGCTCCGCCGACACAACGCCTGCGGCAGGATGGATGCACCTGGTACGTACGCGTCACTCGCGCCCGTACTGAAGACAACCTCTGGAGACGCCCGGTGAGTTCCCCAGATCCGCAGGTTCGCGCAGCGCGAAACCTCTCAACCTCGCACGCCCTGCGCGGGCCCGTCGTCGCGGTCACCGGTGCCGCCACCGGGGTCGGCGCTCTGCTCACCGAGCGGCTGGCCGCCTCCGAGGAGATCAAGCAGGTCATCGCCCTGGACGAGCGGCGCGGGGAGTGCGCGGCCGCCGAGTGGCACATCCTCGACGTGCGCGACCCGGCGATCGCCGACAAGCTGCGCGGTGCCGACGTCGTCGTGCACCTCGCGCTCGATCTCGACCTCGGGAGTGACGCCGCCGCCCGGACGGCCTACAACGTGCGCGGGACGCAGACCGTCCTGACCGCCGCCGCGGCGGCCGGCGTGCACCGGGTGGTGCTGTGCACCTCCGCGATGGTCTACGGCGCTCTCCCGGACAACGAGCTGCCGCTGTCGGAGGACGCGGAGCTGCGTGCCACCGCGGAGGCCACCGGCGTGGGCGACATGCTGGAGATCGAACGGCTGGCACGGCGCGCCCCGCGCGCGCACCCCGGGCTGAACGTCACCGTCGTACGGCCCGCCCTGCTGGTCGGCGGCACCGACACGGCGCTGACCCGGTACTTCGAGTCGCCCCGCCTCCTCGTCGTGGCCGGATCGCGGCCGGCGTGGCAGTTCTGCCACGTCGAGGACCTGTGCGGGGCCCTGGAGTACGCCGTCCTGGAGAAGGTCGACGGGGAGCTGGCGGTCGGCTGCGACGGGTGGCTGGAGCAGGAGGAGGTCGAGGAGCTGAGCGGGATCCGGCGGATGGAGCTGCCGTCGGCGGTGGCGCTCGGCGCGGCGGCCCGGCTGCACCGGATCGGGCTCACCCCGTCCCCGGCGGGGGACCTGGCGTACACGATGTACCCCTGGGTGGTCAGCGGGAGCCGGCTGCACGACGCGGGGTGGCGGCCCGGCTGGACCAACGAGGAGGTGCTGGCGGAGCTGCTGGAGGAGGTCGCCGGGCGGCACACGGTGGCCGGGCGGCGGCTGGGGCGGAAGGACGCGACGGCGGCGGGGGCGGCGGGGGCGACGGTCGCTCTGCTGGGTGCGGCCGCGGTGGTGCGCCGGGCGCGGAAGGCTCGGCGGCGCCTGTGACAGGGCCCGGCGCTGGGGCTGGGCGGGGGTGGGTCCGCTCACCGGCGCTTGCCGGGCGCCGCTGCGCCCCCCGTGCCGCCCCCAGCGGCACGCATGCCCGCAGCTGCGCAGGTCCGCTGTAGAAGCCTCTAACGCGTGTGCGTGCCTGACGGGGGAACCTCGTATTCCTGGATGTCGGGGGTGTGCGGCACCATGGGCGTATGGGAGCTATGAGCGATCACCCCGGTGAGCAGGCCGCGCAGGATCCGATCAAGTTGATCGGGGTGCGGGAGACGGCGCTGTCGCTGGACGAGGTGTTCCGGGCCGTGGGGGACGACGCCGCGGGCGGGACCGCCCTGTTCGTCGGGACCGTGCGCAACCATGACGGCGGTGCCGACGTCGACGCGCTCGGGTACTCGTGCCATCCCAGTGCCGAGGCCGAGATGCGGCGGATCGCCGAGAAGGTCGTCGCCGAGTTCCCGGTGCGGGCGCTGGCCGCGGTTCACCGGGTGGGGGACCTCAGGATCGGGGACCTCGCGGTCGTCGTCGGCGTGTCGTGCCCGCACCGGGGCGAGGCCTTCGAGGCGTGCCGCAAGCTCATCGACGACCTCAAGCACGAGGTGCCCATCTGGAAGCACCAGAGGTTCTCGGATGGTACGGAGGAGTGGGTCGGCGCCTGCTGAGTTGCGTAACCGGGGGGCGCGCGTGAGCGTTGTCCGTGCGAATGGTTAATCTGTTGATCAGTCAGTCGCGGACGCTCATGGGGTTGGGAGGTCGGCATGGCGGCACTCGTCTGGTTGCTGATTCCGCTGGTGGCCGCGATCGCGGCCGGGCTGTGGGGAAGTTGGGCCAACCGGACCCGGAAGGCCCGTAGTGACGGCCCCGAGCTCGACGGGTACGCGCGTTTCCGCGCGGCCATGGAGAAGTCCGACCCGGGCGCCCGCAGGGCGTGACCGGGGTGCCCTGACGGTCCGCTGACAGAGGCGTCCCGTACTGTCGTTCCATGCCACGCCGCACCGCGACGATGCTCGCCTCCACCCTGATGCTGATCGCGCTCCTGTGCGCGGGAGTGCTCATCCCCGTGCCGTACGCGGAGATGTCCCCCGGGCCGACCGTGAACACGCTCGGGAACCACGGCGGCGAGCCGGTGCTGCAGATCTCCGGGCACAAGACCTATCCGACGGACGGGCATCTGAACATGACCACCGTCCGGGTCACCAGCGCCGACTTCCGGATGAACATGGTGGAGGCCGTCTACGGCTGGCTGGCACACGACAGCGTGATCGTGCCGCACGACACCCTGTACCCGGACGGCAAGACGGAGCAGCAGTCCACCCAGGAGAACGCCGAGGAGTTCAGCGAGTCCCAGGAGAGCGCCAAGGTCGCCGCCCTGGAGCAGCTGCACATCCCCGTGAAGTCCTGGGTGATCGTCTCCGCCGTCGTCAAGGACTCCCCGGCCGAGGGCAGCCTGCACGCGGGCGACGCGATCAAGGCGGTGGACGGCACCGCCGTGAAGCAGCCCTCCGACGTGGCCAAGCTGGTGACCAAGCACAAGCCCGGCCAGAACGTCGTCTTCACCGTCGTCCCGGCCAAGGACCAGGCCGCCGCCGCGAAGGCCGGCAAGCCGGCCACCGCGACACGGAAGGTCACCCTGACGACGACCACATCCCACGACACCGGCGCCAAGCGCGCCATCGTCGGGATCACCGCCGGGACCGACCACGCCTTCCCGTTCAGCATCGACATCAAGCTCGCCGACGTCGGCGGCCCCAGCGCCGGCATGATGTTCGCCCTCGGGCTCTACGACAAGCTCACCCCGGGCAGTCTCACCGGCGGCGCGTTCGTCGCGGGCACCGGGACCATCGACGACGACGGCAAGGTCGGCCCGATCGGCGGCATCGAGATGAAGACGATCGGCGCGCGCCGGAAGGGCGCCCAGTACTTCCTGACGCCCGCCGAGAACTGCGCGAGCGCCGCCAAGAACACCCCGGACGGGCTCCGGCTCGTCAAGGTCAGGACGATCGGCGACGCCCTCGCCGCCCTGAAGGACATCCGCACCCACCACACCGACGCCCTGCCGAAGTGCACCACCAAGGGCTGAGCCACCGTCGGTGAGCCGTCCGGGGGCGCCGCTGCCGGTGGGGGCGCCCCCGCCACTCGGGCGCCCCCGGCATCCTCGTCCTCGTGCCCCCGGAATCAGTCCTCGAACGTGGCCGTAAGCGCCTCCGCCAGACGCGGCACCAGGTCCGGGCCCGTCAGAACCTCCGTGGGGGAGTCCTTCTCGCGCAGGCGCAGCGCCGAGTCGCGGCTGCCGTCGCGCAGCACCGCGACCGTCATCCTGACCTCCTGGCGCTCGGGGTGCTCGGCCACCCACTTCGCCAGCTTGGCCTCGCCCAGCCCCTGCGGGACCTGAGCTTCGGCGGACGGCGGCAGCATCAGGCGCTCCACGGTCAGCGCGCAGCCGGCCACCGCGTCGGGCCAGGCGATGGTGCCGAGGAACTCGTCGAGCTGCTTGCCGGCGGGGATCTCGTCCTGCTCGATCGGGGTGAGACCGGTGGTCTCGGGCTCGTCCCGCAGGCCCAGCTGGGCCGCGAGCGAGGGTTCCTGGGCCCGCAGCCGTGCGGTGTCGACGAGGGCGAAGAGGCGAGCGGGCTGGTCCCAGCCGAGGCCGGAGGCGTACTCGTCGATCTCGAGTACGGCCCGGGTGAGCGGGTTCGCTGCCATGGGAGTGTTGGACATGGTCACAATCCTGCCTCGTTCCCGGCCGGAACCGGGAACCGTGTGAACCGTGAGTAAGTTGCATAGGTGTGGGCCCGCGATCACGGGGGGCCACGGACGGCCCGCGAACACGGGGGCCGGACGGATCGAGAGCGACTTCGAGGGGCGCACCTTGGCTTTCCAGATGCCGGACCGCGGCGGAGGTCCGACGGGACCGCGGATCAGAGCGGGCCGCCCGTCCCGGGGTGTCCGGACCCTGCTCATGACCCTGGGCGTCCTGGCCGTCCTCGGCATGGCGTTCACCATGTTCGCGGGCTTCTGGACGGACTGGTTGTGGTACCGGTCGGTGCACTACTCGTCCGTGTTCACGACCACGCTGTGGACCAAGATCGGGCTGTTCTTCGTCTTCGGCCTGCTGATGGCCGTCGCGGTCGGGGTCAACATCTGGCTCGCGCACCGGCTGCGGCCCCCGCTGAGCGCCATGTCCATGGAGCAGCAGAGCCTGGACCGCTACCGGATGGGCATCGCGCCGTACAAGACGTGGCTGCTGCTGGCCATCACCGCGCTCATCGGCCTGATCGCCGGCGCCTCGGCGGCCGGCCAGTGGCGGACCTGGCTGATGTGGGTCAACGGCGTCCCCTTCCACAAGACGGACCCCCAGTTCCACCTGGACATCTCGTTCTACGCGTTCGAGCTGCCCTGGTACCGCTTCCTGCTGGGCTTCGGCTTCGCCGCGGCGATCCTGTCCCTGGTCGCCGCGGCGCTCACCCACTACCTGTACGGCGGTCTGCGGGTCACCAGCCCCGGCGCGCGCGCCACCGCCGCCGCGACCGGGCACCTGTCGGTGCTCCTCGGCATCTTCGTCGCGCTGAAGGCGGTCGCCTACTGGCTCGACCGGTACGGCCTCGCGGTCAAGTCCAGCGACTTCAAGGCGACGGGCAACTGGACCGGCCTGCGCTACGTGGACGCCAACGCGTACCTGCCGGCCAAGACGATCCTGTTCTGCATCGCCGTCATCTGCGCGCTGCTGTTCTTCGCGACGCTGTGGCGGCGCACCTGGCAGCTGCCGGTCATCGGCTTCGGCCTGATGGTCCTCTCGGCGATCCTGATCGGCGGCCTGTACCCGGCCATCGTGCAGAAGTTTCAGGTGCAGCCCAACGAGCAGGCCAAGGAGGCGCCGTACGTCCAGAAGAACCTCAAGGCCACCCGCGAGGCCTACGGCATCGACGACGCCAAGGTCACCGACTACTCGGGCAAGCCCAGCACCTCGGACAAGGGCAAGCTGCGCGACGACGTGAACGGCGCGGCCAGCATCCGCATCATGGACCCGAACATCGTCTCGCCCACGTTCCAGCAGCTCCAGCAGATGAAGAACTTCTACGGGTTCCCGACCAACCTGGACGTCGACCGGTACTCCACCAAGGACGGCGAGGACCAGGACACCGTCGTCGGACTGCGCGAGCTGAACCTGGACGGCATCCCGAAGAACAACTGGATCAACGACCACTTCCGGTACACGCACGGCTTCGGCTTCGTGGCGGCGAAGGGCACCGAGGCCGCCGACGGCGAACCGGTCTTCACGGAGAAGAACCTGCCCACGACCGGTGACCTTCCGTCGTACCAGCAGCGGGTGTACTACGGCGAGAAGACCACCACGTACTCGATCGTCGGCGGCCCCCAGAAGGAGATCGACTACTCCACCGACGACGGTGAGAAGACGACGAGTTACCGGGGCAAGAGCGGCGTCAACCTGGCCAACCCGCTCAACCGGGCCGCGTACGCGGTGGCGTTCAACGAGCCGCAGATCCTGTACTCGGGAGCGATCGGCAAGGGCTCGCGGATCCTGTACAACCGCACGCCCAAGGAGCGCGTCGAGGCCGTCGCGCCCTGGCTGACCATCGACGGCGACGCCTACCCGGCGATCGTGGACCACCACATCCAGTGGATCGTCGACGCCTACACGACGACGAACGGCTACCCCTACTCCTCGCGTACGACCCTCGGCGACACCACCGCCGACTCACTGACCGCCACCAACAACTCCCGTGCGGTGGTGGCCCAGCAGAACCAGGTCAACTACATCCGCAACTCGGTGAAGGCGACCGTCGACGCGTACACCGGCGAGGTCAAGCTCTACCAGTGGGACACCCAGGACCCGGTGCTGAAGACCTGGATGAAGGCCTTCCCCGGCACGGTGAAGTCCAAGGAGTCGATCTCCCCGGACCTGATGGCCCATCTGCGGTACCCGCAGGACCTGTTCAAGGTCCAGCGCGAGCTGCTCACCCGCTACCACGTCACGGACGCGCAGACGTTCCTGACCGGCAGCGAGGTCTGGCAGGTCCCGGACGACCCGACCAACAAATCGGGCAACGCGGTGCCGCCGTACTACCTGAGCCTGCGGATGCCCGACCAGAGCAAGCAGGCGTTCTCGCTGTCGACGACGTTCACACCGAACGGCCGGCCCAACCTCAGCGCGTTCATGACGGTCGACTCCGAGGCCGGCAGCAGCGACTACGGCAAGATCAGAATCCTGAAACTGCCGACCAGTACGACGGTCGACGGACCCAAACAGGTACAGAGCAAGTTCAACTCCGAACAGGAGATCGCCGCCGCCATCAAGCTTCTCAAGGGCGGCGACTCCGAAGTGGAGTACGGCAACCTGCTGACCGTCCCGCTGGACGGGGGCCTGCTGTACGCGGAGCCGGTCTACGTACGCGGCGGCGGGTTGAAGTACCCGTTGCTGCGCAAGGTTCTGGTCACCTACGAGGGCAAGACGGCGTTCGAGAACACCCTCGACGAGGCGCTCGACGTGGTGTTCGGCGCGAAGCCGTCCACGACACCACCCTCGGACACGGGCACCAAGCCACCGCCCTCCACCGGCAACCCGACGGTCCAACAGGCCCTGAACGACGCGCAGAAGGCCTACGAGGCCGGGCAGCAGGCGCTGACGAAGCAGGGCGGCCCGGACTGGAACGCGTACGCCAAGGCCCAGAAGGACCTCCAGGAGGCGCTGAAGAAGGCCCAGGAGGCCCAGTCCGGCAAGAAGGGTTGATCAACTCCACCCCGTACCGTGGTACTGTTACCAGGCAACGGCGCGGGGTGGAGCAGCTCGGTAGCTCGCTGGGCTCATAACCCAGAGGTCGCAGGTTCAAATCCTGTCCCCGCTACTGAAGTCGAAGGCCCCGAACCACACGGGAACCCG
>NZ_JBEYVS010000012.1:0-170982 GCF_040644095.1 Streptomyces sp. NPDC047028
CGGTGACGTCGGTCGAGCACATCCCCGGCGGCTTCGTTCCCGCGTTCAACAAGGAGAGCGAGAACAACGAGCGCGTAGTCTGGCATTTCGACACCCCCACGCCCTGGAGATCACCGCCCGGATCATCACCTGCGCCGCCCTGATCATGGTGAGCGTGTTCGCCGCGTTCATCCTCAGCCACAACATCGTGGTCAAGATGCTCGGACTCGGCCTCGCCGTGAGCGCCCTCATCGACGCCAGCGTCGTACGCCTGCTGCTCGTCCCAGCCGTCATGACC
This sequence comes from Streptomyces sp. NPDC047028, assembly GCF_040644095.1. Taxonomy (NCBI): domain Bacteria; kingdom Bacillati; phylum Actinomycetota; class Actinomycetes; order Kitasatosporales; family Streptomycetaceae; genus Streptomyces; species Streptomyces sp. NPDC047028. Next base: position 278 of record NZ_JBEYVS010000012.1, read on the forward strand.
CTGCTCGGCAGACAAGCCTGGTGGACGCCCCTGTGGCTGGACCGGCTCATGCCGCGCATCGACGCGGAGGGCGACAGCGAGGCCAGATGAGCCGTCAGGCGCGCGGCCGCTCGCCGCGGGGCCCCGGCTCCAGCACCAACATGGTGGCGTCGTCGCGGACCTCGTAGTGCCGCACCAGCTCCGCCCACACCGCGGCCGGCAGACCGGCGGCCGTCGTGCCCGACAGGGCGGCCAGCCGCTCCGGCACAGGGTAGAAGACCCCGGCCGGGTCACGGGCCTCCCAGACGCCGTCGGAGGCCAGGAAGAGCCGGTCGCCCGGCTCCAGCGGCACGGTGACCTCCTTCGGCGGGTCCATGCCCACCAGGCCCAGCCCGAACGGCGGGCCCGGCCGGACGCCGATCTCCCGGGCGCGCCCGTCGTGCAGCAGGACCGGCGCCGGATGACCGCAGGCGACGACACGGACCGTCCGGGCGTCGGCGGAGAACTCCAGCAGCAGCCCCGTCGCGAACAGTTCCCCGTGCCGCACACCGGCCGAGTCCACCGCCAGTCGGCGGTCCATCCGGTCGGCGACCGACACCAGGTCCGGCAGGTCCAGCACCGCCTCGCGGAAGGCGCCGAGCAGCGACACCACCGTCGCGACCGCCGCGAGCCCGTGCCCCCGCACGTCCCCCATCACCGCCCGGACCCCGTACGGCCCCTCCCGCACGTCGAAGAAGTCCCCGCCCACCAGCGTCCCGTCCTCCGCGGCCCGGTAGAAGCCCGTGCACCCGACCCGCCCGACCCGCTCCGGCAGCGGCGGCATCACGGCGCGCTGCACCGCCTCGCCGATCGCGCGCTCGGTGTTCAGCTGGGCGTCCCGGCGGCTGCGCACATAGGACACGAACACACTCAGCACCGCGACGAACACGACGGTGAGCAGGTCCGTGTTGCCGGGACGGTTCAGATGCGTGGCCGGCACGTTCATCACGACGACGACCAGGGCACCGAGGACCGCGGTCGCCGCCCAGCCGTACGACAGGACGGCCAGCGGCGGGATCGCGCCCAGCAGGAAGCCGACGTCGCGCGCGTCCGGGGTGAGCAGCGTGGCCACGGTGACCGCCACGAGCAGCAGGACCGGAAGCACCCGGACCCAGCGCGGTGGCGGTGCGCCCCGCAGCCAGCCGCGGTCCTCCCCTTCCTGACGCGACGAGCCGCCGCGCCACGGTGCCAGAGCCACGACACCACGCTACGCCGGCCCGCTCCAGGCCGCCGGAAATGCGGTGGACGGCCGCCCGCGCCTCCGCATAGGCTCCGGCAGCACGCCCGCGACGGACGGAAGGAGGCGAGCGTCATGACCACAGCCTGCCCGCGCTCCCCCCTCCCCGTTGCCAGGGCGTGCCACGTCTGAATCCGACGTCGTCCGAATCCGACCGGGAGCGCCGCACACCGCACGCGTATCCGGAAGGACACCCATGACCGACCTGGTCATCCGCACGCTCGACGAGAGCAGTGCCCACCTGTTCGACGCCCTGCCCGATCCGCTCGGCCTCGCCGAGAAGCACCGGCGTACCCGCTTCCGCCCCGACTGGCAGCGGGTAGCCCTGCGCGCCGGACGGGTCGTGGCCCGCGCCGCCTGGTGGGGCAGGCCCGAGGACACCGAGCCTTTCCTGATCGACTGGTTCGACGTGGCCGACGGCGAACGCGACGCGGGAGCCGCCCTGCTGCGGACCGCGCCCTGGCGGGTCGACGAGATCGACCTCGACGTCCCCACGGGCTGGCGTGAGTCGGCCACGCTGCGGGCCGCCGTCGACGCCCGTACGGCCGCTGCCCGCACCGCCGGCTACGAGCCGCTCGTCGAGCGGTTCCTGTACCGCTGGACCCGCGACCGCGGCCTGCCCGAGCGGCCCGGCCGGCTGCGCTTCACGGCCGAACCGGACGACGCCGTGTTCGACGCCCTGCTGCGCCGCATCCACTCCGTCACCCTGGACGCGCACGCCCTGCGGGCCGTCGCGGAAGGGGGAGTGGAGCAGGCGGCGCGGGAGGAGCTGGAGGTCTTCCGCTGGTTCCCCTCGCCGCGGGAGTGGTGGCAGGTCGCGAGTACCCCCGAGGGCGAGCCCGTCGGCATCCACATCCCGGCGCACAACCCGTCCGGGCCGTGCGTCGGCTTCATCGGGGTCGTGCCCGAACAGCGGGGGCACGGGTACGCGTTCGACCTGCTCGCCGAGTGCACGCACTTCCTCGTCGAGCGGGGTGCGGAGTTCGTCGCCGGTGCGACGGACCGGGGGAACGTTCCGATGGCCGCGCACTTCGCCCGTGCGGGGTATCCGGTGACCCGGGAGCGGCTGAACTTCTGGGCGAGGCGGTAATACCGTCCGGGTGAGGTGCTGACTGGCCGGTTTTCGCCCCCGCCGCCCCTTCCTTCCCGTCCCCGGGGCTCCGCCCCTGGAGCCCCGTTCGCGCAGTTCCCGGCGCCCCTTTCAGGGGCGGGGGGAACTACTGCGCGACAGGCCGGCCTCCGCTGTCGCGAGGATCTCGGTCACGCGTAGGCCGAAGGTGGCGTCGCAGGGGTGGGGGCGGCCCGTGCGGGCCGAGGTCAGGAGGGCGTCCGCGGCACGTACGAGGGCCGGGACCGCACCTTCGGAACTTCGCGGCAGCAGGGTCACGCCGGCCTCCCCGCGCAGTTCGACGTCGGCGCCCGCCGCGGCCGGGGGCGCCGACAGGCTCAGGGTGAGGGTGCTCGACGCGCCCTCGGTGTGGTCGAGGACCAGATGCACGGTGTCCGCGGCGCCGTGGGCCGCGGCCAGGACCCGCCGGACGTCGCCGAGGACAGGCAGCAGGACGGACAGTGCGTGCGGCCCCACGTCCCACAGGGCGCCCCTCTCCCGGCGCCACGGCGACGCCGCGAACGGGCTGTCCCCGGTGAACACCGCCCCGAGCCACTGCGCCCGCGCCGTGAACCAGCCCGGAACGGCGGCCTGTTCCTCGATCCACGCCTGTGGCTCCCGCTGGAACCGCGTGGTGAAGAAGACCACGGAGGCGACCCCGGCGCGCTCCACCGCCCCGGCCACGGACCGCGCCTCGGCGACGTCGAGCGCGAGCGGCTTGTCCAGCAACAGGTGACAGCCCGCCCGCGCGGCCCGCACCGCCAACCCGGCCTGCACGGAGGGAGGCAGCGCGACGGCCACCGCGTCCACGTCGGCGAGCAGGGCGCCGACGTCGTCGTAGGCCCGGACGCCGTACCGCTCCGCGAGCGCGCGGGCCGCCTCCGGGTGGCGGCCCCACACCCCGGCGAAGTCCAGCCCGGGGTGCTCCGCGAGGGCCGGTGCGTGCGCCGCCCGGGCCCACGGACCCGTGCCGAGCAGTCCTATGCGCATGTCGTCGTCCTTTCCGCGAACCGTCCCCACCACCTTCTCGTGAACCGTCCCTGCCACCTCACGAGGCCGTGTTCCGCTCACCGTCCGCCGGGGTCCGTGACGGTTCACCGTCTCCCGCCAGCCAGGCGGCTATGGTCGCCGCGACGGGCTGGCCGGTGTCCATCTCGACGAAGCCGAACTGACCCGACTGGTTGCACTCCAGGAACCACCAGATCCCGTCCGCGTCCTCCGCGAAGTCGAAGGCGCCGTAGGCGAGTTCGGCGCTCCGCATGTACCGGCGCACCGACTCGGCGACCCGGTGGGGGGTCTCGGCCGGGAGCCAGGGGGAGACCGACGGGGCGAACCGCACGTCCACGTCGTCGGGATGGGCGTCGGGGTCGGCCGGCTTGCGCGCGGCCAGCAGCCGGTCGCCGACCACCGTGAGCCGGATGTCGGCCCGCTTCGCGATCCGCCGCTGCAGCAGGGTCGGGCCGTACGCGACGGCCGAGAAGTCTGTGCCGGGGGCCACCCGGCTGGTCGGCACGGCGCGCGGCGGCTCCTGCGGATGCGCGCCGGACACCGGCTTGACCACCAGGTCGGGGAAGCGCTCCGCGAACTCCCGGGCCGCCTGCGGGAACGTCGTGATGAGGGTGGCCGGCACGGCCAGCCCGCTGTCCTGCGCGAGCCGCAGCTGCCAGGGCTTGTGACGGGCCCGGCGGGCGGCGTCCGGATGGTTCATCCAGCGCGCGTCCGTGCAGCGCAGCATGCCGTACAGCGCCTGCGTGGACTCCTCCGTCAGCCAGGCGGACGGCTGGGCCGCGCGGGCGGCCGCTGCGCCCGGCCTGCGCACCCAGACGGAGCGCAGGCCGCTCATGCTCACCAGGCGCCCGCCGACGGACAGGTGTCCGCGGCCGGCGCCCTGCACGTACTCGCCCGACAGCGCCACGCCGTTGGTGAGATCGGCGGGGTCGAGCCGGACGACGGGCACGCCGGCCTCGCCCAGCCGGAGGACCACCATGTCCGCCGTCACGTCCTCTTCACTGGTCAGGATGAGCACGGTCATCGTCGATGGCCCGCGGTCAGTCGTCGAAGTGCGTCTTGGACCCGGCCGTCGAGGTCGTGGTCCCCAGTGCTCTCAGAGTGGCGTGGTCGGAGGCGGCGATCCTTCCGTCCGGGAGGACGTTCAACTGCAGTCCGGAGTCGTACGCGTACGGAGTGGTGACGTCCAACTCCACTGCGGGCCGCGCGTAGTTGAGCGTGAACGGTTGCATGGTCTCTCCCTGATTCGGCTTTCACGTCCTTATACGAATCGAACGGGTGATTGGTTTCCTTACGCTGAGTGACCGGCGCCCGGAGAGGGGCCGTCGGGAGCGGTACCCCGGGAGCCGGAACAAGGAAACAACACAACGTTGTTCCGTTGCACGGCCGGGATAGCATGCCCGCATGGCACATGACGCCCAGGAAGCGGCCAGGCGCAGGCTGGCCGCGATCACCGAGGACGCCCCCGTCGACAGCGTGCCGGCCCGACTGGCCCGGGACGCGGCCCTCCTCGGGCGGCTGCTGACGGCCACCGGACACCACCGCGCGGAGGCTGACGATGTGTCGCATGTCACGCTCGATGACATCGGCGCGGCCCTCAGCCTCTTCGACGGACTACGTCACCAACTGGACCGGCTGGAGAGCCAGGTGGTGATGGAGGCCCGGCGCCGGGGCATGGACTGGCGGCAGATAGCCGGACACCAGGGACTGAACTCCTCCCAGGCGGCCTCGCAGCGCCACCAGCGTCTGACGACGCGGCTGGAGGAGATCCGCCAGGGCGTCAGATGAGCCTCTGACGCCGAGCCTGCTGGGCCTGCCGGCCCCCGAGCCCGCCGGGCCGGCCAATCCCGCCGGGCCGTGCGCCGGGTCAGCCCGTCAGCGCCTCCCGGGCCGCCGCGACGGCCTGTTCGCCGTAGCCCCCACCGAACAGCACGGCGTGCACCAGCAGCGGGAACAACTGGTGCAGCCCGACGCGGCGGGTCCAGCCGTCGCCGAGCGGCGCCGCCGCCTGGTAGCCGGCCAGGATCCGTTCCAGCTCCGGGCAGCCGAACAGCCGCAGCATCGCCAGGTCCGTCTCCCGGTGCCCGCCGTGCGCGGCCGGGTCGATGACCCGGACCTCCCCGTCCGCGCCCCAGAGCACATTGCCGTTCCACAGGTCCCCGTGCAGCCGGGCCGGTGGCTCGGCCGGTCCCGCGAGGTCCGGCAGCCGCGCGCAGACCCGCTCGATCACCACCGCCTCCCCGGCGCGCACGGTCCCGGCGTCCACCGCGGCCCGCAGATACGGCAGGACGCGGTGCTCGGCGTACCAGGACGGCCAGTCGGTGCCCGGCTCGTTGCGCATCGGGGCGCGTCCGATGAACGCGTCCTCGGGTCCGCCCGGCGGCGCCGCGCCGAACTCCGGTGCGCCGGCGGCGTGCAGATGCGCCAGCGCGTGGCCGAAACGCGACGCCGCCCCCGCGTCGGGACGCCCGGTGTCCATCCGCTCCGTCACCAGCCACCGCTCGTCGTGCCCGAGCACCGCGGGCACCCGGACCGCGCCCGCGCCGGCCAGCCAGCGCAGCCCGGCCACCTCCGCACGCACCGCCCCCGGGGCGTCGCCGCGCTTGACCATCACCACCGGACCGCCCTCCAGGGTCACTTCGGCCGGTGACCCGGAGGCCGCCCGCTCCGCCGTGACCCGGCGCCCGGTGAGCCGGGACACCACCTGCCCCGCACTCTCGGCACTCTCGTCTCGGTCGAACACGGCCCCAGAGTACGTCCCGCAAGTGACGTCCCCCGCACGGCACTTCGACCATTGATACGACTATTTTCAGCCAAACCCAGGCGGTAACTACCCGTGTTGGTTTCGTGCGGCTAGCGTGAGGGCGCCGCATCGCCACACCAGGGGCACAGGGCCCTGCAGGGACTAGCGAGCGGTGGAGGATTCACCCCTTTGACCACAGCATCCGTGCTGATGGCCGACGTCTTCGAGGTTCAGCCCTACACCTCCCACTGCGAAGTCATCTTCGGCGAGGGTGCACACGCCGTGATCGGTGTGTCCCCGGGCAACAGCTACTTCTCGGCCCGCCGACTGCACGACCTCGCCCGCTGGGGACTGGACCACTTCGACAGGGTCGACTTCGTCTACACCGACCTGTACGTGGCCGAGACCTATGAGGCATCCGGCTACCCGCCCGACGAGGCCCGCCGCAAGGCGGTGAAGAACCTGCGCGGTGTACGCGCGAAGGTCCGGGACGCGGTCACGGCCGCCGACCCGGACGGCGACCGGCTGGACTGGCACCCGATGTCCTCCTTCCGGACCAATCCCGCCTACCAGGAGATCCATCGGGAGCTGAAGAACCGGCTGAACGCGGACGCCGAGTTCCGGGCCGTCTGCAACGCCCTGGTGACCCGCTTCCTCTCCGCGCGCGGTGAGCCGGTGAGCGAACGGCAGCGCGCCGTGTGCCTGGAGTACGTGGTCGCCGAGGCCCCGCTGTTCCTCGACACCCCCGCCGTCCTCAAGGTGCCGTCCTCCCTCAACTGCTACCACCAACTGCTGCCCATGGCCGAGCTGCTCTACTCCCGGGGCGCCGGCCTGCGCGCCTCCCGCAACCAGGGCCACGCCGTCGTCACCCCCGCCGCCCTGGAAGGAGCCGTGGCATGACCACCGCCCCCGACGCCCCGAGCCTGCCCGGCTTCCCCTTCTCCTGGGACGGCACCCGCGTGCCCGCCGAGGTCGGGGAATTGCGCGCCACCGCCCCCGTGCGGCGGGTGCGCACCATCGCCGGCGACGAGGCCTGGCTGGTCTCCTCCTACGAGCTGTGCCACCAGGTCCTGAAGGACCCCCGCTTCTCCCTCAAGGACACCTCGGCGCCAGGCGTGCCCCGGCAGTACGCGCTCACGATCCCGCCCGAGGTCGTGAACAACATGGGCAACATCACCGGCGCCGGGCTGCGCCGGGCGGTGATGAAGGCCGTCAACCCCAAGACGCCGGGCCTGGCCGAGTGGCTGCGGGCGGACGCCGAGCGGCTGGTGGACCGGGTGGTCGCCGACGGGCCCACCGCCGACCTGCGCGGCGCGTTCTGCGAGCCGTACTCCGCGGGCATGCACTGTCACCTCCTCGGCATCCCGCAGGCCGAGGGCCCCGCCTTCCTGCGCAGCCTCGACATCGCCTTCATGAACTCGCCCTGCCCGATCAGCGGAGCGCGGATCAACTGGGACCGCGACATCGCCCGTATGACGGCCCTGCTCGACGACCCCGCGACGCACGGCCTGATGGGTGAACTCGCCGCCCTGCGCGACGACCCCGACTACGCCCACCTCACGGACGAGATGCTGGCCACCGTCGGCGTCACCCTGTTCGGCGCGGGCACCGTCTCCACCTCGGGCTTCCTCACCATGGCCCTGGTGTACCTGCTCACCCACCCCGGCACCCTGCAACTGCTCAGGGACCGGCCCGAGCTGATCGGCCCCGGCGTGGAGGAACTGCTGCGGGTGAACCTCTCCATCGGCGACGGGCTGCCCCGCCTCGCCCTGGAGGACGTGCGGCTCGGCGACGTCGACGTACGCGCCGGTGAACTCGTCCTGGTCCTGGTCGAGGGAGCCAACCTCGACCCGGAGAAGTTCCCCGACCCGCACCGCTTCGACGTCCGCCGCGACAACACCGCCGACCACCTCTCCTTCGGCGGCGGCGCCCACTACTGCCCCGCCACAGCACTGGGCCGCGCCCACGCCCGCACCGCCCTGGAGGTCCTCCTCGCCCGCCTGCCCGGCCTCGCCCTCGCCGTCCCGCCCGGCGAGCTGGTCTGGCGCACCGGTTTCATGAAACGCATCCCCGAGCGGCTGCCGGTGACCTGGTAACCCGGGATCCGGCGTACGGCCACTGCGGCGCCCCCGGCCGGGAACCCCGGTCGGGGCCGCCGCCGTTCGTGTCGCGTGTCCGTCACCGATATGGCGCACCGAGGCGCCGCCCGGGAGCTGGGGGAGTGGGGCAGACGGGTGGCGTCCTGACACGGGTGGGCGGCCCGGATGGTGCCCCGGAGCGGCCTGACTGACGGTGGTTCATGTCGGTGCCGGGTCTATTCAGCTGATGGGGTATCCGCTGCCCGGCCACGGCGGAAGGACATCGATATGCGTTCTGCCCGCATGCTTCTCGCCACGGCGGCGGCCACCGCCGCCCTCGCCTTCACCACGCCGGGGGCCGCGTTCGCCGTCACCGCGAGCGGGGACGGAGGCCACGGCGACTCCTCGTACAGCAAGGAGCACGACAAGGGGTCCGGCAAGGAACACGACAAGGACTACAGCACGGAGCACGACAACGGACACAGCCATGACGCGCCGCGCGGCGGAATGCACACGGGTGGCGGTGCGCTGGCCATGGTGAACGGCGACTGGGGCGGCCAGGGCCAGGGCCAGGGCGACAGCCGGTTCGACCCCGACACCTACCGGGACAAGGGCGACGGCGGCTGGAGCGGCGACCACGACAAGCCGCACGGCGGCATGCACACCGGCGGCGGCGGCCTCGCCACCACGTCCGGGGTCACCGCGGGCGGCCTGGCCGTCCTGGGGCTGGCCGGCGCCGGAGCATTCGCGCTTCGCCGCCGCAAGGGCGCCCAGCCGGCCTGACCGCGTCCGCACCCCTGGGGGCAGCGGCCGCCGTCGGCGCACACCGTGCCGGCGGCCCGCGCCCCCACACCCCGACCCCCGTGCTGCCGTGCCCGAGTGAGGTGGTGTCCGATGGCAGCTGCTCCCTCCTCCCCGCCCCCCGACGAACCGGCACCGGAACAACCCGCTCCCCGCGGCGGCGGACGGCTGACCCTGTGGGGCGTGGCGATCGCAGTGGTCGCCCTCGGCATCTTCGGCGGCCACAAGGGCACCGACCCCACCCCGGAGGTGTCCCGCGTCGACGGCGCAAAGGCCTCCGCTCCCGCCGTCCCCACCAGCCCGTCCACGGGCTCGACGGGCAGCGCACGCGCGGCCGCCCCGCTGCCCCGTTCCGCGCCGACCCGGCTGCTCATCCCGAAGATCTCCGTGAACGCCCCGTTCACCGTCCTCGTCACCAACGCCTCGGACCAGCTCCAGCCCCCACCGGCCGACGACACCAACCTGGTCGGCTGGTACTCGGCCGGGGTGTCCCCCGGGGAGACGGGCACCGCGGTCATCGCCGGGCACGTGGACACGAAGACCTCCGCCGCCGTCTTCGCCAACCTGTACCTGCTCAAGCCCGGCGACACGTTCTCCGTGGAGCGGGCCGACGGGCGGACGGCGACGTTCGTCGTCGACGACGCCGAGAACTTCGACAAGGACAACTTCCCCAGCAAGCGCGTCTACGCCGACGCCGACCGGCCCGAGGTGCGGCTCATCACCTGCTCCGGCGCCTACGACCACACGGCCAAGGACTACACGGAGAACCTGGTGGTCTTCGCCCACCTCGTCTGAGGGGAGTCACGGGCGCGGGGACGCGGGCCCGGCGCGGTGCGCCGCGAAGGGGCCGTCCGCCGCGAACGCCAGCGCGGCGAACCGTTCGCCCATGCGGCGGTGCGTGGCCGCGTCGGGGTGGAGCGCGTCGGGCAGGGGCAGCTCGGCGGCGTCCTGCTCACCGTAGAGGGCCCGGCCGTCGAGGTGGTGCAGATGCGGGTCCCAAGCGGCCCGCAGCGCCACGATCCGGGCCAGCTCCTCCCGGATCACCCTGAGGGTCAGCTTCCCGGCCGCGGTCTCCGCCGGGTCGCCGGCGGCCACGAACCTCAGCCGGCCGTCGGCGAGACCGCTGAGATCCGGCAGGCTCGGGCCCGGCGTGTCCTCGTGGATCGGGCACAGGATCGGCGAGATCACCAGGAGCGGGATGCCCAGATGGCCCTCGCGCACGATGTCGAGGAAGCCGTGGACGGCGGGTCCGAAGGCGCGCAGCCGCATCAGGTCGGTGTTGACCAGGTTGATGCCGATCTTGACGGAGACGAGGTCCGCCGGCGTGTCGCGCATGGCCCGCGCCGTGAACGGATCGAGCAGGGCGCTGCCGCCCAGGCCCAGGTTGACCAGCCCCACCCCGCCGAGTGCGGCGGCGACCGCCGGCCAGGTGGTGGTGGGGCTCGCCGCGTCGGAACCGTGGCTGATCGAACTGCCGTGGTGCAGCCAGACCGCGCGGCCCGCGTCCGGGACCGGTTCCACGGGCGCGTTGGTGCGCAGGGCGACCAGTTCGGTTGTCTCCTTGTGCGGAAGCCAGATCTCCACGTCCTTGACCCGGTCGGGCAGGCCGGTGAAGCGCGCGGTGCAGGCCGGGCCGGGCCGGTGCTGGGCGCTGCCGGTGGACAGGTCGACGGTCACGGTGTGGCCGCCCGTCACCGAGGTGCTGCCGGCCGGGCGTCCGTCGACGAGGAGGTCGTACACGCCGTCCGGCCGGGGCGGCGCGCCGGTGTAGACCAGCTTGGTCGGTACGGTGTCCAGCTCGACGGCGCTGGCGCGGGTGCGGAACACGAGCCGCACGCCGGACGGCTGGGACTCGGCCATGGCCAGCTGCGGGTCGGCGCACTGGGCGCGGGCCGCGGCGGGCAGCCGGTGCGGCAGCAGACCGTGCGCGGTGTGTTCGAGGTCGAGGGCGCCGCGGACGAGTGCGTCGGTCAGAGGAGTGGTGATCCAGCCGGGCTCGGTCGAGGTCATGGGTGTCGTGCCTGCGTTTCGGTCGTGTCTGCGGTTCAGCGGCCGGGGGTCGGCCAGGTACGGAGCAGGGCGTCCAGGGCGTCCAGGATCCGCGTCCAGGACTCCTCGGAGCCGGGCGCGCTGTGGCTGAAACCACCGGTGGACTCCAGGCTCACGAAGCCGTGGAAGACGCTGCCCAGCAGCCGGACCGCGTGGGTCTCGTCGGGTTCGGTCAGGTCGTAGCCGCGCAGGATGGCCCGCGTCATCTGCGCGTGCCGGCCGCCCGCGCTCGCCGCGGCGGTCTCCGGATCCAGCCGGTACCGGGCGGCCTCGTAGCGGCCGGGGTGCGCGCGGGCGTAGTCGCGGTAGACGCCGGCGAACGCGTCCAGCGCGTCCTTGCCGGCCCGCCCGGCCAGGGCCTCGGAGGCACGGTCGGCCATCTCCTGAAGGGCGAGCAGGGCGATGCGGCTCTTGAGGTCGTGGGAGTTCTTCAGGTGCGAGTACAGGCTCGCCACTCTGACGTCGAATCGGCGGGCCACCGCCGAGAGCGTGACTTGCTCGAAGCCGGCCTCGTCGGCCAGCTCCGCTCCCGCCCGGACCAGCCGCTCGGTGGTCAGCCCCGCTCGCACCATGATGAGCCTTTCCCTCTGCCTAAGGTGAGTATGCATCTACCTAAACCTATTAGGCAATCGAATCGGGCCCGTACGGACGCCGCCCCGCGGGCCGGAACTCGAACTTGTGCCCGGGACGGGACAATGGAACGCTGCCGCCGGAACGAGACGGGGAGTGGACCGATGGAGCTGGAGCTGCGGCATCTGCGCGTGCTGTGCGCGATCGCCGACGCGGGCAGTGTGGGCCGGGCCGCCACACAGCTGGGCTACTCGCAGCCCGCCGTCAGTACCCAGCTCCGGCGCATCGAGCGGTTCCTGGGCGAACCGCTCTTCGAGCGCGGCACGGGCGGGGTCCGGCCGACGCGGTACGGCGCGGAGGTCGTCGCCCAGGCCCGCGACGTACTGGCCCGCGCCGACGCCATCGGCCACCGCACCGCCGCGCCACGGCCCGGCCGCACCCTGCGGGTCGCTGCGACCAACTCCCCGATGCTGTCCGGCACCGTCTCCCGGATGCGCACCCGGATGCCCGAGCTGACCGTCGCCGTGACCAGCGCCTACGCCTCCTCACGGATCGTGGAACTGCTCGAGGGCGCGACGGCGGACGCGGCCATCGCCGCCGACTACCCCGGACGGGAACTGCGGCACTCGGCGTCGGTCAAGCACCGCGGGATCGTCACCGAGCCGACCTTCGTGGCCCTGCCCTCCCGGCACCGGCTGCGGCAGAGCGCGCAGGTCCAGCTCGCCGACCTCGCCGAGGACGCGTGGTTCGTGACCCCGGACGACGGCGCCGGCTGGCCCGGGGTCTTCTACGACGCCTGCGCCGCGGCCGGCTTCACCCCGGTCGCCGTGCACGAATTCCTGGGCGACCAGGCCCAGTTGCAGAGCATGATCGCCGACGGCCTGGGCGTGTCCATGGTCCAGCCGACGCTGCGCCCGATCCCGCACGTCGTCGTCAAGCCGCTGGTCGGCTCGCCGTTGTGGTGCCGCTACGTGCTGGCCTGGCGGCCGGACTCCGTCACCGAGGACGAGGTGGAGACGCTCTTTCAGTCGGCCACCGCCGCATACCGCGATCTCGTCGCCCAGGCCCCCCACCTGAGGAACTGGGCCTCCCGCACCTGGAGCATCGTAGGGGCGTAGGGGCGTAGGGGCGTAGGGGCGTAGGGGCGTAGGGGCGGTCGGCGGCTGACGCCCGGGCAATCGGCGTACGTCCCAAGGGTGTCCCGTGATGTTATGAGCGGCCGGTGCCATGTGCTATGTCACACGGCATTGTTGGGCGGGGTGCGGCGCTGAGACAGTCCTCACACGCCTCAACACCCCACCGAGGCGCGTCCCTTGGAGGAAACCCGATGCGCTATCGCTTCGCGCTGCCCAGACGCATGGCCGGCGCCGCCGCCGTCTGCGTCACCGTGGCCGGCCTGCTGACCACACCGGCCCTGGCCGCGCCCCAGCCGCACGCCGCGGCCCCCGCACCCCGGCAGCACACCGGTCACGCCACCCCCGCGCACCCGGACACGTCCGCCCCGCCCCCGGCCGGAGCGGCCACCCCGGCGACCCAGCACCCCGCGACCCAGGACCGGCGGATCAGTCCGGACCGACTCCCGCCCCAGGCACCGGCTTTCGGGCGCGGGGCCCCCGCGGCCCGCCCCGCGGTCTCGTGCACCCCGGCCGACTTCGGCTCCCGGACCGGCTCCGCCCTGGTGTCGTTCGTGCGGGCCTCGACACCGGACTGCGTCAACACGCTCTTCGCGGTCACCGGCCAGGACGCGCACGACGCGTTCCGGCAGGCCCAGATGGTGACGGTCGCCCGGGCCTTCACCCGGACCGCGGCCGCCTACCGGGGCGACAACTCGCGCGGCCTGCTGCAACTGGTCCTCTTCCTGCGGGCCGGCTACTACGTGCAGTTCAACCACCCGGACGACGTGGGGCCGTACACCACCCGCCTGACCACCTCCGTCACCGACGGCCTCGACACGTTCTTCGCCACCCGCCACTCCCGGGACGTCACGGCGGCCAACGGCGACATCCTCGGCGAGAGCGTCATCCTCACCGACAGCGCCGACCAGCAGGGCCGCTACCTGTACGTGTACCGCCGGCTTCTGAACGCCTACGACAGCTCCTACGACTCCGTCGACAGCATGGTCAGGGCCGTCAACGACGTCTACACGCCCCTGTGGCGCGGCAACTGGAACCCCGCGTACGTCGACGCCGTCGCCGCCGACCCGCGCGTGACCGACACGCTGTACGGCTTCGCGCTGGACCACACCGGCCTGCTCGGCGGCGACCTGGCGTTCCTGGACTCCAACGCGGGGATGAACCTGGCGCGTTACGTCGAGCACCCCGAACTGCGGCCGGTCGTCCAGCCGTTGACGAAGGACCTGCTCGACGGCTCCGCCATCACCGGGCCCACCGCCGGACTCTGGGTCGCGGTGGCCACGCAGGCGAGCGCCTACGACGGCGCGGACTGCGCGTACTACGACGTCTGCGACCTGCCCGCCAAGCTGACCGACGCCGCCCTGCCGGTCGTCCACCAGTGCGACGCGGACCACACCATCCGCGCCCAGTCGCTGACCGCGGCCGACCTCGACGCCGCCTGCGCGAGCATCCTGCACCAGGACGCCTACTTCCGGGACCTGGTCAAGGCCGACGGCCCGATACCCGGCCAGTACGCCTCGACCATCCAGCTCGTGGTCTTCGCCAGCCGCGCCGACTACCAGACGTACGCCGGCGCCATCTACGGCGTGAGCACCGACAACGGCGGCATCACCCTGACCGGGGACCCGACCGACCCGGCGAACCGGCCGACGTCGATCATGTACCAGAAGGCCACCGACGACGGCTTCGTCGCCCGGATCTGGAACCTCAACCACGAGTACACGCACTTCCTCGACGGCCGCGACGACATGAAGGGCGACTTCACCCAGGAGATCGCGGTGCCGGACGTGTGGTGGATCGAGGGGCTGGCCGAGTACGTCTCCTACGGCTACCGGGGCATCGCCGACGACGAGGCGGTCCAGGAGGCGGCCAAGCACACCTACGCCCTGAGCACCCTCTTCCAGAGCACCTACGACAACAGCGACGAGACCCGCACCTACCCGTGGGGCTACCTCGCCGTGCGCTACATGGCCGAGCGGCACCCCGACGACATCCAGCGCATGCTCGCCCGCTTCCGCGTCGGTGACTACGCCGGCGGATACGCCGTCTACCACGACGGTATCGGCACCCGCTACGACGCCGACTTCGACCAGTGGCTCACGGCGTGTGCCGCGGGCGCGTGCGCCAGTCCCGCCAAGGCCTGACGGACCGCGCCCCGCACGGCGACGGCCGCCGACCGGAACCCGGTCGGCGGCCGTACGCGTGCCGGTGAAGGGGCGGCGGGCCGTCAGACCGCCGTCGCCGGGTAGGTCGGGTACTCCACGCCCGAGACGTGCTGGACGACCCGGACGACCTGGCAGGAGTAGCCGAACTCGTTGTCGTACCAGAGGTAGAGGATCGCGTTGTCGCCCTCCACCTTCAGCGCGCCGGCGTCGACGATCGAGGAGTGGCGCGAGCCGATGAAGTCGCTGGAGACCGCGTCGGGCGCCGTGGTGAAGTCGATCTGGCGCTTGAGCGGCGAGGTGAGCGACACGTCCCGCAGGTAGTCGTGGACGTCGTCGCGGGTGGTCTCGCGGGCCAGCTGCAGGTTGAGGATCGCGATCGACACGTCCGGCACCGGCACACGGATCGAGCTGCCGGTGATCGGCGCCTTCAGGTCGGGCAGCGCCTTCGCCACGGCGGAGGCGGCACCGGTCTCGGTGATCACCATGTTGAGCGGCGCGGAACGGCCCCGGCGGTCCGACTTGTGGTAGTTGTCCAGCAGGTTCTGGTCGTTGGTGAACGAGTGGACGGTCTCCACGTGCCCGCGCAGCACGCCGTACTCGTCGTCCATCGCCTTCAGCGGCGGGACGATGGCGTTGGTGGTGCAGGAGGCGCAGGACAGGATCTGCTCGTCCGGCTTGATGGTGTCGTGGTTGACGCCGTGCACGATGTTGGGGACGTCGCCCTTGCCCGGCGCGGTCAGCACGACCTTCTCGATGCCGGGGCGCAGGTGCTTGGAGAGGCCCTCTCGGTCCCGCCACTTGCCGGTGTTGTCGATGAGGATGGCGTCGCGGATGCCGTACTCGGTGTAGTCCACGGTCGACGGGTCGTCGGCGTAGATCACCTTGATCTCGTTGCCGTTGGCGAGGATCGTGCTGTTGTCCTCGTCGACGGTGATCGTGCCCTGGAACTGGCCGTGGATGGAGTCGCGGCGCAGCAGTGAGGCCCGCTTCACGATGTCCTGAGCCCCGCCGCCGCGCACCACGATGGCGCGCAGCCGCAGGCCGTTGCCGGAGCCGGACTTCTCGATCAGCAGGCGGGCGACGAGGCGGCCGATGCGGCCGAAGCCGTAGAGGACGACGTCGCGGGGCTCGCGGCGCTCGATCTTGTTGGCGCCGGTGGCGCCGGCGACGGCCTCAGCGGTGAACTCGGCCACGCCCAGGCCGCGGTCGTCGGCCTTGTAGGTGGCGGCGAGCATGCCGAGGTCGATCTGGGAGGGCCCGAGGTCGAGGGCGGTCAGGGCCTGGAGGAACGGCATCGTCTCGGTGACGGACAGCTCCTCGCCGGCGATCTGCCGGGCGAAGCGGTGCGTCTTGAGGATGCTGACCACCGACTTGTTCACCAAGGAGCGGCTGTGCAGCAGGACGGTGACGTCCCGCTCGCGGTGCAGCTTCCCGATGATCGGGATCATCGACTCCGCGATCTCCTCGCGGTTCTTCCAGTTGGTGAACGAGTCGTCGTTGACAGTCACGGTTCATCTTTCGAGCTAGGCAGCGCTCATATGGTAACCACACCCTACTTCGATCATTCCGCCGGTCCCTGCGTGGGGTTGCTGAATCAGGGTGAAGATCGTAAGAAAGCCGGGTCGGGCGTTGCGCGGCCGTCCGGCCGTGACCATGGTCGACCCGTGAGCACGTCCTCCGTACCCCGCCCCGAACCCCTCGCCCCCGCCGCTCTCCGCCCGCGCCCGGCGGGGGCCGGCCGGCCCGGCGTCCGCCGGGGGGCCCGCCAGGCCCTCGCGCTGTTCGCGGCCGTCCGGCTCGCCGGGGTCGTCGCCGTACTGCTCGCCGACCACGCCACCCGGCACTCGCTCGGCAGGACCCTCGCGCACTCCTGGGACTCCCGCTGGTACCTGCACATCGCCCAGCACGGCTACGGCCACCTGATCTGGATCACCCCCACGGGCGCGGTGCAGACCGACTGGGCGTTCTTCCCCCTCTACCCCGGCCTCGTCCGGGCCGTGACCGTGCTGCTGCCGCTCACCCCCGGACAGGCCGGCGTGGCTCTGGCCTGGGCCGCCGCGGGCGCTGCCGCCTACGGCCTCTACCTCATCGGCCACCAGTTGTACGGCCGTGCCGTCGCCACCGCGCTGGTCGCCCTGTGGGCCGTCCTCCCGCACGCCGTCGAACTGACCCTCGCCTACACCGAGTCCCTGTTCGCCGCCCTCGCCTTCTGGGCCCTGTACTGCGTGCTCAACGGCCGCTGGCTGTGGGCCGGTTCGCTGGCCGCGCTGGCCGGGCTGTCCCGGCCGAGCGGCTTCGCCGTCGCCGCCGCCCTCGGCGTCACGGCCGTCTGCGAACTGGTGCGGCGGCGTGGCCGGATGCCGGCCGCCGTGTGGGCCGGCGCCCTCCTCGCGCCCCTGGGCTGGCTCGGCTACGTGCTCTGGGTGGGGGAGCGGACCGGCAATCTGCTCGGCGGCTACTTCATGGTGCAGAGCGCGTGGACCTCGCGGTTCGACTTCGGCGTCGGCGCGGCACGCTTCCTGCGGGCCCTGTTCCTGTACGGCGGCGGCGTCGTCTACCCGTACGCCCTGGTGATCGTCGCCGCCGGACTGCTGCTCCTCGCCCTGTTGTGCCTGGACGGCGCCCCGCTGCCGCTGCTCGTCTTCGCCGGGGTACTGGTCCTGCTCGTCATCGGCGGCTCGGGCTCCTTCTCCTCCAAGCCCCGCTTCCTGCTGCCCGCCTTCCCGCTGCTGTTCCCCCTGGCCCGCGCGCTGGCCCGGGCCTGGTGGGCACGGCCGGCCCGGGCCGTCCTGGTGGGCGCCGCCCTGACCGCCGTGTCCCTGCTCTACGGCGCCTATGTGACGGTGGTGGCGCACTCCCCGCTGTGAGCGGGGCCGGCGACGGGCTGTGCGGAGCGCGCGAATCGGGGTAGGCGATCAGACGCCCGACGAAAGGACCGTCATGACGACCTACGTCATCAGCGTGCCCGGCACCTTCACCGCGGGGATCGACGCGGACGTCCCCGGCCGGGTGAGCAGCGCGCTCCGGCCGGCCGATCCGCACGGCACCCGGATGGGGAACACACAGGACCTCGACGTGCTCACCGTGAACGAGGACGCCACCTTCACCGTACGGCTGACCGTCGAGGCGGACACCCGCCACGACGCCGAGGAGGAGGCGCGCAGGCTCGCCGGCTCCGCCCTGCGGGAGGCGGGACTCGACGAGCGGACCGCACCCCTGGGTCCCGCGGTCGTCACCGGCATCGACTCGGAGGTCCGCTGACGCGCACCGGTTCCGGCGCCACAGATGGGGCGAAATTCCCGAATATAGGTAAAATCTAGGCGTTTGCCCTTCATGGGGCTGTCGCCCAGCCGGAAGTGATCCATGCCCCGCAAGCGCTCCACGGACGAAGGCGACGAGCTGCTCGCCAGACTCGGGTCGCTCACCGCCCAGGCACGCGAGCGCGCGGAGCTGCAGCGCAGCCAGGTCGAACTGGCCATCGCCCTGCAGCGCGGCATGCTGCCCCGGGACCTGCCCGAGGTCCCCGGCCTGCACCTGGCCGTCCGGTACGCGCCGGCTTGCTTCGGCCTGAACGTGGGCGGCGACTGGTACGACGCCTTCACCCTGCCCGACGGCCGGATCGGGCTGTCCATCGGCGACGTCCAGGGCCACAACATCGAGGCCGCCGCCTTCATGGGCCAGGTCAGGGCCGGACTGCGCGCCCTCGCCACCGTCACCAGCGAGCCCGGCGAACTCCTCGGCCGGACCAACGAACTCCTCCTCACCCTCGGCAGCGAACTCTTCGCCACCTGCACCTTCATGCGCCTCGACCCCGCCACCGGAGTCCTGGAGAGCGCACGGGCCGGACACATCCCCTACGTCTGGGCGACCGCCGACGGCAAGTCCGGCGTCGCCGACGACGAGGGCGGACCCCCGCTGGGCATCCAGGAGAAGGTCGACTACACGGTCACCCGGCACCGGCTCAGCACCGGCGGGGTGTACGTCCTGCTCACCGACGGGGTCGTCGAGGGGCCGTCCCTGAGCATCGAGGACGGCCTCGACCAGGTGGTGCGCCTCGCGGGCATCGCCGCCGTCGCCGGCCTGGAGGCCCACGCCCTGGCCGCCGCCGTGATCAAAGGCGCCGAGAGCGTCGGCCACGAGGACGACGCCGCCGTCCTCGTCGTCGGCCTCGACGGCCCCTGCGTCCCCGGCCTCGACGGTGCCGGCGTTCAGCCATAGGGCCGCCACCCGGCCCCTCCCGCCTGGCCGAGCGGCCGCCACCGGTGTCAGATGGCAGGTGTGGTGACTGTCCAGGACCTGCGCCGGCCGGCCGGCTACGCCCTGCGGGCGCTGGCCGTCACCGCGTGCTACTACGGGGCCGCCCGGCTCGGGCTCCTGCGGCAGCTCTCCGTCGGAGGCGCCGTCGTCACCCCGATCTACCCGCCGACCGGCGTGGCCGTCGCCGCCCTGCTCCTGCTCGGGCTCCGCTACTGGCCCGCCGTGGCGATCGGCTCCCTCCTCGTCGTCTCCTCCCTCACCACACCCCAGCCCGACGTGCTCGTCGTCATGTTCGGCAGCACCGCCGCCCCCGTGTGCTCGGCCCTGCTGCTGCGCCGGGCCCGCTTCCACACCGACCTGGGCCGGTTGCGTGACGGCCTCGCCCTGGTCTTCCTGGGCGCCCTGACCGCCATGCTGATCAGCGCGACCGTCGGCGCCGGCCAGCTCCTGATCACGCACAAACTCGACGCGGGCAGCTTCTGGCCCGTGTGGCTCGCCTGGTGGGTCGGCGACGCCATGGGCGTCCTCATCGTCACCCCGTTCCTGCTGATGCTGCGCGGACCACGCCGAAGACCGTCGCTGCGGCGCTGGAAGGAGGCGACCGCCCTCACCGTCGTCGCCTGCTGCCTCGTGCCGCTGGCCACCTACAGCCCGGTCAGCATGCTCTTCCTCGTCTACCCACTGATCATCTGGGCCGCCCTCCGCTTCCAGCTGGTCGGCAGCATGCTCTGCGCCCTGGTGACCTCGGTGCTCGCCACGATCGCGGCGACGGACGGCGTGGGCCCGTTCGCCGGGCTCAGCCGCGTCGAGGTCATGATGAAACTCCAGGCCTTCAACGGCGCCATGGCCCTGACCGCCCTCCTGCTGTCCGCGCTGATCACGGAGCAGCGCAACACCCGCAGCTCCGTGGAACAGGCCTGCCAGGAACTGGTCGAGGTGCTGGAACACCTCACCGCCGGCGACGCGCCACAGCCCCGGCCGCCGTACGACGTCCCCGAGGGGCAGCGGGAGCGATGATCGAGTGGTGACGGGTCGCGGGCGGGCGTAGCGTCGAACGGTGGACGCCGCCGGACGAAGCACCGGCCGCACCCGCCCACCTCGCCCAGCGCGATGCGTCGCCCCCCGTCATGAGCAGCAGCTCCCGCCCCACCGCGGCCCCCCGCACCTCCGCCACCGGGAAATCCGGCGGCGGCGGGAACGCGATGGCGCTCCTGGTCATCGCCTCGTGCCAGCTGATGGTCGTCCTGGACATCACCATCGTCAACATCGCGCTCCCGCACATCCAGAGCGCCCTGGACTTCTCGACCACCAGCCTCTCCTGGGTCCTCAACGCCTACACCCTCACCTTCGGCGGCCTTCTCCTGCTCGGCGGCCGCGCCGGAGACATCCTCGGCAGGCGGCGCGTCTTCCTCTTCGGCGTGCTGCTGTTCGTGCTCGCCTCGCTGCTCGGCGGACTCTCCCAGAACCCCGGCGAACTGCTCGCCGCCCGGGCCGTACAGGGAGTCGGCGGCGCCATCGCCTCACCCACCTCCCTCGCCCTGATCAGCACAACCTTCCGGGAGGGGCCCGAGCGCAACCGGGCCTTCGGCGTCTTCGCCGGAGTGTCCGCGGCCGGCGGCGCCATCGGCCTGCTGGCCGGCGGCATCCTCGTGGAGTGGCTGGACTGGCGGTGGGTGTTCTTCGTGAACGTGCCGATCGGCATCCTCATCGCCCTGGCCACGCCCCGCTGGATCAAGGAGTCCGAACGCCACCCCGGCCACTTCGACCTCACCGGCGCGCTCACCTCCACGGCCGGCATGGTGCTGCTGGTGTACGGCTTCATCCGGGCCGCCCAGCAGGGCTGGCGGGACGCCTTCACGCTGGCCTCGTTCGCCGTGGCCGTCGTCCTCCTCGCCGCGTTCGTGCTGATCGAACGGCGCTCGCGGCAGCCGATCACGCCGCTGCACATGTTCGCCGACCGCAACCGGGCCGGCACCTACGGCATGATGCTGAGTCTCGCCGCGGCCATGTTCGGGATGTTCTTCTTCCTCACCCTGTTCGTGCAGGACGTGCTGAACTTCAGTCCGCTCGCCGCCGGCTTCGCGTTCCTGCCGGTCAGCGTGGTGATCGCGGTCGGGGCCGCGCTCGCGTCCCGGTTCCTGCCCACGTTCGGCCCCAAGCCGTTCATGGTGACGGGCGCGGTCCTGGCGGCCGGCGGACTGGCCTGGCTGACGCTGACCGACGTGCACTCCACGTACGCGGGCAGCATCCTCGGGCCGATGCTCGTCTTCGGCCTCGGCATGGGCATGGAGTTCGTCTCGCTCACCCTGACCGCCCTGTCCAACGTCCCCGTGCACGAGTCCGGCGCCGCCTCCGGGATGCTCAACGCCACCCAGCAGGTCGGTGGTTCGCTGGGCCTGTCCATCCTGGTCACCGTGTTCGGCACGGCCAGCGGCAACGAGGCGGCCCGGCAGGTCCCGGCGTTCCTGTCCGGGGCGACCCCGGCCGAACGCCTCCGCTTCCGGCGCACCGGACAGCTCCCGCCGCCCTGGTCCGACCACGTCCTCACCGCCGGCGTCTCGGCCGCGTTCGTCCTCGCGGCGGTGCTCGCCGCGATCGCCGCCGTGATCGCCCTCCTCGTCATCCAGGTCCGCGCGGCCGACCTGGAGCGCCTCCAGGGCAACGGCCCCGGCCACGGCACCGGCTGACGGCGGCCGCTGCGGCCCGGCGTGTCGAACGCCCGGACGGGGGCACTGGGAGACGATGGGCGGTACGGGCAGGGGGCCGGACCGGAGGAACAGGGGCGGCATGGAGCAGCACGTGGCACCCACGGGAGCGGACGAGTCGACCCGGGCGGGCGCCCCCGGCCCCGGCCCCGGCGAGCCGAGGCAACCGAACCCCGGTGACGTGCGCCGCCGGATCCCGCGCACCGACGTGCTGCTGCGCGACCCGCGTCTGGCCGAGGCGGCCGCCCGGCTCGGCCCCGCCGCCGTCAAGGCCGCGATCCGGCAGGCACAGGAGCGGGCACGCCACGGCACCGTCCCGCCCGAGCGGGTTCCCGAGACCGCCGTCGCCCTGCTGCCGGACACCGCCGGCGGCCTGCGCCCGGTGATCAACGCCACCGGCGTGCTGCTGCACACCAACCTCGGCCGCGCTCCCCTGTCGGCGGCGGCCCGGCAGGCCGTCGCCGAGGCGGCCGGACCCACCGACGTGGAACTCGACCTGGCCACCGGCGTACGGGCCCGCCGCGGCCGCTCCGCCCTCGCCGCGCTCCAGGACCGCGTACCGGACGCCGGTGCCGTGCACGTCGTCAACAACGGCGCCGCCGCCCTCGTCCTGGCCGCCACCGCGCTCGCGGCCGGCCGGGAGATCGTGATCAGCCGGGGCGAGATGGTGGAGATCGGCGACGGCTTCCGGCTGCCCGACCTGCTGGTGTCCACCGGCGCGAGGCTCCGCGAGGTCGGCACCACCAACCGGACCACCGCCGCCGACTACGCCGCCGCCATCGGCCCGGACACCGGCTTCGTGCTGAAGGTGCACCCCTCCAACTTCCGCGTCACCGGATTCACCCGGGCCGCCGGCGTGAGCGAACTGGCCGCACTGGGCGCCCCCGTGGTCGTCGACATCGGCTCCGGCCTCCTCGCCCCGCACCCGGCGCTCCCCGAGGAACCCGACGCCGGCACCGCGCTGCGCGCCGGAGCCGCCCTGGTCGCCGCCAGCGGCGACAAACTGCTCGGCGGCCCCCAGTGCGGACTCCTGCTGGGCCGCCGGGACCTGGTCCGCACCCTCGCCCGGCATCCCCTGGCCCGCGCCCTGCGCGTCGACAAGCTCACCCTCGCCGCCCTGGAGGCCACCCTCACCGGACCGCCCACCCCGACCGCCACCGGACTCACCGCCGACCCCGACCGGCTCATGACCCGCGCCCGGACGCTCGCCGCGGCCCTCGCCGCCGAAGGCGCCGACGCCCGCGCCGTCGAGACCGCCGCCACCGTCGGCGGCGGAGGCGCGCCCGGCGTCGACCTGCCCAGCGCCGCGCTGTCCCTCCCCGAGCCGTACGCGCACGTCCTGCGCACCGGCCGTACCCCCGTCGTCGGCCGCCTGGAGGGCGGACGGTGCCTGCTCGACCTACGGACGGTCCCGGAGGAGGACGACGACCGGCTCGCCCACGCCGTACGGTCGGCGGCCCGGCCCGCCGCCGAAGGGCGGGCCTGATGCGGGTCCTGGCCACCGCCGGACACGTCGACCACGGCAAGTCGGCCCTCGTCCGCGCCCTCACCGGCATGGAACCCGACCGCCACGCCGAGGAACGCCGCCGCGGCCTCACCCTCGACCTCGGCTTCGTGTGGACCGAACTGCCCGGCGGTGAACCCCTCGCCTTCGTCGACGTCCCCGGACACGAGCGGTTCGTCGCCACCATGCTGGCCGGCGCCGGACCGGTCCCGGCCGTGCTGTTCGTCGTCGCCGCCGACAAGGGCTGGCAGCCCCAGTCCGCCGAACACCTCGCCGTCCTCGACGCGCTCGGCGTCCGGCACGCCGTCCTCGCCGTCACCCGCAGCGACCTCGCCGACCCCGGCCCCGTCCGCGCCGACGCCGTCGAACGCCTCGCCGCGACCACCCTCGGCACGGTGCCCGCCGTCGCGGTGAGCGCCGTCACCGGCGCCGGACTCGACCAACTGCGCGCCGCACTCGCCCGGCTGGCCGGTGCGCTGCCAACGCCCGACCCCGAGGCCGACGTACGCCTCTGGCTGGACCGGGCGTTCACCGTCCGGGGCCACGGCACCGTCGTCACCGGCACACTCGGCGCCGGCACCCTGCGCACCGGCGACCGCCTGGTCACCGGGGACGGCACGGGCGTGCTGCGCGTGCGCGGGCTGCAGAGCCTGCACGAGGACCGGGACACCGTCGCCGGCGTGGCCCGCGTCGCCGTCAACGTCCACGGCCCGGACGACACCGCACTGGCGCGCGGGCAGGTGCTGCTCACCCCGGACCGCTGGCTGCCGACCGAGGTGACCGACGTCCGCGTCACCGGCGAACCGGCCGCTGACCTGCCCCGCTCCGTCACCCTGCACCTTGGCACCGCCGCCGTCCCCGTCACCATCCGCCCGCTCGGCGAGGACACCGCCCGGCTCACCCTGCGCCGCGCCTTGCCCCTGCGGGTCGGTGACCGCGCCGTGCTGCGCGAACCCGGCGGCACCCGCATGCCCTGCGCCGTCACGGTCCTGGACGTCCGCCCGCCCCGGCTGACCCGGCGCGGCGCCGGCCGGGCCCGCGCCGCCGACCTCGCCACCATGACCGGACACCCCGACGGCGCCGCCGAACTCCGGCGCCGCAAACTGGTGCGCCGCGCCGACCTCCTCGCCATGGGCGTACCGGCTCCCACCGCACCCGTCGCCGGGGACTGGCTGGCCGACGACACCCACTGGACGGCCCTCGCCGAACGGCTCACCACCGAGGTCGACCGCCACGCCCGCACCCACCCGCTGGATCCCGGGCTGCCCACCGAGGCCGCCCGCCACCTGCTCGGGCTGCCCGACCGCGCCCTGGTCGACGCCCTCGCCCGCACGGCACGCGATCTGCGCAGCCACGACGGCCGGCTCCACCCGGCCGGCCCCGCCCGCCCCACCCTGCCACCGCCCGTGCGGGCCGCGGTGGACGCCGTACGCCGGGACCTGGCCCGTACGCCGTTCCGCGCGCCCGAAGCCGGCCGGCTGACGCAACTGGGGCTGCACCGCCGGGAACTGGCCGCCGCCGTCGCGGCCGGCGCCCTGCTGCGGATCACCGACGGCATCGTGCTCCTGCCCGGCTCCGACAGCGAGGCCGCCACCGCCCTGGCCCGCCTGCCGCAGCCGTTCACGCTCAGCGAGGCCCGCCGCGCCCTGGACACCACCCGCCGGGTCGCCGTACCCCTCCTGGAGTTCCTCGACGCCTGCGGCTACACGGAACGCGTCGACGACCAGTACCGACGCTGCCGGACGGACGCGGTGAGCGGAGGCGGACAGGAATCGAACCTGCCTGCCCGAGATCCTCGGACACCTCGGTTTTGAAGACCGGGAGGGCCACCAGGCACCCACACGCCTCCACCGCCGTCGTCAGGCTACTGCCCGAGGAGACCGGTATGACACCGACCCGCCAAGCGCCCGTCCGCCTCACGCAGTTCGCGCATGGCGGCGGCTGCGCCTGCAAGATCCCGCCCGGTGAACTGGAGGACGTGGTCAGGGGTCTCGCGGCACCGGGGGGCGGGGGCAACGCGCCGCTGCTGGTCGGGCTCGCCACCGGCGACGACGCGGCCGCCGTCGCCCTCCCCGGGCCCGGCGGCACCGCCGTGCTGTCCACCGCCGACTTCTTCACCCCGGTCGTGGACGACCCCTACGACTGGGGGCGCATCGCCGCCGCCAACGCCCTGTCCGACGTGTACGCGATGGGCGGCAGCCCCGTCCTCGCCGTCAACCTGCTCGCCTGGCCCCGCGACCGGCTGCCGTTCGACCTGGCCCGCGAGGTGCTGCGCGGCGGCCTGGACGTCGCCGCCGAGGCCGGCTGCCACGTCGGCGGCGGGCACAGCGTGGACGACCCCGAACCGAAGTACGGCATGGCCGTCACCGGGATCGCCGACCCGGACCGGCTGCTCCGCAACGACGCGGGCCGGCCCGGACTGCCGCTGTCGCTGACCAAACCGCTGGGCCTGGGTGTGCTGAACAACCGTCACAAGGCCACCGGGGAACGGTTCGAGGAGGCGATCGCCACCATGACGGCCCTCAACCGGGACGCCTGTGCCGCCGCCCTGGCCGCGGGCGCCCGCTGCGCCACCGACGTTACCGGCTTCGGCCTCCTCGGCCATCTGCACAAACTGGCCCGCGCCTCGGGTGTGACCGCCGTCCTCGACACCGCCGCCGTGCCCTTCCTCGACGGCGCCCGGGAAGCCGTACGGGACGGGTACGTGCCCGGCGGCACCCGGCGCAACCTGGAGTGGGTGGCCCCGTTCACCGACTTCGGGACCCCGGACGACGACACCCGGCTGCTCCTCGCAGACGCCCAGACCTCCGGCGGGCTGCTGGTGGCCGGCGAGGTGCCGGGCGCGCCGGTGGTGGGGGAGTTGGTGCCGCTCGGGGAACACTCGCTCGTGCTCCGGTAGGCCCGAGGGCCCCTGCTCACAGTTCCGTGCCGGTGTGTTCGTCGATGCCGGCCCGGTCCCGGTAGGCGCGCACCAGCTCCATCGACGCCGGGCCGCGGGGACGGCGCCCGGGCCGGATGTCCACGGTGAACGCCTTGGCCTCCTGGATATGGGTGTTGGGGTCCAGGGACAGGTGCAGCAGCTCGTTGGCCGCGTCGCCGGTGGTGTAGCCGTTGGGGCCCCAGTGGTAGGGCAGGCCCACCTGGTGCAGGGTCCGCCCGTGCACCGTCAGCGGCGCCACCCGGTCGGTGACCAGGACGCGCGCCTCGATGACACCCCGGGCACTGACGATCGTCGCCCAGCCGGTGTGCTCCAGGCCCCGCTCGGCGGCCAGCTCGGGCGACACCTCGCAGAAGAACTCCGGCTGCAGCTCGGCGAGATACGGCTGCCAACGGGACATACCGCCCGCCGTGTGGTGCTCGGTCAACCGGTACGTGGTCGCCACGTACGGGAACACCTCCGCGCCGGGCTCACCGGCACTGGGCTGGTAGCGGTTGTCCGGCCGCGCCGGCAGCACCTGCCGCACCGGATTGCGCTGCTGGCCGTAAAGCAGGTTCGGGAACGGCGAGTCCTGCGGCTCGTAGTGCGTCGGCAGCGGCCCGTCGGTCAGCCCGGACGGCACGTACAGCCAGGCCTTGCCGTCCGCCTGCATGATGAATGGGTCCCGGCCGGTCAGCGCCTCGGGGCCGGTGGCGTCCTCGGGCGGCTCGGCGTCCGGCGACTTGTCCTTCTTGAAGTCGGGCACGTCGTGGCCGGTCCATTCGCCCTGCTCGCCCTCGTCCGGGTCCCACCACACCAGCGCCTTCCGCTCGCTCCACGGCTTGCCGTCCGGGTCGGCCGAGGCGCGGTTGTACAGGATGCGCCGGTTGGCCGGCCAGGCCCACGCCCACTCGGGCGCCACCCAGCTCTGCTCCCGGCCCGGCTTGCGGCGGGCGGCCTGGTTGACGCCGTCGGCGTAGACCCCGCAGTAGATCCAGCAGCCGCAGGAGGTGGAGCCGTCGGTCTTCAGCTGCTCGTACGACGACAGCGGCGCGCCGTCGGCGTCGTGGCCGTTGATCTCCGCGAGCACGGCCTCCGCGTCCGGCTCGGCGAGCGCGCCCCTCGTCGGATAGTCCCAGGTGAGGTCGAGCACCGGGCGGTCCATCTCGTCGGCGGACCCGGCCAGCTTCTCCCTGACGATCCGCCCCAGGTGGTAGGTGAACCACAGGTCGCTGCGCGCCTCGCCGGGCGGTTCCACGGCCTGGTGGTGCCACTGCAGCAGCCGCTGGGTGTTGGTGAAGCTGCCGTCCTTCTCGGTGTGCGCGGCGGCCGGCAGGAAGAACACCTCGGTGCCGATGTCCTCGGTGCGCAGCTCCCCGGTCTCGATCTCCGGGCCGTCCTTCCACCACGTCGCCGACTCGATCAGCGAGAAGTCCCGTACGACCAGCCAGTCCAGGTTGGCCATGCCGAGGCGCATCAGCTTGGAGTTGGCGTTGCCGACCGCCGGGTTCTCCCCGACGAGGAAGTAGCCCTTGCAGTCGCCGTCCAGCTGCGCCATGGCGATCTCGTACGCGGAGTGCGAACCGGTCAGCCTGGGCAGGTAGTCGAAGCAGAAGTCGTTCCCGGCCGTCGCCGCCTCCCCCCAGTAGGCCTTGAGCAGGCTCACCAGGTAGGCGCGCATGTTGCCCCAGTAGCCCTTGCGTGCGGCCTCCGCGCGCACGAAGGCGTCCAGGTCCTCCTCCTTGTGCGCGTGCGGCATCGGGATGTAGCCGGGCAGCAGGTTGAACAGGGTCGGGATGTCCGTCGAGCCCTGGATGGAGGCGTGCCCGCGCAGCGCCATGATCCCGCCGCCGGGCCGGCCGATGTTGCCGAGGAGCGTCTGCAGCACGGCCGCCGCGCGGATGTACTGCACGCCCACCGTGTGCTGGGTCCAGCCCACCGCGTAGGCGAACGCGGTCGTCCGCTCGCGCCCGGAGTTCTCCGTGACCAGCTCGCACACCTGCCGGAACAGCTTCGGCGGCACCCCGCAGATCTGCTCGACCAGCTCCGGGGTGTAGCGGGCGTAGTGCCGCTTGAGCACCTGGAAGACACAGCGCGGGTGGGTCAGCGTCTCGTCGCGTTCGAAGTCGCCCTCGCCGATGTCGGCCCCGCCGGAGCCGTGGGACTCGCCGCCCGCGGCCTCGGTGACCGAACTGCCGCCACCGGTGCGCTTGTCGTACTCCTGGTCGCGCTGGCCCGACGCCGACTGCATCTCGGTGCCCTCGTACTGCCAGCTGCTGTTGTCGTAGGAGCGGCTGTCGGGGTCCAGGCCGGAGAACACGCCGTCCAGGTCCTCGGTGTCGCGGAAGTCCTCCCGCAGGACGACCGGCGCGTTGCTGTAGGCCACCACGTAGTCCCGGAAGTACTTCTCCTCGCTCAGGACGTAGTTGATGATCCCGCCGAGGAACGCGATGTCCGAGCCCGCGCGCAGCGGCACGTGCACGTCGGCGAGCGCGCTGGTCCGGGTGAACCGCGGGTCGACGTGGATCAGCTTCGCGCCGCGCGCCTTCGCCTCCATGACCCACTGGAACCCGACCGGATGGCACTCGGCCATGTTCGAACCCTGGATGACGATGCAGTCCGAGTTCTGCAGGTCCTGCTGGAAGGTGGTCGCGCCGCCGCGCCCGAATGAGGTTCCCAGACTGGGAACGGTGGAGGAGTGTCAAACACGCGCCTGGTTCTCGATCTGGATCGCGCCCATGGCCGTGAACAGCTTCTTGATCAGGTAGTTCTCTTCGTTGTCGAGCGTGGCCCCGCCGAGGCTCGCGATGCCCAGCGTGCGCCGGGTCCGGGTCTCGTCGACCTCCCACTGCCAGCCGGCCCGCCGCGCCTCGATCACCCGGTTGGCGATCATGTCCATCGCCGTGTCCAGGTCCAGCCGCTCCCACTCGGTGCCGTGCGGGCGCCGGTACAGCACCTGGTGCTCGCGGGCGTCACCCGTGGTGAGCTGCAGGCTGGCCGAGCCCTTGGGGCAGAGCCGGCCGCGCGAGACGGGGGAGTCCGGGTCGCCCTCGATCTGGGTGACCTTCCCGTCTTCGAC
Source organism: Streptomyces sp. NPDC047028 (assembly GCF_040644095.1). Classification (NCBI taxonomy): domain Bacteria; kingdom Bacillati; phylum Actinomycetota; class Actinomycetes; order Kitasatosporales; family Streptomycetaceae; genus Streptomyces; species Streptomyces sp. NPDC047028. The sequence continues at coordinate 29,650 of NZ_JBEYVS010000012.1, forward strand.
GTAGACGTTCTGGCCGCAGCCCACCGCGCAGTACGGGCAGACGGACTTCACCACCCGGTCGGCCGTGGCGACCCGGGGTTCCAGCCGCTCGCTGCGCCCGCTCTTGGCCGCCGCGCCCCGCCCGAGCGGGTCGGTCCCGGTGAGCTGACGGTAGACCGGCCAGGAGTCGATCCAGGTGCGCACACCCACGTCAACGCTCCCTCCGCTCACTGTGCCCAGTCTCCCGCCGCCCCGCGCAGGCGGCATCCGCGGGCGGCTGGGTACCCCGGCGAGGACGGACCAAACAAGGGCAGGACCGGACGGCGCTTCGCACAGGGGCCGGGGCGCACGAGGGCTGGTCAGGAGCGGACCATGCCCTGCGCTCCCGCGGCCCGGCGCGGCGCCCCCGGCGCCGGCACCCGGCCCGAGAGCGTCCCGCCGCGCGTCCCCTCGGGCGCGACATGCGCGCCGCGGGCCCCGAGGGCGCGGGCCGGCTCCGCCGCGCGGGCCCGCTCCAGCCACGTGCGGTACGCCGGGGCCTGGCGGGCCGCCTCCCAGTACGCCTCCTCCAGCTCGGCGTACCCGTCGTCCAGCTCGGCCTCCGTCCGGGCCGCGAGCAGCAGCCGTACGCCGATCGGGTCACCCCGCAGCGGGCGGACCGCGAGGTCGGAGCGGGGCCGGGTGGTCGGCTGGCTGACCGTGACGACCTCGCCGATGGCGGCCAGCGAGAACGCGGTGAGGTAGTCCCCGTGCAGCAGGTCGGGCTCGATCCCGGCCGCACGCAGCACCCGGCACAGCCCGTCCCACTCCCCGTCGACCGTGGAGTCGATCATCCACCGGTCACCGGCGAGGTCGGCGAGCCGCACCTCGGGCCGCCGTGCCGCGGGATGGTCCGCGGCCAGGGTGACGAACTGCGGCTCCCGCTCCACCAGCACCCGCAGGCACAGCCCCGCCGGGACGCGCAGCGGGCTGCCCTCCACCTCGTGCACGAACGCCATGTCGAGCCGGCCCTCGGCGACCAGCCCCAGCAGGGCGTTCGCAGACACGTCCATCTGGAGGGTCGGCTCGGTCCGGGGCGAGCGCCCGCGCAGCCGGCGCAGCCAGCCCGGCAGCGCCCGGCTCGCCGTGGCGCCGATGCGCAGCCGGGGTCCGTCCGCCGCCCGGGCCGCCGCCGCCCTCGTCTCCGTGACCAGCGCGGCGAGTTCGGCGACCAGGGGCCGGGCCCGGCTGACCACGACATGCCCCAGCGGAGTCGGACGGCAGCCCGCGCGGCCCCGGGTGAACAGGCGGCCGCCCAGCGTCTGCTCGATGCGGCGCAACTGGGTGCTCAACGACGGCTGGGCCATGCCTAGTTCACGAGCCGCCTTGTGCAGGCTGCCCGCGTCGGCGATGGCGCACAGCACCCGCAGATGCCTCACCTCGAACTCCATGGCGGGAGCGTAGGGCGGCCGGCGGGCCCACGCCAGATGTTCAAATCCGAACGGAACCGCACGAGTTGGCCGCCGATAGCCTCGCCCTATCCCCGGTTGCCATCATCCGCTCGCCGTTCAACTGCCCGAGACTCGGAGGCGACTCATCGTTCACCACCCCACACGAACGAGTAGGAGCCCCCCACATGACGTCGTCCCGTACGACCTCCCCGGCCGCGAAGACCTCCCGGAGACTGCTGGCGCTCGGCGTCGGCCTGGCGTTCGCCTCCCTGGGCACCGTGGTCCCCGCGAGCGCCCACACCGCGCAGCCGGCCGCCCCCGACGCCCGGGCCGCCCACTTCACGGGCGCGCACGAGAACTCCGCCGACACCAAGGCGTTCTTCCAGGCCGTCCTGAAGTCGGTCGCCAAGAAGCAGGCGGCCCACCCCGGTCTGCAGTCCGTCACCGTCTACTACGACGACTCCCAGGCCCCGAGCTTCCGCTCCCAGATATCGAGCGCCGCCTCCATCTGGAACAGCTCCGTGTCCAACGTCCGCCTCCAGGAGAGCTCCGGCGGCGCCGACTTCGCCTACTACGAGGGCAGCGACCCGCAGGGCTCGTACGCCTCCACGGACGGCCACGGCCGCGGCTACATCTTCCTCGACTACCAGCAGAACCAGGAGTACGACTCGATCCGCGTCGCCGCGCACGAGACCGGCCACGTGCTGGGCCTGCCCGACGACTACAGCGGCCCGTGCAGCGAACTGATGTCGGGCGGCGGCCCCGGCCCGTCCTGCACCAACCGCTACCCCGACGCCAACGAACGCGCCCGCGTCGACCAGCTGTGGGCCAACGGCCTCGCCAAGGCCCTGCACAAGGTGAACACGGTGCGCTGAGCACCCCGGCCGGCGGGCGCGGACGGCCACGAGACGGCCCGCGCCCCCCAGGAAACCGGTCCTCCCCGTCCGTCACCCCCCACGCGTCATGGGCGCACCACCCCGCGAACGGTCCGGGCGCCCACGGACGGACGGGAAGGACCGGCACCCGTCAGCCCTCGCGCGCGGCGCGCCGCTCCCGCTGCGGTACGACCGTGTAGGCGGGGTCCTCCGCCGAGGCCACCCCGGCGTGGAACACGCCGAACCGCAGCGCCGCCGACCCGGTCAGCAGCGCGGCACCGGCCGCCACGGCGAGCCGCCGGTCACGCCGCCGCCCGGACAGGACCGACAGCGCCGCACCGGCCACCGTCAGAGCCTCCGCCACCCGCAGCAGCACATGCGGCCTGCCCTGCTCGTACGGCTCCGCGGCGAGCCCGATACGCCGCTTCATCAGCTGGAACGCCCCCAGCTCCAGTCCGGCGCCCAGCACCGCCGTACGCCGGGCGGGCCCCGCCTGGGCCGTCGGCGCGCACACCAGAGCCAGACCCGCCGCCGCGCTCGCCGCGGACCCCGCGAACACGAACGGCAGCTGCCGGTACCCCTCGTGCCAGGACGGCACGGCCGTGTCCGACAGCAGCACCGCGGTGTACGTCGCCACCGCCGGGCCGAGCGCGGCGGCCCCCGCGGTAGCGGCCGGGCCGACGAGCCGGTACCGGCCCGCGACGTCGGTGGCCGCGGCGGCCAGCGTCAGCGGAGCGTAGCCCGCGAGCAGCCACGAGCCCACGCTCATCGGCGAGGTGGGCTTGAGGACCCGCAGCATGTTCAGGAAGCGGGCCGGGCGCCCGAGGTCGTGCACGAGCGCGGCCAGCGACAGCGAGATGGCCCCGGCCGCGCCCAGCTTCGCCGTCCGCGCGAGCTCCGGCCGCCCCGTCACGGCCGACCCGGCGGCCAGCAGCGAGGACGCACCGGCGAGGCCGCCCAGATACAGGTATCCGGCGATGTCCAACGGCTCCCAGGTCGGCTTGTTGAGGACCGGTTTGCCGTAGTACGACGAGATCTCGGCGTCCGGCACCATCGACTGCTCGCCGCGCCCGCGCCCCCGACGGCGCCGGTGGCGGCCCGGCTGTGCGCCGGTGACGGCCTCCCGCCCCGGCCGCGCGCCCCGCAGCCCGTCCCGGGTGACGTCCGATCCGGTCATCGCGGCCTCCTCATGGTGTCGTCGGCCGTCCCGTCAGCGTCCCCGCCCCGGCCTCTTCGCGAAGCCGGCGACCGCGAGGGCGGCGAGCGAGACGGCGGCCAGGGCGGCGTGCCGCCACATGTCGGGCAGGTCGCGGGTGGTGACCACCGGGTCCGGCGGCAGGCCGTAGATCTCGGGCTCGTCCAGCAGGAGGAAGAACGCGCCGTCGCCGCCGACCCCGTCCTCCGGGTCCTCCCCGTACAGTCGGGCGTCGGTCACCCCGGCGGCGTGCAGCTGCGCGACCCGGGCCGCCGCACGTTCCCGCAGCTCCTCCAGCGGGCCGAACTGGATGGACTCGGTCGGGCAGGCCTTGGCGCAGGCCGGCTCCATGCCGGCGCCCAGGCGGTCGTAGCACAGGGTGCACTTCCACACCCGGCCGTCGTCCTCGCGCTGGTCGATGACGCCGTAGGGGCAGGCGGGCACGCAGTAGCCGCACCCGTTGCAGATGTCCTCCTGGACGACGACCGTGCCGAACTCCGTGCGGAAGAGCGCGCCCGTGGGACACACGTCGAGGCAGGCCGCGTGCGTGCAGTGCTTGCACACGTCGGAGGCCATCAGCCAGCGCAGCTCGGTGCGGCCGTCGGGGGAGACGGGGGAGATCACCTCGTTCTCGGGCGCCGGCGCGGGCGCGGCGGTGTCCGCGCCCAGCCGGTAGGCGGCGGCGAAGACGTCGACGCTCTCGTGGCCGAGACCGGGTTCCTGGCCGCCGAGCGGCTTGCGCTGCTCGATGAAGGCCACGTGCCGCCAGGTGTCGGCGCCGAGTCCCTGTGTGTTGTCGTAGGACATGCCGGTCAGTTCGAGGCCGTCCTCCGGGACGGCGTTCCACTCCTTGCAGGCCACCTCGCACGCCTTGCAGCCGATGCACACGGAGGTGTCGGTGAAGAAGCCGACCCGGGGCGGGGCGTCCGGATAGCCGGCGGCGCCGGCCACGTCCGGCTGCGGACCGGAGAACAGGTTCCCGTGCCCGGCGTGCGCGCCGGCCGACGTCTTGTCCCGGGTCATGCCGTCACCTCCTCGGAGACCGGCAGCGGCGTACGTGAGCGCGCCTGTGACGAGCCTGGCACGGGTGCCCGCCCGCCGCGCGTCCGAAACGGCCCGCGCCCCGACGGGGGCTCAGGCGGGCCCGTCGGTCAGGGAGACCGTGGCGGTGACCCGCTTCCCGCCGGGGACGAGGGTGGTCCGTAGCCCGGTGCTGAGCAGGCTCACCAGGCGCAGACCGTGGCCGCCCACACGCCCCGGGTCCGCAGGCCGGGGGAGCGGTGGATCGGCCGAGGTGTCGATGACGCTGATCCGCAGGGTCGCCGCGTCGGGGGCCAGCTCCAGTCGGAGCGTCCCGGGACCGGGGGCGTGCCGGATCGCGTTCGTGACGAGTTCGCTGACGACGAGCTGGGCGTCCTGGACGGCCCGCCGCCGGGGCGCGGGTTCCGCGCGCGCGAGGAGCGCCCCTACGGCGTCTCGCGCCTCGGCGAGGCAGGGCGGACCGTAGTCCCAGCTGAGGCTGCGGCGCAGGAGCGCGGGGCGCGGCCGCGCCGTTGCTCTGGCCCCGAGAGGGATGTCCATGGGCCCCTTCCTGTGCCTGTGGATCGTGGTGCCGTCCCGGTCCCGGCTACCCGTTTCGGCCGCGAACAAGGGGCCGCCGGACAGGAATCCACCGGTTGCGCGTGAACGCCTGGTCAGTGACCGCGGCAGGGAGACCCGGCGGCCCGGGTCGTGCACGCAGGGCATGACCGCGCGAACCCGGGGTAACCGCAGCGGAGTCGGCGGACCGGCCGCCGGCGACTTCGGGAGGGACTCGGCATGACGGCGAGCGTGACGGCGACGGAGCGGACGAGGACGGCGCGGCTGCCGGGGACCGCCGAGCCCGCACGGTGCGAGCCCGCACGATCCGAGTCGGCGCGGGGCGCCAGCCCCGCAGGGGCCGGGTTGCCGGAGGTCGCCGATCCCTCGCGGGTCGCCCCGCAGGACGCCCGCGAGCTGACCCGCCTCTTCCTGCGCAGGCTGGCGGAGCTGGAAGAGGGCACGCACGAGCACCAGGACGCCCGCAACACGCTGATCGAGATGAACATCTCCCTGGTGCGGTTCGCCGCGGCGCGGTTCCGCAGCCGGGGCCCGGCGGAGACCGAGGACATCGTCCAGGTCGGGGTGATCGGGCTGATCAAGGCGATCGACCGGTTCGAGGTGGCCCGCGAGGTGGAGTTCACCTCCTTCGCGATCCCCTACATCGTGGGCGAGATCAAGCGGTTCTTCCGGGACACGTCCTGGGCCGTCCACGTCCCCCGGCGCCTGCAGGAGGCCCGGGTGCAGCTCGCCCGCGCCACGGAGGAGCTCTCCAGCCGCCTGGACCGGACGCCGACCGTGGCGGAACTCGCGCAGCTGATGAGTCTGTCCGAGGAGGAGGTCGTCGAGGCGCAGCTCGCGCGCAACGCCTACACCTCCTCGTCCCTGGACGCCACGCTCGGCTCCGGCGAGGACGGCGAGAGCGTCCTGGCCGACTTCATCGGCGCCGAGGACACCGCCCTGGAGCTCGTCGAGGACTTCCACGCGCTGGCTCCGCTGATCGCCGGGCTGGGCGAGCGGGACAGGCACATACTGCACCTCAGGTTCGTCGAGGAGCGCACCCAGGCCGAGATCGGCGAGCGCCTCGGGGTGTCCCAGATGCATGTCTCCCGGCTGCTGTCGCGCCTGCTGACCCGGCTGCGGGGCGAACTCCTGGCGGAGGGCTGAGCGCCCGGCGCCCGCGCACACGGACGAACCCGCGCGCACGGACGAAGCACACGGACGAAGGGGCGGGTCCGGACCTGATGGTCCGGACCCGCCCCTTCGGCTCGACGCCGGTTCAGTGCTTGAACGTGTCCTTGGCCTTTTCCTTGGCCTGACGGGCATCGCCCTCGGCGCCCTTCATCCGGCCCTCGGCCTCCATGCTCTCGTTGCCGACGGCGCGGCCCGCCGCCTCCTTCATCCTGCCCTTGGCCTGCTCCGCCTTGGCCTTGGCCTTCTGGTTGCCAGCCATGGGTGTCACTCCCAACCTCGTTCGGCGTGTGGTGCTGTCCGGTTGTCCACCGTGGCGCCGCCCAAACGCGGACACCCGCCGGCCCGGCCGTACGCATCCCGTGAATTACTCAACCTTGGTTGAACAGTCCAGACTGATAAACCTATTGTTAGTAATCATGGACCTGGAACGGAATCCCGCGAACGACGCGGCCGAGGGACGGGGAGCCGGGGGGCAGGACACGGCCGCCCTCGCCGCGGCCCTGCGGCTGGCCGTCGCCCGGATCACCCGCCGGCTGCGCCGCGCGCACGCCGTCGGTGACGTGACCCTCTCCGGTGTCTCGGTGCTGGCCCGCCTGGCCGGCGCCGGACCGGACTCGCCCGGTTCGCTCGCCGACCTGGAGCGGGTCAGGCCCCAGGCCATGGCGACGACACTCGCCGGCCTCGAACACCGCGGACTGGTCCGCCGTACCCCCGACGCCACCGACGGCCGCCGGGCCATCGTGTCGATCACCGACGAGGGCCGGACCATGCTGGAGGAACGCCGCTCGGAGTCGGTCGGGCGCCTCGCCCGGGCCCTCGACGAGTTCAGCCCGCAGGAACTGAGGGCTCTCGAGGATGCCCTGCCCCTGCTCGACCGATTGGCGGAACAGCTGTGAACGGCCGGGAGACGCCGCCGGGACCCCACTACAAGTGGGTCGCCCTGTCCAACACCACCCTGGGCGTCCTCATCGCCACGATGGACGCCTCCATCGTGATCATCTCCCTGCCGGCGATCTTCCGCGGCATCGGCCTCGACCCGCTGGCCGCCGGCAACATCGGCTACCTGCTGTGGATGATCCTCGGCTATCTGCTGGTGTCCGCCGTGCTGGTCGTCGTGCTCGGCCGGCTCGGAGACATGTTCGGCCGGGTGCGGATCTACAACCTCGGCTTCCTGGTCTTCGCCTGCGCCTCGGTCGCGCTCTCCCTCGATCCCTTCCGGGCCGGGGCGGGCGCGCTGTGGCTGATCCTGTGGCGCATGGTGCAGGCGTTCGGCGGGTCGATGCTCACGGCCAACTCGGCCGCGATCCTCACCGACGCCTTCCCGGCCCGGCAGCGCGGCATGGCCCTCGGCGTCAACCAGATCACCGCGCTCGCCGGGCAGTTCCTCGGGCTGCTGGCGGGCGGGCTGCTCGCCGCGGTCGACTGGCGCGCGGTGTTCTGGGTGAGCGTCCCGGTCAGCGTGTCCGGCACCATCTGGTCCTACCTGAGCCTCAGGGAGACCGCCGCCGGGGGGCGCGGCCGGATCGACTGGCTCGGCAACGTCACCTTCGCCACGGGCGCCGGCGTGCTCCTCGCCGGCATCACCTACGGCATCCAGCCCTACGGCGGTCACGCCACCGGCTGGACCAACCCCTGGGTGCTCTCCGGCCTGATCGGCGGTGCCGTCCTGCTGCTGGCGTTCTGTGTGATCGAGAGCCGGGTCGCCGAGCCCATGTTCCGGCTCTCCCTGTTCCGGGTGCGGGCGTTCGCCGCGGGCAACCTGGCCGCCCTGCTGACCGCGATCGCCCGCGGCGGCCTGCAGTTCATGCTGATCATCTGGCTGCAGGGGATCTGGCTGCCGCTGCACGGCTACGACTTCGAGGACACCCCGCTGTGGGCCGGCATCTTCATGCTGCCGCTGACGGTCGGGTTCCTGGTGGCCGGGCCGGTCTCCGGCTACCTGTCGGACCGGTTCGGCGCCCGTCTGTTCTCCACGACCGGTCTGCTCCTGGTCGCCGCGTCCTTCGTCGGCCTGCTCGCGCTGCCCGTCGACTTCGACTACGGCACCTTCGCCGCGCTGCTGGTGCTGAGCGGGCTGGGCCAGGGCATGTTCTCCTCGCCGAACACCTCGTCCATCATGGGCAGCGTGCCGGCCCGGTACCGGGGTGTCGCCTCCGGGATGCGCTCCACCTTCCAGAACTCGGGCACCGCGCTGTCCATCGGCGTCTTCTTCTCGCTGATGGTCTCCGGACTCGCCAGTTCCCTGCCGTCGACGCTCAGCAGCGGGCTCCAGGCTCACGGGGTGCCCGCCGCCACCGCGCACCAGGCGGCCTCGCTGCCGCCGGTCAGCACGCTGTTCGCCACGTTCCTCGGCAACAACCCCATCGGCCACCTGCTCTCCGGCGGCGGCACGCTGGACCGGCTGACCGACGCCCAGCGGGCCACCCTGACCGGTCACTCGTTCTTCCCCGAGCTGGTCTCCGGGCCGTTCCACCACGGCCTGACCATCGTCTTCGGGGTCGCCGCCGCAATGGCGCTGATCGCCGCGCTGGCCTCCGCGCTGCGCGGAGGCCACGAGCGGGCCGACGGCGACGCCCCCGACCCGTCGCCGAAGGACCGGGCCACCCGGCGCACCGCCCGCTCCTCCTGACGACCGGCCCCGGGGCCCGCCGCCCCGGCCCGGACGGGGCTCAGCGCTCGCGCCTGCGTCGTACGACGTGCCGTACGACGAAGCCCGCGACCAGGACGCCGAGGGCGACGAGGACGTAGACCTGGTAGCGGGTGATCTCGTCGTAGACGGCCGTGAGGTGGCTGCCCGCGAAGTAGGCGAGGGTCGACCAGGCGCCGACCCAGAGCGCCGCGCCGAGCGCGTTGAAGGCGAGGAAGCGGCGCCAGGGCATGCCCGTGGTGCCGGCGATGATGCCGTTGGCCTGGCGCAGGCCCTCGATGAACCGGGCCACCGTGACGACCTTGCCGCCGTGCCGCTCGAAGAACTCCTCGGTGGCCTGGAAACGCTTCGGCGTGAGGAACACGTACTTGCCCCAGCGGTGGACGAAGGCGCGCCCGCCGTAGTGGCCGATCAGATAGCCGACGTTGTCCCCGGCGACGGCCGCGACGAAGGCGATGACCGCCACGGCCACGATGTTCAGCCGCCCCGCTCCGGCGTAGACGCCGGCGGCCAGCAGGATGGTCTCGCCCGGGGCCGGCACCCCGAAGTCCTCCACGAAGACCACCCCGACGGCCAGGTAGCCGTAGTGGCCGAGCAGCGGCGCCAGATGGGCCAGGAAGCCCGGCAGGGGAGGGGCGGCCATGCGTCAACGGTACGACGACGGCCGGGCGCGGCCGGTCGCGCGACGCTCGGCACCCGGTGCCGTGGTGCGAAGGGGTCACGCCGCTGAGGAAGGGGCGGATTCCGTGATTCCGTCGTCGTCGCCGGGTTCCGGCTGGCAGATGTGGCACAGGGCGTGCTCCCCGTCGCGGGTGACGACCGTTCCCCAGCCGAGGCAGTGCTCACAGCCGCGGGCCAGGCCCAGGTCGGGGTGGGGGAGCAGGACGGGGTGGTCGGGGGCTCCGTACGGCATGCGGTGAGCGGCTCCTTGAAGTCGCGGGGCAGTCGCGGTCCGAATGACTTCTAGTATGTCCGAATTTCCCGATACGTCAGTGTCCTGTGTCACTGAGTGCCACAACTCACGAGGGCCGACTGCCTCAGCCGAGCGTGCCCAGCCGGGCCTCGCGCCAGAGGTCGACTCCGCCGTCCGTCGCGTGGGTGTCGATCTCGGCGAGTTCCTCGTCGCTGAAGTCGAGGTTCTTCAGTGCGGCGACGTTCTGCTCCAGCTGTTCGGTGCGCGAGGCGCCGATGACCAGGGAGGTGACGCGCTCGTCCCGCAGCGCCCAGGCGAGCGCCATCTGGGCCAGGGTCTGCCCGCGCCGGGCGGCGATGTCGTCGAGCGCGCGCAGCCGGCGCAGCATGTCGTCGGTCAGCCACGCGGCGTCGAAGGAGGTGCCCTGCGCGGCCCGCGAGTCCCGCGGCACGCCGTCGAGGTAGCGGCCCGTCAGGAGCCCCTGGGCGAGCGCCGTGAACCCGATGACGCCGAAACCCTCCTCCGCGGCGGCGTCCAGCAGCCCGTCGGTCTCGATCCAGCGGTTGAGCATGCTGTATGACGGCTGGTGGATGAGCATCGGAGTGCCGAGGTCGCGCAGGATGGCGGCGGCCTGCCGGGTGCGCTCGGCGTCGTAGGAGGAGATGCCGACGTACAGGGCCTTGCCCTGGCGCACGGCCGTGTCGAGCGCGCCCATCGTCTCCTCCAGCGGCGTGGTCGCGTCCAGCCGGTGCGAGTAGAAGATGTCGACGTAGTCCACGCCCATGCGGCGCAGCGACTGGTCGAGCGAGGCGAGCACGTACTTGCGCGAGCCGCCGCCCTGCCCGTACGGGCCGGGCCACATGTCCCAGCCGGCCTTGGTGGAGACGATCAGCTCGTCCCGGTAGGGCGCGAGGTCCTGCTTGAGCAGCCGCCCGAAGTTGATCTCGGCCGCGCCGTACGGCGGACCGTAGTTGTTGGCCAGGTCGTGGTGGGTGATCCCGAGGTCGAAGGCGCGCAGCGCGATCTCGCGCTGGGTCTCGAAGGGGCGGTCGTCGCCGAAGTTGTGCCAGTAGCCCAGGGACAGGAGCGGGAGGTCCAGTCCCGAGCGGCCGCAGCGCCGGTAGCGCATGGTGCCGTCGTAGCGAGCGGGGTCCGCGACGTGGTTCATCGGGTCGTCTCCGGGTGGTGCCGTAGGGGTGCCCCGAGGGTGCGAGGGGGGCCTGTCCACCCTGCGTCACCAAGATTGGTAAGTCCAACCGCTGCCCCGCATGGCATTGAGCGGTGCGGCTTCTGAATCGGGCTTGTTCGATCCTATGAATCTGCGGCACGCGGGTTATCGATGTCCGACGCTTCTGATAGGAAACTTTCCTACTAGTAGGTGCGGCGCACGCATCCCTAGTAACGTCCCACCCCCCACCCCCACTTGGAGTCCCTGTGGTGCAGATACGCCGCGACGCGGCCGCCCCCTCCCGCATCTCCCGCCGTAGCGCCGTCGCGCTGCTCGGGGCCGCCGCCACCGGCGCCGTGATCGGCGTCTGGCACGGCGGCGGCTCGGCGTCCGCGGCCGCGCCGGGCCTGGACGACCCGGCGAAGAAGGAGATCGCCATGAAGCTGGTGTCGAGCGCGGAGAACTCCTCGCTCGACTGGAAGGCCCAGTACAAGTACATCGAGGACATCGGCGACGGGCGCGGCTACACCGCCGGCATCATCGGCTTCTGCTCCGGCACCGGCGACATGCTCGAACTCGTCCAGCAGTACACCGACCGCAAGCCCGGCAACGTCCTCGCGAAGTACCTGCCCGCCCTGCGCCGGGTCAACGGCAGCGACTCGCACGACGGCCTCGACCCGAACTTCCCCCGGGACTGGCGCAAGGCCGCCCAGGACAGCGCGTTCCAGCAGGCGCAGAACGACGAGCGCGACCGCGTCTACTTCAACCCCGCCGTCAAGCAGGGCAAGGCGGACGGGCTGCGCGCCCTCGGCCAGTTCACCTACTACGACGCCATCGTCATGCACGGCGACGGCGACGACCCCACCAGCTTCGGCAGCATCCGCAAGCGGGCCCTGCGCCACGCCAAGCCTCCGGCCCAGGGCGGCGACGAGACGACGTACCTCAACGCCTTCCTGGACGCCCGTGTATGGGCCATGAAGCAGGAGGAGGCCCACAGCGACACCAGCAGGGTCGACACCGAGCAGCGCGTCTTCCTGCGCAAGGGCAACCTCGACCTGGACACCCCCCTCGACTGGAAGGTGTACGGCGACCCGTACCACATCGGCTGAGACAGACGTGACGCGGCCGCTCCCCGGGGTACGGCACCACCGGTGTGCCGTACCCCGGAGTTCCCTGCCGGTCCGTCAGCCGCTCGATCACGACGATCGACAGGGCTCCGGCGGCGAGTTCGAGCGCCTCCTCGACGACGAGGAGCACCAGCGATGTCGTCCCCCAGGACGCCGCCCCCGCGAGCAGCGCGTGCGCCACCCAGGCCGCCCACCAGAGGTTGACCAGGACGACATCGCGCCTGAGCCGCTCCGGGGTCCCGGACACGCTCACGCGGTGGACCGGCAGGAGGAGGCGGCGCGGGGCCCAGAGGTCCGCCACGGGAACCAGCCAGGACCACACCGCCCATGAGGTGGAGCTCCGCACGGCATCCGGGGACAGCCGTTCCGCGGTCCGCCGCAGCCGGAGGAACCAGACCGTACGGCCCCAGCGGTGCGCACTCGCGCCTCAAGTCCCCGACCAGGAAGATGGGCGGCGAGCGTTCGATCACACCGATGCGGAGGAACGGACTCATGCCGCAGGAGCGAGCGGGCCGCCCGGCCGGTCCCGAGGACCTTGTCGACGTGGCCCGGCTGGTCACCGCGTACTATGCGCTGCACCCCGACCCGGCCGACCCCGCCCAGCGGGTGGCGTTCGGCACCTCGGGACACCGCGGGTCGTCCCTGGCGAGTGCCTTCAACGAGGACCACATCGCCGCCACCAGCCAGGCCATCTGCGAGTACCGCGCCGCACAGGGCACCGACGGCCCCCTCTTCCTGGGCGCCGACACCCACGCCCTGTCGGAGCCCGCGAGGGTCACCGCGCTGGAGGTGTTCGCGGCGAACGACGTGACCGTGCTCGTCGACAGCGCCGACGGCTACACGCCCACGCCCGCCGTCTCGCACGCCATCCTGACCCACAACGCGGGCCGCACCACGGGCCTCGCCGACGGCGTCGTCGTCACGCCCTCGCACAATCCGCCCGCCGACGGCGGCTTCAAGTACAACCCGCCGAGCGGCGGCCCGGCCGCCTCCGACGCCACCGCCTGGATCCAGGACCGCGCCAACCAGATCATCACCGGCGGCCTGAAGGACGTCCGGCGCGTGCCGTACACTCGCGCGCTCGCCGCGCCCACCACCGGGCGGTACGACTTCCTCGGCACCTACGTCGGCGACCTGCCGAGCGTCCTGGACCTCGACGCCGTCCGCGCCGCGGGCCTGCGCATCGGCGCCGACCCGCTCGGCGGCGCCTCCGTCGCCTACTGGGGCCGCATCGCCGAGCAGCACCGGCTCGACCTGACCGTGGTCAACCCGCACACCGACCCCACCTGGCGGTTCATGACGCTGGACTGGGACGGCAAGATCCGCATGGACTGCTCCTCGCCGTACGCGATGGCCTCCCTCATCGAGCAGCGCGACCGCTTCCGCATCGCCACCGGCAACGACGCCGACGCCGACCGGCACGGCATCGTCACCCCGGACGCCGGCCTGATGAACCCCAACCACTACCTCGCGGTGGCCATCTCCTACCTGTACCGGCACCGCGAGCGGTGGCCGGCCGGCGCCGGCATCGGCAAGACCCTCGTCTCCTCCTCGATGATCGACCGGGTCGCCGCCGACCTCGGCCGTCAACTCGTCGAGGTTCCCGTCGGGTTCAAGTGGTTCGTGGACGGACTCGCCGACGGCGCCCTCGGGTTCGGCGGCGAGGAGTCGGCCGGCGCCTCCTTCCTGCGCCGGGACGGCTCGGTGTGGACCACCGACAAGGACGGCATCATCCTGGCCCTGCTCGCCTCCGAGATCACGGCCGTCACCGGCAGGACACCGTCCGAGCACTACTCCGACCTGACCGCCCGCTTCGGCGAGCCCGCCTACGCCCGCGTCGACGCACCCGCCACCCGCGAACAGAAGGCGCTGCTGGCGAAGTTGTCCCCGGCCCAGGTCACCGCCGACAGCCTGGCGGGAGAGGCGGTCACCTCCGTCCTCACCGAGGCACCCGGCAACGGCGCCGCGCTCGGCGGCATCAAGGTGAGCACCGCCAACGCCTGGTTCGCGGCGCGTCCTTCGGGCACCGAGGACGTCTACAAGGTGTACGCGGAGTCCTTCCTCGGCCCGGACCACCTGGCCCGGGTGCAGGAGGAGGCCAAGGCCGTCGTCCTGGCCGCGCTGGGCGACTGAGGCGCCGCGGCGGTCCGGGCGGGTGACGCCCGCTCGGACCGCCCCGGCGCCGCCGTACCGATCAGCGCCGGTGGCCGCGGCCGTGTGCCGGCCGGTCCAGGACAGCCCGCGCCATCGCCTGCTCCCCCTTGGCGTTGGGGTGCGCCGGGGCCGCGGGGGAGGCCGGCTGCAGCGGTTCGATCCAGCGGTCGACGGGCGCCTTGCACATGTCGTGGCCGACGGTGGGACCGTAGGTGTCGACGTACTCGGCCCGGTTGACGCCCGCGACCAGGCGCAGCATCAGGTTCAGCCGTTTCTCGGTGTCCCTGAGGTAGGGGAAGTCGCCCTGGGCGAACGGCACCGACGGGAAGCAGCCGTGACCGTCGTCCGGGAGCAGGTCCGGGTAGCCGACGACGAGGACGCGCGCGTGCGGCGCCCGGGCGTGCACCGCCCGCAGGACCGCGGCCACCTTGGGTGCCGTCTTCAGCACGGCGAGCGTCAGTGCGTCGTACCCGGAGGCGTTGTACGACCGCTCGCACGGGTCGCCCGTCGGGTCCTGGGCGGCGAGCTTGGCGCAGGTGCCGATGATGGTGCCGAACCCGATGTCGTTGCCGCCGATCTGGAGCGTCACCAGGTCGGTGTTCCGGCGCACCGCGTCCAGCTGGGGCCCGTTGTCTCCTTGCGCCTTCCACATCTCGGCTGTCGTGGCGCCGCCGCAGCTGACGTCCTTGAACGCGCCGATCCCGGGTCCGGCAGCCAGCAGCGAGGGGTAGTTGTGGTCGGAGCGGGCGCACCCGGCGTCCACCTGCCGCGGGATGCCGGGACCCGAGGTGTAGGAGTCCCCGAGCGCGACGTACGACAAGACGCGGCCGTGGCCGTGCCCTTGCCCGTGCCCGGAATGTGCGACGGCCGGTGTCGTGGACGCGGCCACCAGGGCGCAACCGCCCAGCGCGGCCCCCAGCGCGGCGGCCCGCCGCCGGCCTCTCGCCCCGCTCCCCGCCTGCGTGCCGTCAGCCATCGCATCCTCCCCCTGAGGCCGCTCCGTCGCACGGAACCGGCCACCGAGGGACGGTCCCGCGCGTTCGACCGGTTCTGTATACCGCCCGGTAGGTCCCGCGGGCCAGAAGCGGGAGCGAATCATCTTCACCGGCGGTGACTCCGCGGCCTCCGGGTGTCCCGTCGCGGAACCCGGCCGGAGTTACGGCAGTTGGCCGAGAATCCCCCCGTCGGGCAAGCGGTGGGCCGCATTCCGCCCCTCCGGGCAGGTATGGTCCTCGCCAATTGCCTTTTAGGGAACCGGAGTTCGGCCGGTCAGGGAAGCCTCCCGGTCCCCTGGCCCGTGGCGTGCGCATATGCGGCCCGCAAGGAACCCCCACAGGTCCTTCGCGCTGCCTTCACGGGACATGCACTTTCGGCCGACCCCGGTGCGGACCGCAACCGTCGGGGCAGACGGCGCCGACGTGGCCTGCCTAGCCTCCCGGGCCATGCGATCACCTCTGCTGAGACGTCTCGGTCTCACCGCCGTCCTCGCCCTCGCCCTGGCCCTGTTCGGCCTGGCCCCCGCCGCCAGCGCCGACCCCGCGCCGGCCGACCTGACCTTCACCTCGAGCAGCGCCACCACCACGCCCGGCGGCTCGGTGAACCTGTCGATGACCATCACCAACAACAAGACCTACGACATCTGGTTCGTGTACCAGACCATCGACCCGACCTGGCTCACCACCCAGCGCCCGGACCTGAAGTACAGCTTCACCGGCTGCACCCTGGCCACGGCCGCCGGCAGCACCCCCTGCACCGGGACCGGCCCCACCAACCTGGGCGGCGACTACGGCGCCACCATCCCGCCCGGCCAGAGCCGTACCGTCACCCTGACGCTGCAGATCGCCGCCGACTCCGGCTGCAACGGCGACATCGGCTTCTACTCGTACTACTACGCCGAGTTCAGCGACAGTACGAACACCAGCGGCGGGCCCGTCTACACGCCCGAGACCCGCGTTCTGTGCGCCTGACCAGCGCCTGGTACCCCGTGCCGGCGGTGACCTGAAACACCCCTCAGGACACGTCCCCGTGTGGTCTGTACCATCGGCACTCCGCCCGGCGGGCCCCCAGGGCCCGCCGGTGCGCCGACCCGGCCCGGACCAGCGGACCAGCCCTGTCCGCCCACCTGCCGCACCGGCGAGGGGACGACGGAAGAACGGCCGAACCGGTTCCCACGGGACCGATTTCGTCACCTGCACTTTTCCGTCAGGTTTCTCAACTCGCCCACGAAAGCTCCACACGGACATCACCATGTGACGCGACGGATGCGTCGACGACCGGCCTCTGAGGGGGACGCCGGCGTCACGCGAGGGGGTGCGTCCGCTCCATGCGAGCCGTACTCACCCCTGCCCGGGGAGGGGACTTCACCGCATGAAGCGGACCATTCGCACCACCGCCCTGACGGTGGGCGCGCTCATCGCCGCGCTCGGACTGCAGGCCGGATCGGCCCATGCCGAGACCACGGCACCGCGTATCGACCTCAGAGTCCTGCTGGTGAGCGACGGCGGCCCGGCCACCGACGCCATCGCCGCCGAACTCGACACGGCCGGAACGCCCTACACGAAGGTCGACCTGACGCAGGCCGGCCGGCCCACCATCGACGCCGCCTTCCTGGCGGACACCGTGGACGGCCGGCCCCGCGCCAAGTACCAGGCCGTCGTCCTGCCCAACGACAACCCGTTCGCGGCCGGTTCGGCCGAGATGACCGCCCTCGCCGACTACGAGCGGACCTACGCGGTCCCGCAGGTCGACGCCTACACCTACGCCCGCCCCGAGGCCGGCCTGCAGTACCCGGTGTACGGCGGCTACTCGGGCAGCCTCGACGGCGTCCAGGCCCAGGTGACCGCCGCCGGCGAGGCGGGCCCGTTCGGCTATCTGAAGGGCGCCGTCCCGTTCGAGGACAACTCGCCGACAGTGGGCGAGAGTTACGCCTACCTGTCGACGCCCGTCGCCGGCGCCGACTTCACGCCGTACGTGCAGGCCCCCATCCCGGGCACCACCAAGCAGGGCTCCCTGGTCGGCGAGTACCGGCACGACGGGCGGCGCGAACTCGTCGTCACCTTCGTCTACAACCAGTACCAGGAGCAGTTCCGGCTGCTCTCCCGCGGCATCGTCGAGTGGATGACCGGCGGCGTGCACCTCGGCGCCGCCCGCAACTACTTCGCCGTCCACGTCGACGACGTCTTCGCCGCCGACGACCGCTGGGACACCAAGCTCAACTGCACGCCCGGCGACGTCGACTGCACCAACGACGAGGGCACGCCCAGCCCGATCCGGATGACCCCCGCCGACGTCGACCACGCCACCGCCTGGCAGAGCAGCCACCACTTCACCTTCGACCTCGTCTACAACGGCGCCGGCAGCGTCGACCAGCGGTCGGACAACAACGGCGTCGACCAGCTCGCCGACAAACTCGTCGCCGACCGGAACCAGTTCCGCTGGGTCAACCACACCTACACGCACGCGTTCCTCGGGTGCGAGCAGAACACCACCGTCGTGCCCTGGACCTGCGAGACCAATCCCGACGGCAGCACGAAGTGGGTCAGCAGGAGCGCCATCGACAACGAGATCGCCATCAACCGCGTCTGGGGCCACCTCAACGGGCTGCCGCTGGACGACGACGAACTGGTCACCGGCGAGCACTCCGGACTGAAGATCCTCCCGCAGCAGCCCCAGGACAACCCGAACCTGGCCCCGGCCCTCGCCGACAACGGCGTCAAGTGGCTCGCCTCGGACAACTCCCGCGACCCCGAACAGCGCGTCGTCGGCCCCGCCACCACCGTCTCCCGCTACCCCATGAACGTCTTCTACAACGCGGGCACGGCGAGCGAGGAGGCCGACGAGTACAACTGGATCTACACCAGCCGTGCCCAGGGCGGCAGCGGCATCTGCGAGGACAACCCGGCCACCACCACCTGCCTGCCGGCCCCGCTGGACACCAGCACCGGCTACCAGGACTACATCGTGCCGCTGGAGACCCGCATCGACCTCGGCCATGTCCTGGCCAACGACCCCAAGCCGCACTTCATCCACCAGTCCAACCTCACCGAGGACCGCCTCGCCTACCCGGTGCTCGACGGCGTCCTCGACGGCTACGACGCCCTGTTCACCGACAGCACCCCTCTGGTCAACCTGCGGATGAAGGACATCGGCACCGAACTGCAGCGCCGCGCCACCTGGCGCACCGCCGTACAGAACGGACAGGTCACCGCCTACCGCATCGGCGCCACCGTGACCGTCCAGGCACCGGCCGGCATCGCCGCCACCGCGACCATGCCCACCGGCACCACCCAGTCCGGCCACGCCTTCGGCACCGCCTACGCCGGCGCGACGTCCGGCTGGACCACCACCACGGGCGGCACACTCACCCTGACCCTGCCGTCCACCGCCGCCTCCACGGCCCCGTCCACGACCGCGCACCACAAGGCCCCCGCGGCCACCCGGCCCGCGCCGCACGCCAAGGTCCCCGCCGGCGTGACCGAGCAGGTGCCGTACACGCCGGACAACTGACCGGCGCCCACCCGCAGTTCCGGCCGCCCCCGCGGCGGCCGGAACCGGCATGGGCACGACCACCCCACACCTCGGCCGTGGAGCACAGCCATGCACGTTCACCACGGCGCGCGCCGCCCCGGCGCGGCGCGCGTCACCCTGCTCACCGAAGGCACCTACCCGCACAGCCACGGCGGCGTAAGCGTCTGGTGCGACCAGCTCGTCCAGGGCATGCCCGACCTCGACTTCGACGTCATCGCCGTCACCGGCACCGGACACGAACCCGTGGTCTGGGACCTGCCCGGCCACGTCCGGACCGTGAACTCCGTACCCATGTGGGGCGCCCCGCCCGAGGGGCAGCCGGCCAGGGGCCGCGCACAGCGGCGGCTCACCACCGCCTACGAGCGCTTCCTGACCGCACTCCTCGACCCGGGCGCCGAGGACGGTTTCGCACCCGCCCTGTACGCCCTGGCGCGGGCCGCCGCCGACGGCACGCTGAGCCCGTTCCTGCGCGGCGACCGCGCCGTGGCGGTCCTCGCCGCGGTGTGGACCCGCCCCGGGCTCGTCGTCCGCGAGGCACGGCCCACCCTGCACGACGCGGTCACCGCGACCGCCCTGCTCGAACACGCCCTGCGCCCGCTGGCCGCACCCCCGCCCCGGGACGGGGTCGCGCACGCGGTCAGCGGCGGGGTCGCGGTCCTGCCGGGGCTGGCGGCACTCGACCGCCACGGCGTCCCGCTGCTGCTCACCGAGCACGGCGTCTACCTGCGCGAGCGCTACCTCGGCTACCGCACCGCGCCGTACCGCTGGCCGGTGAAGGCCGTCGTCCTCGGCTTCTTCCGGCTGCTCGCCGAGGAGAGCTACCGCCGGGCCGCGCTGATCACCCCGGGCAACCGCTACAACCGGCTGTGGGAGGAACAGGGCGGCGCCGACCCGCTGTCCATCCGCACCGTCTACAACGGCGTGGATCCCGTCGCGTTCCCGCCCGCCGGACCCGAACCCGACGCGCCCACCCTCAGCTGGGCCGGCCGCGTCGACCCCATCAAGGACCTGGAGACCCTGATCCGCGCCTTCTCGCTCGTCCGCGCCCGCACGCCCGCCGCCCGGCTCCGCCTCTTCGGCGGTACACCGCGGGGCGGCGAGGCCTACCGGGAGCGCTGCGAGGCCCTCGCCGCCGAACTCGGCCACACCGACGCCGTCACCTTCGAGGGCCGGATCGACGACATCAAGGACGCCTACGCCGCCGGCAACGTCGTGATGCTCTCCAGCATCAGCGAGGGCTTCCCGTTCACGCTCATCGAGGCGATGTCCTGCGGCCGGGCGACCGTCTCCACCGACGTCGGCGGAGTCCGCGAGGCCGTCGGCGACACCGGGCTCGTCGTCCCGCCGCGCGACCCGGCCGCCATGGCCGAGGCCGCCCTGGAACTCCTCGGCGACCCGGGCCGCCGCACCGCGATGGGGGAGGCGGCCCGGCTCCGCGTGATCGAGCAGTTCACCCTGCGCCAGACCATCGACACCTTCCGCTCCATCTACCTCGAACTGCCCAGCCGCACAAGGCCGTCGGCGGCCGCGGAGCCGCGGCGGGCCGTCGCCGGCGCGGGGAGCCTGGCCGGATGAGCGGACCCATGGCGCTCGAACCGGGCGGAACGGAACACGACACCCTGGCCCTCCGCCTCACGACCCCACCCGCCCGCGGCCCCCGTACCGACCAGCACACGCTCGCCCTCCGCCTGCCCGGCACCGGGCCGGCCGAGGACGCCGTCAACGCCCTGGCCGCCGAACTCGCCGACCGTATCGGCCCCGCCGTCCACCCGTACGAGGTCGCCGCCCTCCTGGAGGCCGACGGCCTGTCCGCCGAGGTCATCCAGGAGCGCTACGGCCATCCCGACCTCTTCTCCCTCGCCACGGCCCTGTACGAGCGCGTCCCCCGGACCTTCCCGGATCCCGCGCCCGTGGCCGACCCCTGGCGTCCCGACCACCTCCGCTGTCTGCTGCGCGGCCTGCTGTTCGCCCTGCCCGGCCTCGCCTACCCGCTCACCGCACCCCTGTGGCACCCCGGCCGCCACCTCACCGCCCTGATCACGGCCGCGATCGTCTCCTGGGCCTGGGGACAGGCCCTCGGCCACCGCGCCCACCTGCGGATGACGGCCGGCCGCCGGGCGGCCGCCCGCACCCTCCTGACCGGCGCCCCCCTGGGCGCGGCCTTCGCCACGGCCGCCGCCGCCGTCACCGGCGGGCTCGGCACGGTGACCCTCGCGGCGGCCGTCCAGTCCCTGTACCTGGCGGCGGCCGGCATCCTGCTGGTCCTCGCCCGCGAACGGCCGCTGCTCGCCGCGCTCACCCCACTCGTCGCGGGCGCCGCACCGCTGCCCTGGTGGGAGCCCGGACCCGCACTGCGCGCGGGGGCCGCCCTGCTCGCCCTCCTGGCCACCCTCGCCGTCACCGGTCACGCGCTGCGCAGCGCCCTCGCCGGACCGGCCGAATCCGCCGGTCCCCGGCACCCTTTGCTGCGCTCGCTGCCGTACGGGCTGTTCGGGCTGGCCGCCGCGGTCCTGGTGCTGCTGGAGGGAAGCCGGGCGCCGTACGCCGTGATCGTGCTCACCGTCAGCATGGGGCCGGCCGAATGGCTGCTCTACCGCTACCGCGGCCTGTCCGTCGCCGCGCTCCGCGCCACCGCCACCCCCCGTGGATTCCTGCTCCGCTCGGCCGCCGTCCTCGGCGCGTGCCTGCTCGCCTACCTCCTGCCGCTGCTGCCGGCCGCGCTCCTCACCGGTGCCGACCCGGCCACGCTGCTGGCGCTCGCCGCGACCCTGTGGACCGCCCTGCTCCTGCAGGCGTTCGGCACGGCGTGGCCGGCCGCCGCGATCTGCCTGACCGCGGCGGCCGGCGCCGGCGCCGCCCAGCTGCTGCGGCTGCCACCGGGACCGGCCGCGCTGCCGCTGTGCTGCGGCGCCGCGGCCCTCTGCCTGGTGGCCTGCGTACCCGCGCTCCTCGGCCGGCCCGCCCGGCACGCCTGACACCGCACCCATCCGACCAACCGACCGGAAGGACCCCTGAGTTGACCTCCGCACCGCGCGCCGCCGTCACCGGAGCCGAGGGCTTCATCGGCTCCCACCTCACCGAAGCCCTGGTCGCCTCCGGACACCGGGTCCGGGCCATGGCCCAGTACAACTCCTTCTCGTCCTACGGCTGGCTGGAGACCCTCGCCCCGGACGTCCTCGACCACGTGGAGATCGTCCTCGGCGACGTCCGCGACCCCGGCTCGGTCCGCGGCTTCCTCGACGGCGCCGACGTCGCCTACCACCTGGCCGCGCTGATCGCGATCCCGTACTCCTACCGGGCCCCGCACAGTTACGTGGAGACCAACGTCACCGGCACCCTCAACGTGCTCGAGGCGGTCCGCGCCCTCGGCACGCCGCGCCTGGTGCACACCTCCACCAGCGAGACCTACGGCACCGCCCGGACCGTGCCCATCACCGAGGACCACCCCATCAACACCCAGTCGCCGTACGCCGCCTCCAAGGCCGGCGGGGACCGGCTCGCCGACAGCTACCACGCCAGCTTCGACACCCCCGTGGTGACCCTCAGACCCTTCAACACCTTCGGACCACGCCAGTCGATGCGCGCGGTCATCCCCACCGTCATCGGCCAGGTCGCGGCGGGGGAGCGCACCCTCACCCTGGGCGACCTGCGCCCCACCCGCGACTTCAGCTACGTGAAGGACACCGCGGCGGCGTTCCTCGCCGTCGGCACCGCGCCCGCCGCCGACGTCGTCGGACGCACCTTCAACGCCGGCACCGGCGGTGAGATCTCCGTCGGCGACCTCGTCGCCCTGATCGGCAAGGTGATGAACACCCCGCTCGACGTCCGCGAGGACCCGGCACGCGTCCGCCCCGCCGCCTCCGAGGTGATGCGGCTCGTCGCCGACGCCACCCGCCTCACCGAGGCCACCGGCTGGCAGCCCGCCCACACCCTGGAGCAGGGCCTCGCGCACACCGTGGAGTTCTTCCGCGACCCCGCCAACCTGGCCCGCTACAAGACCGGCATCTACAACATCTGACCCGTCCGGCACGTCACCGAGTTCCCCCACACCGACCTAGGAGGAAACCGTGCACGCAGTGATCCTGGCGGGAGGCAAGGGCGTCCGGCTGCGGCCCTACACCACCGCCCTGCCCAAGCCGCTCGTCCCCATCGGCGACCAGCACGCCATCCTGGAGATCGTGCTGCGCCAGCTCTCCGCCGCGGGCTTCACCCGCTGCACCATCGCCATAGGGCACCTCGGCGAGATCATCCGCGCCTACGTCGGAGACGGCTCCCAGTGGGGCATGACCGTCGACTATGCCACCGAGGACAACCCCCTCGGTACCCTGGGCCCGCTGCTCACCCTGCGCGAGAGACTGCCCGAGACGTTCCTGGTGATGAACGGCGACGTGCTCACCGACCTCGACTACGCCGACGTCCTGCGCCGGCACCGCGACTCCGCGGCGCCGCTCACCATCGCCACGTACGCCCGCAAGGTACACATCGACTTCGGGGTGCTCACCACGGACGCCAGCAGGGTCGTCGCCTTCACCGAGAAGCCCAGCATGGACTACCGCGTCTCCATGGGCGTCTACGGCCTCAGCCGCGCCACCCTCGACGGCTACACCCCGGGCCTGCCGCTCGGCTTCGACGAACTGGTCCTCGACCTGCTGCGCACCCAGAACCCGCCGCACGCCTACGAGTTCGACGGGTACTGGCTGGACATCGGCCGCCCCGACGACTACGACCGGGCCAACGCCGAGTTCACCAGCCGCAAGTCCCTGCTGCTCAAGGGAGCCTGAGAACCGCATGCGCATTCTCGTCCTCGGCGGCACCGGGTACCTGGGCCGTCATGTGACGCGGCGGCTGCGCGCCCTGCGGGGCGCGCAGATCCTCGTCGCCGGCCGCCGCGCCCGCGACGGGTTCCGCGCCGACCTCGCCACGGACGCGCCCGAGCGGCTCGCCAAGACCCTGGCGGCGGCAGCCCCCGACGCGGTGGTCAACTGCGCGGGCGCCACCGGCGGTGACGCCGTGACGCTGGCCGAGGTCAACGCCCGCGGCCCGGCCGCGCTGTGCGCCGCGCTCCGCGAGGCGGCACCGGGCGCCCGGCTGGTCCACCTCGGCTCGGCCGCCGAGTACGGGCCCGGCATGCCGGGCAGCCCGGTCACCGAGGCGGCGCCCGCCTGCCCCGTCACCCCGTACGGAGCCACCAAACTCGCCGGCACCGTCGCCGTGCGCACCTCCGCCCTGGACGGCGTGGTGCTCCGCGTCGGCAACCCGGTCGGCCCCGGCGCGCCGGCCGCGAGCCTGCCCGGCCGGATGGTCGTGCTGCTGCGTACGGCAGACCGGGACCCCGGCGCGGTCCTGCGGCTCGGCGACCTGTCCGCGTACCGCGACTTCGTCGACGTCCGGGACGTGGCCGACGCGGTCGCCCTCGCGGTCACGGCGACCGGCCCGCTGCCGTCCGTCCTCAACATCGGCGGCGGCACGGCCGTTCCGGTGCGGGAGCTGGTGCGGGGCCTGGCCCGCCGGGCCGGCTTCCGGGGCCGTCTGGAAGAGGACGGAGCGGGCTCGGCGCGCTCCGCGCAGGTGTCCTGGCAGTGCTCCGACATCACCGCCGCCGGCCGGGCGGTCGGCTGGCGGCCCGCCCACGGACTCGACGACGCCCTCGACGCGCTGTGGGCGGCGGGCGCGGACGACGGGCGTACACCGTGAGCCTGCTGGTCCCGCTGTATGTGCACCCGGCCGAGGACCCGGGTGCCTGGCACCGGCTGATCGGCGCGGCCGACCGCACCTACGCGGTCGTCCTCAACCCCGCGAGCGGGCCCGGCACCGCCCCCGACCCCGCCTTCACGGCGGCCGCCCGGGCCCTGAGGACGGCCGGCGCCCGCCTGCTCGGCTACGTCGACACCGACTACGGCGTACGGGACCGGGCCGAGATCGCCGAGGACGTGCGCCGGCACCAGGAGTGGTACGCGGCTGACGGCTGCTTCCTGGACCGGGTCACCGCCACCGCGGACGGACTGCCCGCCTGCCGGCGGCTGCTGCGGGAGGTGCGGCGGCTCGGCGCCGGGACGGTCGTCCTCAATCCGGGCGTCCATCCGGCACCGGGCTACGTCCGCCTCGCCGACCTGACGGTCACCTTCGAGGGCCACTGGTCGACATACGTCGCCGCGTTCACCCGGCCGGCCTGGACGGCACGCCACCCGCCCGAACGGTTCTGCCACCTCGTCTACGGCGTGCCCGAGGCCCTCGTCCCGCTCGCCGTGCGCACCGCGCACGAACGCGGGGCGGCCATCGCCGGGCCGGTGACGGGAGAACCGCCCAACCCCTGGGCGCGGTTGACGCCGGCACTGGCCTGAGCGGCACGGACGGTGTGAAAGGCTGCGAGAGCCCGTATCCCGCGCGCCACGGAGGAGCGTCACCGGCATGGCCGTCATCCACCGGACCACCGTCAGCCCGACCAAGCTCGAACTGCTCACGGAGTGGCTGCCCACCCGCCCCTGGTACCGGGGCGGCCCCACCCCGGTCCTGGAGAAGTCCGGCGGGTTCCGGCTGGACGACCCGGACGGCGAGGTCGGCATCGAGTTCATGGTGGTCACCGACGCCTCGGGCCCCGAGCCGACCGCCTACCTGGTGCCGCTCACCTACCGGGGCGCACCGCTGGCGGGGGCCGAACGCGCCCTCGTCGGCACCATGGAGCACGGAGTCCTGGGCACCCGCTGGGCCTACGACGGCTGTCACGACCCGGTGCTGGTCACCGAGTCGCTCGCCCTGATCGAGGGCCGCGCCCAGGCCCAGGCGCAGAGCCTCACCGACACCCCGGACCACGAGGTCACCCGCGCCTGCACCGGCGGCCCCCTCCCGGCGGCGGTCGCCCCGGCCCCCGCCGCCGACGACGACACGGGCACGCGCGTTCCCCTCCCGCAGGGCCTGACCCTCCACGTCCACCGTGTCCTCGACGCGTCCGCGCCCACCCCGCCCGAGGACGCCCTCGGTCATGTCGCCGGTGTCTGGCAGGGGCAGGACGGCGAGCGCGCGCGGGCGGTGCTCATGGTCCTGCGCGGTGCCTGAGCCTCTACCCCCGTAGAAGCGGCGCACCGGCCCCCACTTCCCGCCTCCTCCTGGCATGCCCTGGTCAAATCTGTCAGGCTTTCGGACGGCCGCGCCCCCGACCCCATGGCTCCACAGCCCCATGAGGGCATGGCCGTACTCACCACCGTGCTCGCGCAATTCCGTTCCCCGGCCGCCCCGGCGCACCCCAGCCGGTCCCGCGGCCATCGAGCAGGCCGGAATCCGGCCGCCGCAGAAGGAGCAGCGTGTGAGACCGATCCCCCACAAGGCGCTCGCCGCGACCGCGTTCACCGTCGTCGCGCTGGCCGCCGCCTCCCTCCCCGTCACCCCGGCAGCGGCCGCGCCGCCGTCTGCCGCCGCCACCTGCACACCGACCCAGGCCGTCGCCAACGGCGGCTTCGAGAGCGGCACCTCGCCCTGGAGCCAGAGCTCGGGCGTGATCACCAGCGACAGCGGACAGAGCGCCCACGGCGGCAGCTCCTACGCCTGGCTGGACGGATACGGCAGGAGTCACACCGACACCCTGTCCCAGAGCGTCACCGTCCCCGCAGGCTGCGACACCGCCACCCTCACCTTCTGGCTGCACGTCGACACCGGCGAGACGACCTCGTCGACCGCCTACGACAAGCTGACCGCGAAGATCGGCGGCACCACGCTGGCTACCTACTCGAACCTCGACGCCGCCGCCGGCTACGTCGAGAAGTCCTTCGACGTGTCCTCCTACGCCGGCCAGACCGTGAACCTCGCCTTCACCGGCGTCGAGGACACCAGCCTGCAGACCAGCTTCGTCCTGGACGACATCGCCCTCGACACCTCCGGCGGCGGCACGACCCCGCCCCCGGCGGACTCCACCCGCACCCCGGCCGCGCCCGCCTACACCGTCAGCCTCAGCAGCGACAGCGCCGGGACCGTCTGGAACGGGCACGAGAGCGCGACCTTCACCAACGCCTCCGCGAGCCCGCTGAACGAGGTCTACCTGCGGCTGTGGGACAACTACCACGGCAGCTGCTCGGCGATGCCCATCAAGGTCAGCAACGTCACCGGCGGCACGGCCGGCGACCTCTCCGTCGGCTGCACCGCCCTCGCCGTCACCCTGCCCGCCCCGCTGGAGCAGGGCCAGAGCGCCACCATCGGCTTCGACCTCGGCATCACCGTGCCCAGCGGCGCGGACCGGTTCGGGCACGACGGCGCGTTCGCCTTCATCGGCAACGCCCTGCCCGTCCTCGCCGTCCGCGACGGCGCCGGCTGGCACCTCGACCCCTACACGAACAACGGCGAGTCGTTCTACTCCCTGGCCGCGGACTTCCACGTCACCCTCGACCACCCGAGCTCCCTGCTGGTCCCGGCCACCGGCACGTCCACCGACACCCCCGGCACGAGCGGCCGTACCGTCACCACCGCCACCGCGAGCAAGGTGCGCGACTTCGCCTGGGCCGCCGGGCCCTTCAGCAAGATCTCCGGCACCTCGCCCGCCGGCGTCGCCGTGAACGTGTACTCCGTCTCCGGCATCAGCTCCTCCAGCGCCCAGTCGATGCTCAGCACCGCCGAGTCCGCCGTCGACGCCCACGCCGCCCGCTTCGGCGCCTACCCCTACGGCGAGCTGGACGCGGTCATCGACAACAACTACTGGTTCGGCGGAATGGAGTACCCCGGCTTCGTCCTCGACCTGGTCAGCACCACCGCGCTCACCCACGAGATCGGCCACCAGTGGTGGTACGGCATCGTGGGCGACGACGAGTACAACAGCCCCTGGCTGGACGAGGCCTTCGCCGACTACTCCACCGACCTGGCCCAGGGCAAGACCGGCAGCAACTGCTGGAACAGCGTCTCCTGGGCCTCCGGCGCCGAGAAGATCACCAATTCGATGGCCTACTGGGACGCCCACTCCTCCCGCTACTCCACCGTGGTCTACGGCTACGGCAAGTGCGCCCTGCACGACCTCAGGCGCCTGATCGGCGACACCGCCATGACCAAGCTGCTGAAGGACTACGCCACCGCGCACTGGTACGGCGTCTCGACCACCGCCGAGTTCAAGGCAGCCGCCCAGGCCGCCACCGGCACCGACCTCACCTCCTTCTGGACCCAGCACCGCATCGACGGCTGACCGCCTCCCGCACGGACCGTCACGGGCGGTGCCCTCCCAGGCACCGCCCCCCGGCGGGCACGCGCGGGCGACGGAGACACCCGCTTGGCCTAACCCTGGCCGTGGATGGCTTCGTTGGGCGGAACCCGGAGTGCGGGACCACCCGATGCCGGGTCAGATGGATGGCGTGCGAACCTCCATGACCTTCCCCAGCCGCCCGTCACGACTCGGCCTCACCGGCGTCCTGACCGGCCTCCTCCTGCTCCTGTCCAGTCCCCCCGCCACGCCGGCCCCGGGCGGCGCCATACCCATACGCGGCAGCGCCTACATGGGCATGGGCGTCCTCGCCCACGACGGCGCCGACGACCTGCCCGACACCGCCGCCCCCGGCTCCCGGGCCAACCTCACCGAGGGCGTCGACGTCTCCAGCTACCAGGGCGACGTCGCCTGGTCGACGTTGTGGGGCAGCGGCACCAAATGGGCGTACTCCAAGGCGACCGAGGGCACCTACTACAAGAACCCCAACTTCGCCCAGCAGTACACCGGCTCCTACAACGTCGGCATGGTCCACGGCGCCTACCACTTCGCCACCCCGGACACCACGAGCGGCACCACCCAGGCCGACTACTTCGTCGACCACGGCGGCGGCTGGTCCAAGGACGGCAAGACCCTGCCCGGCGCCCTCGACATCGAGTGGAACCCCTACGGCGACTCCTGCTACGGCAAGTCCGAGAGCGCCATGGTCAGCTGGATCCGGGACTTCCTGAACCGCTACAAGTCCCGCACCGGCCGCAGCCCCGTCATCTACACCGCCACCAGCTGGTGGAGCCAGTGCACCGGCGACTACGGCGGCTTCTCCGCCAGCCCGCTCTGGATCGCCCGCTACGCCTCCTCGGCCGGGACACTGCCGTCGGGCTGGTCCGCGTACACGATGTGGCAGTACACGTCCTCCGGCGCCACGGTCGGCGACCACGACCGCTTCAACGGCTCCCTGACCAAGCTCCGCGACTTCGCCACCGGCTGACCCGCCCCCGGGCGAGCCCCGCGTGACAGCGGCGGCCCGCCCGGGCGGGCACGGGCGGAGAGGGCAGGATTCGAACCTGCGCGGGTCCTCGGACCCGACCGTGAGGCAAGCCTCCAGGTCCCCGATAAGCCACTCCGGGCACCTCTCCCTGTGTCCGGCTCCCGGTCTCCCGTGCCGTTCACGAGAACAACAGTGCCAGGGAGCGCTGACAGCGGCCTGACACCGGGCTGACACCCGGGCGGCCGGTTCCCCGGAGCCGGTCACGACGTCATGTCCAGGGCGAAGATCGAGACGTAGCAGCCGAGCGCGTTGAACAGCGCGCCGCAGCCGCCCAGCGCGCCGACCACGATCAGGTACGCGTGGGCCAGGTGGCTGCTCGGGGGACCTGCTGTCCGTACACGCCTGCGCTCATCCGGGGCTCGCCTCCTCGGGGCCGGTGTGCCCGCCACGCTAGAAGCGGCCCCGGAGCCCTCACCTGAGTCCCCGTACTCAGCGGCGGGCCGTCCGCCTACTCACCCGGGCCCGGCCGCCCGGCCCGCAGGGCGGCCGACCGCGCGCACAGGTCCGCACGGTTGGCCGCCCCGGTCTTGGTCATCAGGCTCGCGATGTGCTTCTCCGCCGTGCGGGGCGAGATGAACAGCCGGTCGGCGATGTCCTTGTTGCCGAGCCGCTCCGCCAGCAGCAGGAACACCTCGAACTCGCGGACGGTGACGCCGCGCGCCCGCAACTGCTCGGGGATGCCGCTGGTGCCGGTGCGGTGCTGGTGCACGGGGGCGCCGAGCCGGCGCAGCGCGGCCCGGCAGGCGCCCGAGACGGCCGGCACGTCCCGTTCGTGGAAGTAGTGTTCGGCCCGCCGCAGCCAGCCGACGGGATCGCCCCAGCCGTCCGCGTGGGCCGGGTCCGCGATAAGCCGCAGCCCCAGCTGCTGGGCGGGCGGATACGGCCGGGCCACCTCCAGCGCCGCCTCGACGGCCTCGGCGGCCGCGCCGCCCCTGCCCTCGCGGCCGAGCAGCACGGCGTCGGCGAGCAGGACGAACTGGCGGTTCCAGCGCATCCGGGCGACGGCGGTCGCGGTGACCTCCTCGTGCCGGGCCCGGTCCGCGTCGCCGGCCAGCACGTCCAGCAGCAGCCCGAGCCCGTGGGTGCCGCCGAGATGGTAGGTGGAGGGGTTGCCCGCCTCCAGCTCCCGCACCCGCCCCAGTTCGGCCCGCGCCCGGCCGCGGTCCTCCTCCATCAGGGCGCAGAACGCGCGGGCCAGACCGAAGCCCAGCGGCTCCTCCTGCGAGCCGGCCCCGTCCCACTCTGCCATCGAAGCGAGCGTCGCCTCCATCGCCGTACGGTCGCCGTGGTGCGCCTCCAGCGTGGCCCGCGCCATCAGCACGTACCTGACCGCGGGGGCGAGCCGCAGCCGTCGTACGACGGCCAGGCACTCGGCGGCGGCCGTGCGGGCGGTGTCGTACGCGCCGCGCAGCACCGCGTCCAGGACGAGGATGCCGTCCACGGTGTGCACGATGTTCACCGAGCCCAGCCGCAGCGCCTCCTCGCGGGCCGCGAGGAGCCCGGCCGGATCGCCCTCGGCGAGCCAGGTGTTGCCGCCCATGCGGGTCGCCGCGTACATGCGCTGAAGGGGGAGGCGGTGCCGCTCGGCCGTGGCGAGGGCCTGTTCCAGCATCGCGGCGGACTCGTCCGGGTCCCGTTCCCGGGCCACCGTGGCCAGCAGCTCGCGGGCCTGGCAGGCGACGACCGGCAGCCCGTACCGTTCGGCGGTGTCGGCGGCCGACCGGGCCAGCTTCTCCGCGTGCTGCGTGCGGTCCGCGCCGGGCGTGTCCAGGGCGAGGTAGGCGGCGGTGACGTCGACGGCCGCCGCCGTGGCCTCGTCGGGCGCGCCCGCGAGCACCTCGCGGGCCCGGGCGACCTGGAGGTTGCCGTCGCTCCACCGCCCCGCCGTGTGCGCGACCTTGGCCAGCCGGGTGTGCAGGGTGGCCAGCCGGGCCGGGCTCAGCCCCGAGCCGTCGAGGACGTGCAAATCCTCGGCCAGGTCGAAGGCGCGCGCGAAGTCCCCCGATTCGGCGAGCGCCGGCAGCAGGTGTTCGAGCACCTCGGCGCGGGCCTGCGGATCGCTGCCGGAGGCGAGCAGTTCCTCGGCCCGGCCGAGCAGGGTCACCGCCGAGCCGAGGGCGCCCGCCGCCAGCGCCCGGCCGCCCGCCTCGGCGAACAGCCGCCCGGCCGCCGCCCGGTCACCGGCCTCACACCGCAGCCCGGCCGCCAGCGCGCACCAGTCGCCGCCGAGACCGGGGTGCAGTTCCTCGATCGCCGTCGCGCCCCGCCGGGCCAGCTCCGCGCGCTGACCGGTCGTCATCTGCGTGAACAGCGCCTCCACGGTGAGGGAGTGGCGGAAGGAGTACCAGTCCGGGGCGGGCTCGTCGGGGAGCACCAGCCGGGCGGCCACGCCCGCGTGCAGATGGCTGAGCAGTGCCCGGTCGTCGACGCCCGTCATGCGCTGCAGCACGGACAGCGGGAAGCGCCGGCCGAGGACCGCGGCCGCCGACAGCAGGGTCAGGCCCTGGGTGCCGAGGCGGTCGATGCGGCGCAGGATGCCGCGGGCCACGGTGGACGAGACGTCGCTGCGCAGGTCGCCGACGGCCCGCCAGCCGTCCGCCGACTGCACCAGCGTGCCGGCGCCGATCATGGACTGGAGCAGCTCCTCCACCAGGTACGGGCTGCCGGCGGAGTCCTCCCACAGCCGCCGCAGCACCGGGGCGGGTATCTCACCGGGGTCGTCGGTGCCGAGCTGCGCCGCGACCATGGCGTCGGCCTCCGGCCGGGTCAGCGGCGGGAGTTCGACGAGAGCGGCGGCACCGCGCCGGCGAGCCGACTGGGCGAGGTCCAGGGCGTCGCTGAAGTCGGTGCGTACGGTGGCCAGCAGCAGCACCGGGGTGTATTCGAGGTTGTCCACCAGGTATTCGAGGACGCCGAGCGTCTCGGGGTCCGCGTCGTGCAGGTCCTCCAGCAGCAGGAGCTGTCCCTGCCCGCGGGAGGCCGCGATCAGCAGCCGCAGCACCGCCTCGCCGAGGATGACCATGGAGCTGCTGTCCCGCTCCCCGGTGTCCCAGTCGGGTATCAGCCGCCCGAGCACCGGACGGTACGGGCCGAGGGGCAGGTCGTCGAGCGGTTCGCCGCTGCGGAACAGCGACATCAGCGCCTCGGTCAGCGGCCGGAACGGCACCGCCGGACCCGTGGTGCTGCTGCGGCCGCGCAGCACCCGCATCCCGGACCCCAGGGCACTGCCCACGGCCTCGGCGGCCAGCCGTGACTTGCCGACACCGGCCTCGCCGACCAGGAACACGACGCCGCCGCGTCCTTGCCGGGCGGCGGACAACGCACGCTCCAGCAGACCCAGTTGGGGGTCCCGACCGACCAGGGATGGCGCATGGGAACGCATGAACGCTGATGATAATCGGAATATCGGGACGTGTGTCAGGTCGCCCGGTTCTCCTCCCGAGCGACCTGCGAAGGGGGTGGCGCGTGTCCGCGCCATCCCCGTATGCCGCTACATCTGACCGGTCGTCACCGGGGTGCGGACACCGACGTGTCGATCGTGCTCAGCGTGATCACGATCCCGCTGGTCAGGACCATGCCGGCCAGCACGCGGGCTCGCGCGCAGGCCCGGTTGCGGCCCCGGAGCGCGATCCCGCCCGCCGCGTCCTGACCGGCGGAGTCGAGGCCGGTGCCGGCGGTGGCCTCGGGGACGTCGGCGGTGACGTCGGCGGCGGGGGTGGTGGTGAAGTACTGGTCCATGACGGTGATCCCCTTCTGATGTCCCGTGCGGGCGAGCACGGGGGACGGGTGGTGCGTCAGAGCTGTGGTGCGGGTGGTGCGGGTGGTGCGGCGGTGCCGTGGTGCCGGGTGGAGCGGTCAGTTCCGCGGGTGGTCCAGGAGCAGGACGGAGGGTACGGACGCCGGGTGCGCCAGGCGGAGCAGCCCGTAGCCGATGCCGGCCAACCCGGTCAGCAGGCCGGGGGAGGGCACGTGGTCGGGTGTGGCGCACCGGTGGCCGCGCGCCTCGACGAGGGCGAGTACCTGTCCGGTACGGCGGGCCAGGGCGGCGGACGCGTCGGCGTCACCCCGTTCCGCGCGCACGGTGAGCGCCTCCAGCGTGCCGAGGGTGCCCCGCGCGAGGCTCAGGTCCGGTCCCACCTCGGCGGTCAGCAGCCGGTGCGGGGCGACCGGAGCGGCCGCGGCCGCCGCCACGCCGGCCAGTCCCGAGGACCAGGAGATGTCCGCCGGCGCCGTGTCCGCGTGCCGCAGCGCCGCCCGCAGCAGGGACCGGCCGGCGTCCGCGTGCGCGTCCGCCCGTCCGCCGGCCCGGTGCGCCGCGTACCGCGACAGCGCCCCTGCGATGCCCGCGGCCCCGTCCGCGAACCCGGGTGCCACGTCCTGCCGGTCCTCCGTCGTGAACAGCGGGCTCGCGGGGCTGCCGTCCCCCGGCACGGCCGGCAGGCTCGCGGCGGTCCCCTCCACCGCCGCGAGCAGCCGGTCCGCTACGGCGTCCGCCAGCCTCAGGGCCCGGCCGTCCCCGGTCGCCTCGTGCGCCGCGACGACGGCGGCCAGCGCCCCCGCCGCGCCGGTGGCGAACCCAGGGTCCGGGCAGTCGGCGACGGCGTGACCGAGTGCGGTGAGGGCGTCCGGAAGACAGGCCGTCAGATCCTCGCCGAGCAGCCGGGACAGCCGGACCAGGGCGTACACGATGCCGCCGAGCCCGTCGTAGGCTCCCGGCCCGGCCGCCGCGCTCAGTTCGGGGTCGGCGGCCAGCGCCCGCAGCAGCGCGGGCAGCGGCCGTACTGCTTCCCGGGCGAGGGTGCCGTAGCGCCCGCCCCCGGCCAGTGCGTCCGTGTGCGCCAGGAAGAGAGCGACCCCGCAGTAGCCCTGCGCCAGGCCGGCGCCCATCGGCAGCACCGCCCAGTGCGGGCCGGACACCCGTTCCAGGCCGAGCCAGTTGGTCCGGCCGCCCTCGCGCACCGCACGGGCGGCGATCTCGTCGGCGATCCCGCACGCCGCGGCGAGCAGCCGCGAGGAGTCGGCCACGACCGCGGGCACCGCCGCCACCGCCAGTTCCGACCGCGGCCGGTCCAGCGGGGAACCGGCCCCCCGCGCCGCGAGCGTGGCGGCGACGATCCACTCCTGGTCGTGGCAGTCGACCTCGTCCATCCGGGCGATCTTCTCCCGTACGGCGGTCAGGCTCGCCACCGGCAGCAGGTCCGGCAGCCAGGTCCCGTCGGCCGCCCGGACCCCTGTACCGGACGGCCGGTGGGCGAACAGCGGCACGTCCCCGCGCCACAGGTCCGCCGTCTCGTGCTCGACGAGCCGCCGGCGCGCCGGGTCGTGGAGCGACTCGGTCCACAGCACGGCGAAGACGCCGTCCCGGGCCAGGGCGTCGCCCAGCAGGGCGGGATGGGTGGACTCCTCCAGCAGGGTGGCGTACAGCCGGGTCGAGCGCGGGATCAGCCGGGCCGGGCTGTCGGCCGCCCGGGCCAACGCCCCGTCGGTACCCAGCAGTTCGTTCCCGTGGGCGGCGATGGCAGCGTACGCGCTGCGGAACCCCTCCAGCAGGGCGGCCCGGTGGTCCGCGCCGGCCTGCGGGTGTCCTTCGGGCAGGGGGTGGTTCTGCGCGGCCGGGCTGCTGAGCGGAGCCCGGACGGCCCGCATGGTGTCCGTGCCGCTGTCCACCCAGCGCAGCCCCTCGCTCGGGTAGATGCCCTCGGCCGACCGGCCCAGCGCGGAGATGTCCAGCGCGCCGTGTTCCCCGATCAGCAGGTGGGGCAGCAGGCAGGTGCGGTGCACCGAGGCGTGCAGGGCGTCCGCGGCCGGATCCGCGCCAACCGTCATGGCCTGCGGGAGCCCGGTGTGCAGCAGGGTCTCGGCGTCCACCAGCACCGGCTGGTCGCCGCACGCGACGACGTTCTCGTAGTGCATGTCGGCGCCGTCCACCGCGTACAGCAGCGCGAGCAGCGCCCCTTGCCGCCGGTAGAAGGCGTCCGTCTCGGTCACCGAGCGGCACCAGCGGTGCTCGACGAACTCCAGCCAGCCGTACTCCTCACGCCGCAGGCTGCCGGGGGTGCGCAGCCGCAGCCCGGGCACCTTGGCGTCCAGCCACGCCGTCAGGTCGTCCAGCAGCGCGTGCTGCTCCAGCGGCCGGGGCTTGTAGACCAGCCGGTCGCCGTGGGCGAAGCGCAGCACCGCCACGGCCCGGTTGCCCTGGTGGGCGTCTCCGCGGCCGAGGTCCACGCCGGTCAGGGCGCCGGGCTCGCGCCCGCCGAGGAGTCCGGCGACGAGCTCGTCCCGGTCGGCCCGGAACCGCCGGACCAGCTCGGCCGTGGCGGCGAGGCAGTCCAGCGCGGTCTGGGCGAGCATCCGGGCCAGCACCGGGTAGGCGGCGAACAGTTCACCGAGGCCGCGCCGGGTGCCCGTCGTGGCGACGAAGGAGGCGAACCGGTCACGCGGGCCCGCCCCGGCCAGCCGCCCGGCCCGCCGGGCCGAGTCCAGCTCGCGCACCAGGGTGCGGGCGGCCTGCCGTACCAGCTGATACGTCAGCCGCGCCTCGAAGTCCCGCCGCCACACCCCCTGTTCGGCCTCCGGAAGTCGCGCCAGCACCGGCTCCAGCGCGGCCGTCGCGGGAGTCACGAGGGGGCGTACGACCGGGGCGAAGGCGTCGGGTCCCTCCGCGTCCGCGGGGGAGCGGCCGATACCGGACCCGGGGAAGTCCGCACTCTCCAGGGCCCGTTCGGCGTAGCCGGCCCATCGCGGCTTGGCGGTGCGGGCGGCCAGCCGCTCGGCGGGCTCCACCGCCAGCGCCGCCGCCGTGTTCGTGTCCACCCCGAGGTGCGCCAGCCGCGCCGCGAACCCCTCGGGGTCACCGGCCGCCCAGGGGGCGCGGCCGGCGGCTCTCGCCGCCGGCGCCGTGGGCGGTTCCGGGGCGGCGAGCCGTTCCGCGAGGGTCAGCGCCGGAGCCCACCAGGCGAGCGGCAGGCCGGCGCTCCTGGGAGCCGGGAGGCTGGCGGTTTTGGTCACGCACCGAAGGTCGCAGAGGCCGTACCGCCCCCACATGGGGAAGTGGCCCCCATATTCTGCGCGGAACCCCCGCCACCCCGGCCGCGCTCGGCGGCACGCGGGCCGCAGTCGCAGGTCAACGCCGCTACGACGACGGCCCCCAGGGGAGTACCGGCCGTGCCGCACGGCATCGCGCCCAGCCCCCGGCCCGGGGGGACGGGCCCGCCGGCCAGGCCGCCCCGGCGCACCGGCGGACCCCGCCCCCGTCTCCCCGGCCCGGCACGGGACGCCCGGGGCGCGCCCGGACGGAAAGGTGGGGATCGGCTACCGATGCCGGGCCACCGGCCGCGGCGGCACGGTGCTGCGCAGTACCCCAGACCGCCCGCGGCACTCACCACCGGGCGGACGACCTTCCAAGGAGCAGCAGATGGGAGCACCCCTACCCGTCGGTGTGGTCGCGCTCGACCCCGTGCTGGAGGCCGGCACCCGCAGCACCCTGCTGGCGTGCCCGGAACTGGAGGTGTGCGAGCTGGAGGACGCACGGGTCGTCGTCCTCACGGTGGACCGGCTCGGACACGACGAACTCGACACCGTACGGCTGACCCGGGCCCACCTCCACCGCCCCGCGGTCGTCCTCGTCGCGGGCGTCCTCGCCCCCGGGGACGTCCTGCACGCGCTGGCCGCCGGCGCGCGGGGCCTGCTGCTGCGCCGCGAGGCCGACGCCTCCCGGCTCGGCGAGGCGGTGCTGGCCGCCGCCCGCGACGACTGCACGCTCCCCCTCGACCTGCTCGAACAGGTCCTGGACCGGACCGGCCCGGCCCCGCCCGCGTCCGGCGGGTGGGCCGGCAACGCGCTGACGGACCGGGAGCGTTCGGTGCTGCGGCTGGTCGCCGACGGCCACGAGACGGCGGAGATCGCCCAGCGCCTCGCGTACTCGCAGCGCACCGTGACCACCGTCGTCCACGACATCACACAGCGGTTCCGGCTGCGCAACCGAGCCCACGCGGTGGCCTACGCGCTGCGGGCGGGCCTGCTGTGACCACGGACCTCACCACCCCCGTCGCGATCCGCGTCCTGCCCGCGCCGGGCGCCGACCGGGTGCGCGCCGTCGCCCGCCGCGCCGGCCTGAGTTGCGCTCCCGGCCACGACCCGCGTGCCCTCACGGTGATCGTCGCCGGCGACGCGGAACACGCCTTGCGGGGCGTACGTGGCCCCGGCCCGCTGGTGCTCGTGTGCGACGGCGTCACCCGGACGGGACTGCTGCTGGCCCTGCGCTCGGGCGCGGTCGTCCTGCGGAGCGTGGAGCTCAGCGAGGACACCCTCACAGCGGCCGTCCGCCGCGCCGGCCGCCCGCACCAGAGCATCCCCTACCCGGTGCTCTCCCAGCTCCTGGCCGGGAGCCGGGAGCACGGCGACCGGTGGCCGCCCTCCGGGGTGCCGACGACCCTGACGGGCCGCCAGGTCTCCGTGCTGCGGCTGATGGCCGAGGGGCACGCCAACGCGGACATCGCCCGGCTGCTGAGCTGCTCCGAGCACACGGTCAAGAACGTCGTCCACGAGGTCATGTCCCGCCTGCAGGCCCGCAACCGGGCCCACGCCGTGGCACGGGCGGTGCGGCTGGGCCTCGTCTGAGCCCGCGAACAGGGCGTCAGAAGGCGGGCGCCGGCAGCCTCCGCGGCTCGAGGCGCTCCTCTACGGCGCGCCCGCCTTCCCGGGTCACCAGGTAGGCGCCCTTCCCGGGCAGTTCCGTGACGGCCTCGACGAGTTCGGTGCCCCGGTACACCAGGCCCACTCCGTCGTCGGTGCAGTGTGCCGAGGGGAGCGTGCCGTCCGCGACCAGGCGGTGGATCAGCGGACGCCGGCCCGCGTCGGTGTCGTAGTGGACCCCGTTGCCGTACGGCAGCAGGCCGAGGCCGTTGGTGACCGGGCGCAGTTCGGGGCCGAAGGAGTCCGTCGCGCCGCCCCGGAACCAGCAGATCGAGCCCGCGCTCACACCGCCGAGGACGACGCCCGCACGCCAGGCGCGGCGCAGCACGGAGTCCAGGCCGTGCACCCGCCACACCGCCAGCAGGT
Organism: Streptomyces sp. NPDC047028; assembly: GCF_040644095.1. Taxonomy (NCBI): domain Bacteria; kingdom Bacillati; phylum Actinomycetota; class Actinomycetes; order Kitasatosporales; family Streptomycetaceae; genus Streptomyces; species Streptomyces sp. NPDC047028. The sequence continues at coordinate 67,717 of NZ_JBEYVS010000012.1, forward strand.
TGGCCACCGAACCGCCCATCACCCAGACCACGTCGTGGTCGAGGACGGTGCCCTCGACGTCTGCCACGTTGGGCATGGGGAACAGGTACAGCGGGGTGAGGTCGAAGCCGGCCACCCGGGCCGCCTCCGAGATCCGCGCGGTGACGTGTTCGGCGTCCCCGGTCGCCGTGCCCACGTAGAGGATCCGCGGGCGTCTGCCGTGCACGCCGGAGAGGTCGACCGCGTGGTGCACGAGGGCGTCGAACAACAGCCTTGTACGCGTGCCGGCGCGGAACCCTCCGGAGGTGGCGAGGATGGTCGGTTCCGGAGCGGTCACAGGCGTGATCGTAGCGTGGCAACTCCCGCGCGGGCGTGGGGGAGTGGTGAAGGTGAGGCGCTGCGGGACCTGGCGATCCGTGGGTCCCGGCGCCCTGCCGCGGGCGGCGCCGGGACCCACGGACGGCGGCGCGGTCAGCCCTGGCTGCAGTAGTCGACCCAGCGGTGGGAGGAGACGTTGTTGTTGAGGCTCTGCCCGAAACCGCCCTGTCCGGCACCGTAGGTGAAGTGCTGCGGGTCGTTGATGAGATCGGGCCAGCGATCGCCCTGGCTGAGGCAGGCGTGCGCGCCCGTGGCGTTGACGCCCCAGTACAGGTCGACGGCGTCGTTGCCGCCCGGGTAGCCGTTGTTCCAGATGTCGGAGACCAGGTTGCGGCAGGAACCCCAGGTGTCGGCGTTGCCGACCCAGGAGCAGGTCCGGCCGCCTCCGTACGGCTGGGTGTACACGTGCAGCCGCCCGTCGGCGGACAGGAGCCGGGACGACGTGGCCGGCTGCGCGCCGTGCTCCTGCGGGTCGGCGGTGGCCAGCGGGGCGGCGAAAACGGTGAGGGCCGCGGCCGCGGCGGCGATGACGGAGACGTGCTTGATGGACATGGGGTCCCTCGCTTCGTGGTGATGCGGTGATGTGATGACGGGTGGTGTGGTGATGGCTGATCTGGTACGAGCTGGTGCGGATCACGCGGTGCGGATCACGCGGTGCGGGTCAGCCTGTGCGGGCGATGACGGCCCGGGCCCGCGGCAGGGCCTCGCGCGCCAGCCGGGCCCGGTCGGCCGTCTCGCGGGGCCTGCTGCGGGCCAGCCGCGAGCGGTACTCGGCGTCCAGGGTGCGGGCCACGGCGGCCAGCCCCGAGGAACGCGCGCAGGAGGCTTCGGCGCTGGCCAGCCGCACCTCCTTGCCGTGCGGCCATTCGTTCCCCGGTGCGGTGGCGGCGGCCCGGGCCTCGGCGGGGCTGCCGTACGTGTGGCCCTTGCCCCGCATACAGCGTGACCAGGGTCCTGTGGCCGACCGGTACCGCCTGTCGTCGAGGACGAGCCCGACGCGCAGGCCGGCCAGGCTGTCCGTGACCCGGGTGGCCCGGAACCAGGAGGACAGATCCCGGTACAAGGCCCGTTCGGCCTCGGCGGTGCAGCCCTGATCGCTGTGGGTGACCAGCTGCCCGGTCGGCAGCCGGGCGGACAGACCGCGCGGGCGGGGCCCGTTGACCGCGCTCAGCGCACCGGTTCTGCGGTCGGCGGGCAGCGACCGGAAATACCGTTGATTCGGGTCGTGTTCGACCTCCTTCTGCCGTTCCCGGCGCAGATCGTTGCCGTATCCATGTGCGGTGGCCCAGGCCAAGTCATCGACGACATAGGGAAATCGGCGTGCGGAATTCCCGCCGTCCTCACCGTCCTCCTGCTCGACCCAATACCGATATCCGTGTTTCTCCATACAGGACTTGATGAGGAGTTGTTCGGCGAGCCGGAGCGTCTGTTCCGCGGTCCCGGATGCCTGCCGGACATGGCCGGCGGGCCGCCCGGTGGCGCTGCCCCTCGAGGCGGAGCACGCGGTCAGGGCCAGGGCGGCGGCGCAGACGAGCACGGCCGGCCGACGGCCGATCGGACCGATCCGGGACATCCCCACGGTGTACCTCCTCACTTGCGTGTGCGTCACCGGGGAGACTGCGGAGAGGGCGGGAAAATATGAGTGAAATACATGTGACCCACGTCACACGACATCGCCGTATTCACCTGCCCGGACGCGGGAGAACGGCGTCTTTCGCCATCCACTGTGAAACTGCTGAGCAATGGAATGGATGTCCAGGGCGGTGGTGTAGCGGTGACGGCAGATCCGAGCGGTGCGCCGCTGGAGGACTTCCTCGCCGACCCCACCCACTCCACCCTCGACCTGGCGACGGCCGTCGCCCACTGCGCCAAGGCGCTCGGGCTGCGGCATGCCGTGGCCTACCTGGCCGACCTGCAGCAACGCCATCTCGTGCCGCTCACCGACGTGACGGCGACGCTGCCGATCGACGGTTCGCTCGCCGGGTGGACGTACCGCACCCAGTCCCTGCGGGTGGAGGAGTCCGACCAGCACGGGGTGAGCGCCTGGATCCCCCTGCTCGACGGCGCCGAACGGCTCGGCGTCCTCGGCATCCACACCGAGGCGCTCACCGCGCAGTCCCTGCGCCAGGGCCGCGCGCTCGCCTCACTCCTCGCGATGATGATCACCTCGAAGCGCACGTACAAGGACTCCTTCGTACGGCGCACCCGCACCGAGGACATGCGGCTGCCGGCCGAGATGCTGCGCGCCTTCCTGCCGCCGCGCACCATCGGCAACGCCCACGTCGTCTCCACCGCCGTCCTCGAACCCGCCTACGACATCGGCGGGGACGCCTTCGACCACTCGCTGACGGCCACCGCGCTGCACGCTGTGGTCCTCGACGCCATGGGGCACAACCTGGCGTCCGGCCTGACCAGCGCGGTGGCCCTCGCGGCCTGCCGCAACGCCCGCCGCACCGACTCCGGCCTGTCGGCCCTCGTCGAGGGCGTCGACCAGGCGCTGGGCCAGTGGCTGCCGGACCAGTTCTGCACCGGGATCCTCGCCCAGCTCGACTTCACCACGGGCGTGCTGGAATGGAGCAACTGCGGCCATCCGGAACCGCTGCTGATCCGCGACAGCAGACTCGTGCCGCACGCGCTGGAACGCGAGCCCGACCCTCCGATGGGCCTCAGCTCACTGCTCGCCGGCCGGGCACGCCAGGTCCACGAGGCCCGCCTCCGGCCCGGCGACCGGGTGCTGCTCCACACCGACGGCGTCACCGAGGCCCGCACCCCCGACGGCCAGCTGCTCGGCCTCGAACGCTTCGCCGACTACGTCATCCGCGCCAGCACGTCCGGCGAACTCGCCCCGGAGACCCTCAGACGCCTCATCCACTCCCTCCTGGACTCCCAGGACAGCCGCCTCCGCGACGACGCCACGATCCTCATGTTCGAATGGCAGCCCCTCCGCTGACCCCCGGCCACGGCACCCCGCCCCGCCACGTCGCCTCACTCCGCCGGCACCCCTGGAGCCCGCGACGCCCTCACCGGGTAGGTTCTACGCCTCAGCCGCTTGACCTTGCCCCCCGGGGCAACGTCTAGCGTCATGCCTCATGGACGGGTTGAGGATCGGTGAGGTGGCCCGGCGGGGCGGGGTCACTGTCAAGGCGGTGCGGTACTACGAGTCGCTGGGGCTGGTCGTGCCGGAGCGGCTGGCCAACGGGTACCGCAGTTATGGCGAAAGTGACGTGCGGCTGGTGCGGGAGATCAGGGCGTTGCGGGCGCTCGGCATCCCCGTGGAGCGCACCCGGCCGTTCCTGGAGTGCCTCGGGGCCGGGCGGCCGCACGCCGACGACTGCCCGGCGTCGCTGGCCGGGTACCGGGAGGCCATCGACGAGCTCACCGTACGCATCGAGGAGCTGACCGCCCGTCGCAGCGCGCTGATCGCCCAGCTGAACACCGCCGCCCACCGCCATAGCAGTGCCGTGGAGGAAGACGATCACCTGTCGCTGCCCCTGAACCTCCCCGCCCCGCAGGACGACGGCGCCGCCCGGCACCTGTCCGGTACGGCGATGCCGCCCCTCGCCCTGGAGGGCACCACGGGCCGGCGGGTGCGGCTGGACAGCCTCGGGCCGCGTCGCACGGTCCTCTACGTCTACCCGCTCACCGGCCGCCCCGGGACCGACCTGCCCGAGGGCTGGAACACGATCCCGGGCGCCCGCGGCTGCACCGCCGAGGCGTGCGGCTTCCGCGACCACTTCCAGGAACTGCTGGAGGCGGGTGCGAGCCGCGTCTACGGCCTGTCCGGTCAGGACCCCGCCTACCAGCGCGAGGTCGTGGAACGACTCCGCCTCCCCTTCGACATGCTCTCCGACCCCGGTCTCGGCCTGGCCCGCGCCCTGCGTCTGCCCACGTTCGACGTCGAGGGAACGACCCTGTACCGCCGGATCACCCTGATCGTGCGCGACGGAGTGGTGGAGCACACCTTCTACCCGGTCTTCCCGCCCGACCAGCACGCCGGACAGGTCCTCTCCTGGCTGCGCGCCCACCCGCTGAGGGCCAGGGCCGCGGGCCCGGACGGAACCTGAGATGATCAGCGGGGGAGAGCGGGAACCGCGCGACGCGAGGGGGAGACCGTCATGACGACCGGGACAGCCACGGATCCGGCGGCCGAGGAGCACGCGCGGATCCCGGACACCCCGTCCGCCGGCACCGTCGTGCTGCTCAACGGCACCTCCAGCTCCGGGAAGAGCAGCATCGCCCGCGAACTCCTCGGCATGCTCGAAGGAAGCTGGTTCCATCTGCCGGTGGACGCCTTCCACGCGCTGCGCGGCGGCAGCCCCCTCGCCGACGAGGACGTCCAGGCCGAGATCGACCGCACCGCGAAGGGCTTCCATCGGGCGGTGGCCGGCATGGCCGCGGGCGGCAACAACCTCGTCGTCGACTACCCCCTCAGCCGCCGCTGGCGCCTGCTGGACCTCCTGGACCTGCTCGTCCCCGAGGACACCGTCCTCGTCGCGGTGCGGTGCCCGCTGCCCGAACTGGAGCGCCGCGAGACCGAACGCGGCGACCGGCAGCCCGGCCTCGCGGCGACGCAGTACGACCACGTCCACTCCCACGGAACGCACGACCTCGACGTCGACACCTCCCGGGAGACCCCGGCCGCCTGCGCCCGCCGCGTCAGGAACCACCTCCGGCGCCGTACCCGCCCCACGGCCTTCGAGCGGCTCCGACGTGATCTGCGCCCTCTGCGGCCGGCGGCACCGTGACCGCCGGAGAACATGACACAAGGAAGGCCGTGATGACCGACCCCGCCGTCGTGATCCGCCCGGCGACCGCCTCCGACCTCGACACGGTCGCCGCCGTCTACGCCCACTACGTGCACCACACCGTGGTCACCTTCGACGAGACCCCGCGGTCCACCGCCGAATGGGCGGACCGGCTGGCCGACCTCACCGCGCGCGGCCTGCCCTTCCTGGTCGCCGAACGTTCCGGCGCCGTCGCCGGATTCGCCTACGCCGCACCCTGGCGGGTGAAGCCGGCCTACCGGCACTCCGTGGAGGACACCGTCTACCTGGCGCCCGGAGCCACCGGTCGCGGCCTGGGCACCGCCCTGCTCCGAGCCGTCGTCGAGGGCTGCGAACGGGCGGGCGTACGACAGATGATCGCGGTCATCGCCGACACCGGCGACGAGGCCTCCCGGGCCCTGCACCGCCGTACCGGCTTCACCGACGCCGGCCGGCTGGTCGGCGTGGGCCGCAAGCACGGCCGCTGGATCGACACCCACCTGATGCAGCGCACCCTGACACCACCGGACGAGCCCTAGCCGACCGCAGGGCCGATCACGGCGGTACGGTCCGCAGCGCGCGCCGCACCGCCCACACCACGGAGACGAACGGCACGGCCACCACCGCGCCGATCACCCCGGCGACGATGCTCCCCGCGATGACCGACACACCCACCACCACCGGATGGAGCCGCACCGCCCAGCTCATCACCACCGGATGCAGCACGTGCCCCTCCAGCTGGCCGATGACGACGATCAGGACCAGCACCGCGGCCGCCGTGAGCGGACCCCGCCCGGCCAGCGCGACCACCGTGGCGACGGCCAGCGCGACCGGCGAGCCCACCAGCGGCACGAACGCGGCGAAGAACTCCAGCAACGCCAGCGGCAGCGCGAGCGGTACCCGCAGCACGAGCAGCGCCACACCGACGAGCACGGCGTTCGTGGCGGCCACGATGATGATGCCCCGCGTGTACCCCGCGAACGTCCGCCAGGCCGCGCGTCCCGCCCGGTCCCACGCAGGGCGCGCGGCGCCGGGCAGCAGCTCCTCACGCGCCCAGGCCCACATGCGCTCGCCGGAGTGAATGAAGAACACCGACACGAACAGCGCGAGCGCGCCGCCGGTGACCACCTCGACGACCCGGCCCACCTCCGTGGCGGCCCGGCTGAGCAGACTCGCCCGGTGCGCGGAGACGTAGTCCGTCACCTGCTGCTGCAGATGGGAGAGCGTGCCCGGGCCGAGCCTGAACGGAGGGCGCTGCAGCCACACATCGATCCGGTGGATGCCGCCGCGGAACTCGGACACCAGGTTGCCCCACTCGCCCGCGACCGCGTTCCCCACCAGGGCCAGCAGCGCCGCCAGGAACAGGATGCTGCCGACGAGCGCGACCGCCACGCACAGCGCACGGGGGAGGAACCGGTTCAGCAGGTCTACGGGCGGACGCAGGAGCGAGGTGACGACCAGCGCGAGGAACAGGGCCACGGCGACGAGCTGGAAGCGGCCGAGCACGATGAAGACGCCGTAGACGACGACGCCGACCAGGACGAGGCGCCAGGCGTAGGCCGCGGCGACCCGCAGCCAGGGCATCGTGCGCTCGCCCGGCACCACCGGCCGCTCCCGGCCACGCGCAGCCACGCGCACCGGAAGCCCCGGCCGCCGCCCCGCCCCGACGCCCGCCGGGAGCTCCCGGCTTCCCCGTCGGGCACCCCGACGCCGAGGAACCGCCACCGTCCACCTCCTCCCCGCACCGCGTCCATGACCACCCGTCACGTCTAGAGCACGGTAAAGGCCGGACCGGCGGCGGGCGACGGACGGCAGGCCCGTTTGGCGGAGCCGCCGTCGCAGGCGCGGCCCGGCCCGCGACCCCTCGCCGTGACGGCGGACTCGCGCCCGGACCGACAGTCACAGGACCTTCACAGCGTGGCGGCGATGCCGTACGACGCGAGGGGCACTCGGCGCGGGTCACCGGCTGGGAGGACGCCCGCCATGATCATCGTCGCGCTGCTGCTGCTTCCCGGGCTGAGCCTGCTGCTCTTTGGGCTGGACCGGGTCGAGGACGTGTGGTTCACCACGCCGGACCACCAGGCGCGGGGTCCCCGGCACGCGCTGCGTCACCGGGGCCGGGTGCCGGGGCGGTGACACGGCCGGCGCCGACACGGGGCTCGCCGTACGGCGCTCAGTCCGCGGTCTCGGCCGCCCGCCCCACCGGCAGCAACTCCCGGATGTCCCCCGGCAGAACGCCGGCCACCTTCTCCGTCAGCTCGGGCGCGAGCGCCGCGTCCAGCACCTCCAGGACCGCTGCCGCCTCCCGCAGCGCCGTGTCCTCGTTCGTGCCCGCACGTCCGGCGATCCGCCCGGCGAAGACGGTCAGGTCGAACCGTTCGCCCGAGCCGTCCGACGGGCCGGCCCCGGGCGGTTCCCAGGCCTGTGTCGCCTCGCGCACCGAGGCGGCCAGCTCGTGCGGCAGCTGAGCCGCGACATGCCGGGCGAGTCCGGCCGGGAGCCGCTCGGCCAGCGTGCCGAGCACCGCCCGCGTCACCCGCTCGGCCGAGCCGCGGTCCGGCAACTGGGCGAGCGCCTGCACTTTTCCGATCATCTCGTCGTGATGCATGGGCGTGTTCCTTCCGCACGGTGCGCCGCACCTGCCGCCCGCCCTCCGGGCCTCGCCACGTCTTCTCCCGCCCGCGGGGCTCGTGCCACGGGGATCCGGGCCGCGGGGTCTGCCGCCGCTGTGACTCGTGCCGCCGGGTCCCCGTCGCCTCCGGGCGGTAAACGCCCCGGTGGCACCGGTCCCGCCAGTGGGTACGTATGGACCTCGAGAACCGGTGACCGGACCTCAGGGACCCGCGACCGGATCGCACGGACCGGTGACACCACGGACGGGAGGCGCGCATGACGGGCCTCGCGGCGCCCTTGTGGGACCTGCACAACGGCCAGGGCCTGCGCCAGCTCGCCGAGCTGGGCCTGGCGCTGCTGCTCTCGACCCTGATCGGCTGGGAGCGGGAGGCGCAGCAGAAGAGCGCCGGGCTGCGCACGCACACGCTCGTCGGCATCGCCAGCGCGCTGATGATGGAGATCTCCCAGCACGGCTTCACCGGCGTGCTCGGCCTCGACAACGTCTCCTTCGACCCCTCCCGGGTGGCCGCGCAGATCGTCTCCGGGATCGGCTTCATCGGCGGCGGCCTGATCTTCGTGCGACGGGACGCCGTACGGGGCCTGACCACCGCGGCCACCATCTGGCTGACCTGTGCCGTCGGCATGGCCTGCGGCGGCGGCCTGCCCGTCCTGGCGCTGGCCACCACCGCCGTGCACTTCCTGGTCGTGCGCGGCTATCCGCTGCTGTCGGCGCGCCTCACCCCGGGCACCGCCGCCGGTGCCTTCGAGGCCCGTCTCACCTACCGCACCGGTACGGCGCTCCTGCCGCGCCTGATGCAGATCTGCACCGGGCGCGGTTTCCGCATCCTCCAGGTCAAGGTGGAACGCCTGCCCGGCCGCACCGACGACGCCGCCCGGGTCCTGCTGGAACTGGAGGGCACCGGTGACCCCACCCAGCTGGCCTCCGAGCTGTTCCAGGACGACGGCGTCATCGACGTCGAGCTGAGTGCGGCGGCGGACGACGACTGACGATCCCGCCCCGCTCAGGAGTCGGCCTGCTGGGTCCAGGTCCAGGCGTACTGCAGCCAGTCCGCGAGGGTCAGCGCGCCGAGGCCGGCGGACACCAGGCGGGTGAGCCGCGGCGAGGCCGCGTAGGAGCACACCAGGGCGCCGCCCACCCAGAACGACATGCAGAACGGGCACGCCACCAGGTCACCGACCGCGCGCCGGACCCCGCTGCCGCGCGGCTCGTCCATCACCTCGCTCGCCTCACCCTCGTCCGCGCGGTGGGTGAACGGCGCCCGCAGAAAGCTCGTCACCTTGTCCTTGGCCAGCAGCCGGGACGCCTTGTAGGCGGCGGCCCCCAACAGGGCGACGTCCCACGGCGGCACCTCCTCGGGCAACCGCACACCCCGGTGCCGGGCCACAGCGGTGAACGCGCCGACACCCGCGCCGAACACCGAGACGAGAGCGGCGTACCCCGCGAGGGGGACATCGCCCTGGTCGTCGTACCGTACGGCGTCCGTCGTCATGGGACCTCCAGGGGTGGGGCTGCGAAGCTGCTGATCGGCTGCGCGCCGAGTTCCCCGGCACGATCACGCCCACACCCGGCCGGCCCCCACCCGGCCCGTCCACACTCGTCGCGCACCGCCCGGTCGTGGCCGAGACCACATATGACGTACCTCCCAGTCGCCCCTGCGTCGCGGGACGAGCGGCTAGCGTGTCGTCGAGCCCCCCATTCCCCGTATGCGACTCGGACGGCCCGGCAGTGCTCACAGATCTGTCCCCCCTCATAGCCGCGACGACCCGCTGGCTGACCGGCGCCTACCCGGCCGGCGGCGGCGCCCTGGCCTCCGCCCTGTGCGAGGTGCAGGCCCGGCAGGCCGTGACGGTCGCCGCCTGGCTGCGCTACCCGACCGAGATCGACGCGGCCCTGGTCACCATGGCCGGACCCGGTGGCTCCGGTCGCCTCGACTGGATCACCGGCGCCGAGCAGTCCGCGGACACCCCGGCGGCGGAGTGGGCCTGGCGCACCTGGGTCGACGAGGTCGTCGCCAGCTGGGCGGCCGCCCTGCTGACCGACCCGGAACTGGCCGGCCTGGCCGTCGACGCGCTCGCCCACGGTGAGCACGCCGGGCGCACGCCCGTAGAGTTCAGGCGTCTGCTCACCCCCGACGACGGCGACCGCACCGCGGCCGCGCTGCTGCGCCACCCCGACCTGGTCGCCCCGGTGGCCGGCCTCCACCACGCCCAGCTCCGGGACCGCCTCGACCCGGGCCGCGCCCTCGCAGCCTGACGGTCACGCTCACGCCCACCCTCGGCATCGGTACCGCGCCGGTGTCGGACGAGCCGGCCGGGGTACTGCGGAGCTGATCGGGGACGCCCGCCGCGACGGTGGCGGCACCCCGCGGCACGGCAGGCGAGGAGAAGGCCATGCGCACCCGAGGCGAGAACGCGGCGTCGGCCGGTGGCGGCATGCAGGACGCGGCCGCCCGGCTGGCGCAGGACACCACCGAACTGGCCCGCCAGGAGATCAAAGCGGTCCAGGACGAGGTCATGACCGCGCTCAAGCGGTTCGCCTCGGGCGGCGCCCTGCTCGCCGGGGCCGGCACCTGCGGTGTGCTCGCGCTCTGGGCCGCGCACGAAACCCTGCTGCGCGGCATGGAGTCGGTCCTGCCCAGGGGCCGGGCGGCAGCCCTGCTGACCTGCACGTACGCCGCCGCGGCCGTCGGCCTGGGCCTCTCCGCGCGCGGCCGGGTCCGATCCGCCGCCCAGGCCACCGCCGGAGCCCTCGACAAGGAGGCCGGCCACCTGGAGCGGCAGCAGGAACGGACGGCCGCTGAGGACGGGACCCCGGACGCCCCGGAGACCTAGGGTCTCTCGACCGGATCACGCCGGGCGCGACGCGAACCCCGGCCCCCCTGGCCCCGGCCCGCCCGAGCCCCACGCCCCCGACCCGACCCCCACCCGGCCCCCCTCCCGCCGCATGGAGCCCTCCGCGGGGTAAGCCTCGGCGCATGACGTTCAAGAACCCCGTCCACCGCGGTGGCCCGAACCGCAGCAGGTTCGACCAGTTCGCCGAATACGCGTCCAACTTCACCAGCTCGCCGCTGTTCTTCGGCTTCTGCCTGCTCCTCGTCGGCTTCTTCATCGCCACCCACGCCGCCCACCTCACCGTGGAACTGCTGCTCCTCGCCGGAGAGTGCATGACCGCCGTGACGCTGCTGCTCCTCGCCCTGCTGAAGAACGCCGAGATGCGGGCGGAACACGCCATCCAGCGCAAGCTCGACGCGATCGCCGGCGCCCTCCTGGAAGCGCACAGGGACGACCGCGGCCAGGCCTTCGAGGACCTGCGCAATGCGATCCGGATGGAGGAAGAGACCTGACCGGGGCGGGCGAAACGCCGCACAGGTCCTTCACGGACCCCGGGGAAGGGACGAACATGCCCGGTCATGGACATTCTCCTCGTCGCGAGCGCGTTCAACAGCCTCTCCCAGCGGATCTACGCCGAACTGTCCGACCAGGACCACCGGGTGGACGCCGTCCTCGCCACCCACGGCGCCGACCCGGTCCGTGCGGCCGTCCGCGAACACCGGCCGGAACTGATCGTCGCGCCGATGCTGAAGACCGCCGTGCCGGAGGACGTCTGGCGGGAGCACACCTGCCTGATCGTGCACCCGGGACCGCCCGGCGACCGCGGCCCCTCCTCGCTCGACTGGGCCGCCGCCGAACGGGCCACGCACTGGGGCGTGACGGTGCTCCAGGCCGAGGCGGGCATGGACGCGGGGGACATCTGGGCGTCCGAGCCGTTCGCCGTGGCGGACGTCGGCAAGAGCGACCTGTACCGCAACGAGGCGTCCGACGCCGCCGCGAAAGCCGTCCTGGAGGCGGTACGGCGCTACGCCGACGGCTCCCACAAGCCCCGCCCGCAGACCGAGGACTCCGTCCACGTGGTGTGGCGGGACTTCTTCCGCCAGGAGCGCCGCCGCATCGACTGGGAGCACGACACCACCGACACCGTCCTGCGCAAACTCCGCGGCGCCGACTCCCAGCCGGGGATCCGCGACGAACTCCTCGGCCGGGAGCTGTTCCTGCACGGCGGTCACCCCGAGGACGAACTGCGCGGCCGCCCCGGGGAACTCCTCGCCACCCGGAACGGCGCGGTCTGCCGGGCCACCCGCGACGGCGCCGTATGGATCCCCGAACTCCGCCCCCGCAAGAACTCCGGCGACCCGGCACCGTTCCGCCGCCCCGCCGCGTCCGTCCTCGCCTCCCTCGTCGACGACGGCGAGCACGGCGAGCACGGCGCCCTCGGCCTGCCGGAATCCCCCGTACCGCTCGAACTGCCCCCCGGCTGCCGCACCTGGAGCGACATCCGCTACCGGCAGTCCGGCACCACCGGCTTCCTGACCTTCTCCTTCCCCGGCGGCGCCATGAGCACCGACCAGTGCCGCCGCCTGCTCGCCGCCTACGAACACGCCCTCACCCGCCCCACCTCGGTCCTGGTCCTCGGCGCGCCCCGCGACTTCTTCTCCAACGGCATCCACCTGGGCGTCATCGAGGCCGCCGCCGACCCCGCCGAGGAATCCTGGACGAACCTCAACGCCATGGACGACCTCGTCGAGGCCGTGCTGCGCACCACCGACCGGCTGGTCGTGGCCGCGCTCGCCGGCAACGCGGCCGCCGGCGGCGCCATGCTCGCCCTCGCCGCGGACGAGGTGTGGAGCCGCACGGGCACCGTCCTCAACCCGCACTACCGGCGGATGGGCCTGTACGGCTCCGAGTTCTGGACGTACTCGCTGCCGCGTCGCGTCGGCGCGGACACGGCCCGCCGGCTCACCACCGAGGCCCTGCCGGTGAGCGCGGCCACCGCCGAGCGCCTGGGCATGGTGGACCGGCTCGTGCCTGCCGCCCCGGGGGACTTCGCCACCGACGTCGAACGCCTCGCCACCGCCCTCGCCGCCGCGCCGGACCTCGGCCGGCGGATCGCCGACAAGGCCGCCACCCGCCGTAAGGACGAGGAGGTACGACCGCTCGCCGCGTACCGGCGCGACGAACTCGCCCGCATGCACGCCATCTTCTACGACCCCGAGGCGCCTTACCACGCCCTGCGCTCCGCGTTCGTCCGCAAGACCCCGGCCGGGTCCGTACGGCCCCTGGCACCCGTCGGCGGAGACGGGCGGTGACCCGCCGCGCAGGACGGCTGCTGGTCGCGGGCGTCGGCAACATCTTCCTCGGTGACGACGCGTTCGGCCCCGAGGTGATCCGCGCCCTCGACCGGCGCCCGCTCCCGCCCGAGGTGCTGGTCCGCGACTACGGCATCCGCGGCATGGACCTCGCGTACGCCCTGCTGGACGGCTGCGCCACCGCCGTCCTGGTCGACGCCGCCCCGCGCGGACACCGCCCCGGCACCCTGTCCCTGATCGAGGCGGAACCGCCCGACGCCACCGTGGTGCCCGAGGCTCACGGCATGGACCCGGAGAAGGTCCTCGCCCTCGCCACCCACCTGGGCGACGAGCCGCTGCCCCGGGTCCTCGTCCTCGCCTGCGAACCCGAGGTGCTGCCCCGGGGCGACGAGGACATCCTCCCGGGACTCACCGCGACCGTTCAGGACGCCGTCGGCCGGGCCGTGGACGCGCTGCACCTGCTGGTGCCGGCCCTGCTGGCCGACCCGGCCGCGCCCACGCCGCCGTTGGGCCGCCCGATGGAATCCGGGACCCCGCCCACGGCAGCGCTGCGCGGACCGGCGCCCGGTGGACCCGAAGATCGATGAGGAGCCCCCGGGCCGTGGACGCCACGGCCCGGGACCCGCGCACGTTCTCCCGCCCGAACCCCGAGGAGCAGCGCCCATGTGCCGGTCCGACGTCACCCGAGCCGTCCTGGCGAAGAACGACGACCTGGCCGCGCGGCTGCGCGGCGAACTGACCGGGCGCGGCGTCACCGTGGTGAACCTGCTGTCCAGCCCCGGCAGCGGCAAGACCGAACTCCTCGGCCGGGTCCTGGCCCGGGCCGGGGAGCGGGGGGTCCCGGTGGCCGCGCTCACCGCCGACCTGGCGACCGAGAACGACGCCGTCCGGCTGGCCCGTTCGGGAGCACCGGTCCAGCAGGTCCTCACCGACGGGCTGTGCCACCTGGAGGCCCGTCAGGTCCGCGCCCGCCTGGACGGCTGGCTCCCGGACGACACCGCCGTGCTGTTCGTCGAGAACGTCGGCAACCTCGTCTGCCCCGCGTCGTACGACCTCGGCGAGACCCTGCGGATCGTCCTCATGGCCGTCACTGAGGGCGAGGACAAGCCGCTGAAGTACCCGACGGCGTTCGGCTCCGCCCACCTCGTCGTGATCACCAAGACCGACCTGGCCGGGCCGGCCGGCTTCGACGAGGCCGCCTTCCGGGCGCACGTCGAGCGGGTCAACCCGGGCGTGGAGGTCGTACGGTCCTGCGCCCGCACCGGAGACGGCGTGGACACCCTCCTCGAACAGGCCCTCGCCGCCCGCACCGGCACCCCCGCCCACCACCCCCCACTCGCCCCGCACCCGCACAGCCACGACCACGCGGGCACCCCGCACGGCCACGGCCACGACCCCGCAGGCGCCCCGCAGGGCCACGGCCACGGCCACCGCGCCACCGTCTCGTGACGGCCCCCGCCACCGGCCGGCTCCGCCGCCGGGTCGCCGTGCGCGGCACCGTGCAGGGCGTCGGCTTCCGGCCCTACGTGCACCGGCTGGCCGTCGATCTCGCGCTGGCCGGATTCGTCGGCAACACCGCGAACGGCGTCCTCATCGAGGTGGAGGGCCCGGCCGACGACGTCGTACGGTTCTGCGCGCTGCTGCCCGAACAGGCACCCCCGCTGGCCTCGGTCACCGGCGTCGGCTGGGAGGACCTCCCCGCCACCGGCACCGCCGACCCGTTCACCATCCGCTCCACCGACCGCTCCACGGGCCGCACCCAGCTCCCGCCCGACACCGCGACCTGCGCCGACTGCCTGCGCGAACTGGCGGACCCGGCCGACCGCCGCCACCGCCACCCCTTCCTCACCTGCACGCACTGCGGGCCCCGCTTCACCATCGCCACCGCGATGCCGTACGACCGCTCGGCCACCACCATGGCCGGCTTCCCGATGTGCCCCGCCTGCGCCCGCGAGTACGGCGATCCCGTCGACCGGCGCTTCCACGCCCAGCCCGTCGCCTGCCCCGACTGCGGTCCCCGGCTGAGCCTGATCCCGGCCGACGGCACCGGCGTACGGCCCGCCCGGGACGCCGAAGCCCTGGCCCGCGCACGCGAACTCCTTACCGCCGGACGGATCGTCGCCGTCAAGGGCGTCGGCGGCTACCACCTGGCCTGCGACGCCTCCGACGCCCGCGCCGTGGCCGCCCTGCGCGACCGCAAGGAACGCGGTGGCAAGGCCTTCGCCGTGATGTGCGCCGACCTCGCCACCACCGAACGGATCGCGGTCGTCTCCGCCGCCGAACGGGCCGAACTCATCAGCGCCCGGCGCCCCATCGTGCTGCTGCGCCGCCGCACCCCCGCCGACGGCCTACACCTCGCCGACCAGGTGTGCCCGGGCAGCCCGCACGTCGGCGTGATGCTGCCGTACACCCCCGTCCACACCCTGCTGTTCGGGCTGCCCGGCGACCCGCCCGGCCCGCGGGCGCTGGTCATGACCAGCGGCAACCGCTCCGGCGAGCCCATCGTCACCGACGACGAGGAGGCCTTGACCCGGCTCGCGGGACTGGCCGACGCCTGGCTGGCCCACGACCGGCCCATCGCCTCCCCCTGCGACGACTCCCTGCTGCGGGTCCGCGCCGACGGCACCGCACAGGTGCTGCGCCGCTCGCGCGGTTACGTCCCCCGACCCCTGACGCTGCCCGTGCCGGTGCGCCCCGCGCTCGCGGTCGGCGGCGACCTGAAGAACGTGCCGTGTCTGGGGGAGGGTGAACACGCCTGGTTCGGCCCGCACATCGGGGACATGGGCGACCTGGCCACCCTCGAAGCCGCCCGGCGCGCCGAGGACCGGCTCACCCGGCTCACCGGCGTCACACCCGGCCTGGTGGCCGGCGACCGGCACCCCGGCTACCACTCCACCGGCTGGGCGCGACGGCGCGCGTCCGAACTGCCCGGCGGAACACCGAGGCTGGTCCAGCACCACCACGCCCACGTCGCCTCCGCGATGGCCGAACACGGCCTCGACGGCACCACACGCGTCATCGGCGTCGCCTTCGACGGCACCGGGTACGGCGACGACGGCACCGTCTGGGGCGGCGAGGTCCTGCTCGCCGGCTACACCGGCTACCGGCGCTTCGCCCGGCTCAGCCCCGCCCCGCTGCCCGGCGGGGACGCGGGCGTCGCCAACCCCTGCCGGCTGGCCCTGGCCCGGCTGTGGGCCGCCGGACTGCCCTGGGAGGCGCACCTGCCCAGCGTCACCGCCTGCACCGAGGCCGAACGCGTCGTACTCGGACGCCAGTTGGAGCGGAACCTGGCCTGTGTGCCGACCTCCAGCATGGGCCGCCTCTTCGACGCCGTGTCCTCCCTGGTCGGCGTGTGCCACCGGGCCGGCTACGAGGCGCAGGCGGCGATGGAGCTGGAGGCGGCGGCCGCGCGGGCCCGGGACGCGGACGCGCGGGCGTACCCCTTCGACTGCGTACCCGGCCGGGGCGCCCTGGCGAACGGCTGGGACATCGACCCGGCGCCCCTCCTCCACGCGCTCCTCGCCGATCAGCGCCGGGGCACCCCCGCCTCCGTCCTCGCCGCCCGCTTCCACCGGGGCGTGGCAGGTGCCGTCGCCGAGATCTGCGGTCACGCCCGAGCGGCCACCGGCCTGACGACCGTGGCCCTCACCGGCGGAGTCTTCGCCAACAGCCTGCTGGAGGAGATGAGCGCGGCCCGGCTCGCCGCGGACGGCTTCACCGTCCTCAGGCACGGCGAGGTCCCGCCGAACGACGGCGGGCTGGCGCTCGGACAGCTCATGGTCGCGGCCACCGGCGGACCAGCAACCCACCACGAGACGGAGTGACCCATGTGTCTGGCAGTGCCCGGCAAGGTCGTCGCCATCGACGAGGACGCCGACCCCCGCACCGGGCTGGTCGACTTCGGCGGCGTCAGGAAACAGGCGTGCCTGGAATACCTGCCCGATGTGCGGGTGGGGGAGTACGTCATCGTCCACGTCGGCTTCGCCCTGCAACGCCTGGACGAGGAGTCTGCGCGGGCGTCCCTGGAGCTCTTCGAGCAACTGGGACTCCTGGAGGAGGAGTTCGGCGACGCCTGGCAGCAGGCGGCACAGCAGGCCGGGAGCGGCGCCCCGCACGCCCCCGTGGCAGCGGAGCGCGGGGAGAGCGGAGCTGAGATCCGGTGAAGTACATCGACGAGTTCAACGACCCCGGCCTGGCCCGGCGGCTGCTGGACGAGATCCGCGCCACGGTCACCCGGCCCTGGGCGCTGATGGAGGTCTGCGGCGGGCAGACGCACTCCATCATCCGGCACGGCATCGACCAGCTGCTGCCCGAGGAAGTGGAGTTGATCCACGGACCCGGCTGCCCGGTGTGCGTCACCCCGCTCGACGTCATCGACAAGGCCCTGGAGATCGCCGCCCGCCCCGACGTGATCTTCTGCTCCTTCGGTGACATGCTGCGCGTGCCCGGCACCGACCGGGACCTCTTCCGCGTCAAGGGCGAGGGCGGCGACGTACGCGTCGTGTACTCCCCGCTCGACGCCCTCGACCTCGCCCGCAAGAACCCGGACCGGCAGGTCGTGTTCTTCGCGATCGGCTTCGAGACGACCGCCCCGGCCAACGCCATGGCCGTCCACCAGGCCCGCCGGCTCGGCCTGGACAACTTCAGCCTGCTGGTCTCCCACGTCCGGGTCCCCCCGGCGATCGAGGCCATCATGACCGCCCCCAGCTGCCGGGTGCAGGGCTTCCTCGCCGCCGGGCACGTGTGCAGCGTGATGGGCACCGCCGAGTACCCGGAGCTGGCCGCGAAGCACCGGGTGCCGATCGTCGTGACCGGCTTCGAGCCGCTGGACATCCTCGAAGGCATCCGCCGTGCCGTCCACCAGCTGGAGCGCGGTGAGCACCGGGTGGAGAACGCCTACCCGCGCGCCGTGTGCGACCAGGGCAACCCGGCGGCGCTGCGCATGCTGGAGGAGGTGTTCGAGGTCGCCGACCGCAACTGGCGCGGCATCGGCCCGATCCCGGCCAGCGGCTGGCGGCTCAGCGACGCCTACCGCGCCTACGACGCCGAGCACCGCTTCGACGTCGCCGGCATCCGCACCGAGGAACCCGCGGTGTGCCGGGCCGGCGAGGTCCTGCAGGGCCTCATCAAGCCGACCGAGTGCGAGGCGTTCGGCAAGGCCTGCACCCCGCGCACCCCGCTCGGCGCCACCATGGTCTCCAGCGAGGGCGCCTGCGCCGCCTACTACCTGTACCGCCGGATGAACAGCCCGGCCCCCCAGGGATCCCGCGTCCCGCAGGAGGAGATGAACCCCGTTGGCTGACCTCGCCACCCCCACGACCGCCGCCCCCGACACGGCCGTCGACCCCACGAACTGGACCTGCCCGGCCCCCGTGCGCGACCAGCCCGTCGTCGTGATGGGCCACGGCGGAGGCGGCGCCCTGTCCGCCGAACTGATCGATCAGGTCTTCGCCCCCGCCTACGGCAACCCCACCCTCGCCGGACTGGCCGACTCCGCCGTCCTCGACCTGGCCGGCGCCCGGCTGGCCTTCTCCACCGATTCCTATGTCGTACGGCCGCTGTTCTTCCCCGGCGGCAGCCTCGGCGACCTCGCGGTCAACGGCACCGTCAACGACCTCGCGATGAGCGGCGCCCGGCCCGCCTACCTGTCCACCGCGTTCATCCTGGAGGAGGGCGTCGAAATCGCCGTCGTCGAACGCGTGGCCCGCGCCCTCGGCACGGCGGCCGAGGCGGCCGGTGTCACCGTCGCCACCGGTGACACCAAGGTGGTCGAGTCCGGTCACGGCGACGGCGTGTACGTCACCACCGCAGGCGTCGGCGTCGTCCCCGACGGCGTCGACATCCGCCCGCAGCGGGCCCGGCCCGGCGACGCCGTCATCGTCAGCGGCCCCATCGGGTTGCACGGCGTGGCCATCATGAGCGTCCGGGAGGGCCTGGAGTTCGGCGTGGAGATCGCCTCGGACACGGCGCCCCTGGCCGGACTGGTCGCCACCATGCTGGAGGTCACCCCGGACATCCACGTCCTGCGCGACCCCACCCGGGGCGGGCTGGCGGCCTCCCTGAACGAGATCGCGCGCGCCTCCGGCACCGGCGTCCGGCTCAACGAGCGCGCCATCCCGGTGCCCGAGGAGGTCGCCAACGCCTGCGGTTTCCTCGGCCTGGACCCGCTGTACGTCGCCAACGAGGGCCGGCTCGTGGCCTTCGTCCCGCCCGAGCAGGCCGAGGCCGTGCTGGCGGCGATGCACACCCACCCGCACGGCACCGGCGCGGTGGTCGTCGGCCGGTGCGTGGAGGACCACCCGGGCATGGTCGTCGTCGCCACCGGCCTCGGCGGCACCCGCGTGGTGGACCTGCCGCTGGGGGAGCAGCTGCCCCGTATCTGCTGAATCCGGGTGCGCACGGGAGAGCCGGCCCCGCCCTCAGGGCGGGGCCGGCTCCGTCATGCTCAGGCGGCCGCCTCGACGCCGGTGATCTCCAGCTCCCGGCCGCTGCGCAGATCCCGCGACGGCCGGTCGCACGCCGGACACCAGAAGAACGGCGGCATGCCCACCGCGAACTCCTCGGCGCAACGGTCGCACCAGGCCAGCGCGGGCACCTGCTCGACGACCAGGCAGGCCGCCGCGAGCGCGGTGCCGTCGCGGACCACCTCGAAGGCGAACCGCAGCGCGTCGGGCACCACCCCGGACAGCTCACCGACCCGGACGGTCACCGACGACACGTCGCCGGTCCCGTCCGCGCGGGCCATCTCCCCGGCCTGCTCCACGATCGCGCTCGCGATCGACACCTCGTGCACGGCCGGCTCAGGGATAACGGCGGGCCGCGCGCAGCCCCCCGGTCAGCCGGTAGATCTTCAGTTCCCGGGCGATACCGGGGAGTTCCTTCACGAACAGGGCCGCCCCCAGGCAGCCCAGCGCCACGGCCTGCGCGGCGAGCACCTGACGTCCGGAGATGCCGCGTGCCGCTCTCCTGCGTCGGCGGAGGAACTTCGTCACGATCATTTCCTGCCCTCTCATCCCGGCGAGATGTTCGGCATGGCCTTCAGCAGGGCGTCATGCCGCTTCCAGTGGATCCCCGTGGAACGGCGCGCGTCGGAGGTGCCGTCCTCGTGGTGCCCGGGCTGATCGCCGTACGGGCCCTTGTTGCCCTGGTGCAGCCCGCGCACATGGGTGGGCGTGTCGGGCCTGGCCTCGGCCTGGCCGACTCGGATGCTCCCCATGGTGCTCTCCTTCCTGGTGTCCCCGAGGCCGGTGTCACGACCGCTCGGTGAGCGCCGCGAAGAACTCCTCGACGGCCGGCCAGACCCGGCCGCCGCCGGACAGGCCCCGCCACTCCCGGCGGACGAGGGCGACCATCCGGTAGCAGTCGTCGACGGGGACGATCCAGTGCTCGTCGAGGCCCCGCACGGTGTTCACGAGCAGCGCCTCCACATCAAGTGTCACCGAGGCGAGCGGCGGACACCTCTCGGCGAGCCGCCGCCAGGCGGCCGCGTCCACCTCCCAGCGCATGGCCCCGGCCGGGCTCGGTCCCTGCGCGGTGACCGTGCCGTCGGAGCGGGGCACGAAGAACACCAGCCCGACGGGTACGCCCAGCAGAGCGGTGTCGACCGGTGGCAGCCTGACCCGGCGGCGCGGGACGAGCTTGTAGCGCCCCTCGCCCGCTCCGTCCCCGGCGAACAGCACCGAGCAGGGGCGGCACACGCATCTGACCTCGGCGACCGCCGTCTCCAGCAGGTGCGGGTGCTCCCCGGCCACCGGTGCGGCGCACAGCTCGCACACCTCGGCCGCGGCCGCCGCCGACTGCTCGGCGGCGGAGCGGATGACCCGGGCCAGCGCTCCTCGGGACGTCACCGGGTCTCCTGTGGCTGCGGCGCGGCCCGGCGCTTGATCGTGGCCAGCGGCACGAACGCGGGCGCGGCCCGCCGCTCGCCGCCCTCCGGCACCGGCTCCACGCCCTCCAGCTCGGGCGCGACGGCCAGCACGGCGGCGCGGACGGCCTCGGTGACGTCGGACGAGCCGCCGCCGCAGCCCGAGCCGCAGCCCCCGCCCGACTTCTTCACCCGAACCCTGCCCACCCCGTCCTGAACACCGGCCCACTCCACGTCACCGCCGCGCTCGCGCACGGCGGGCCGCAGCCTCTCGACCGCGCGGGCTGCCCGGCGCTCCACCGGCTCGGGATGGACGCCGTGCAGCACCAGCAGGTGCGCCAGCAACTCGTCGTCCGCGAGCGCCTCGCACAGCGCGTCGTCGGCGCGGTCCACGACCCGGGCGAGCGCCTCGCCATAGACCTCGGTGAGCAGCCGTACGGCCTCCAGGGCGTCCCGGGCGGCCGGGCCGGGCGCGGACTCCAGCCGCTCAAGGCCCTCGTCGAGCCGGGCGAGCCGCGCCTCCACGGCGCGGTCCGGCAGGCGTACGGCGGCCTGGGCGTCGTCGTCAGCCATGGTTGGCCCCGTACGTCGGCGAGTGCACGGTCGACAGCGTCTTGCCCTTGCCCATGTACATGTGCACGCCGCACGGCAGGCAGGGGTCGAAGCTGCGCACCGTGCGCATGATGTCGACGCCCTTGAAGTCGTCGGGCCCGTTCTCCTCGAAGATGGGCTGGCCCTGCACCGCGTCCTCGTACGGACCGGGGGTGCCGTAGATGTCGCGGGGGCTGGCGTTCCACGGGGTGGGCGGGTACGGGTGGTAGTTGGCGATCTTCTTGTCCCGGATCACCAGGTGGTGGGAGAGGACACCGCGGACCGCCTCGTGGAATCCGCAGCCGATCGCCTCGTCGGGCACCTCGAAGTTCTCGAACACCTTGGTCTCGCCGGCCCGCAGCAGCCCCATCGCCTCCTCCAGGAACTGGAGGGCCATCGCGGCGGCGTAGGCGACGAAGTACGGCCGCGCGCGGTCCCGTTCGATGGTGTTGCTCCACTTCGGGATGTGCCACTCCAGCGTGGTCTCCGGAAGCGACTCGCCCTTGGGCAGCGAGATCCGCACACTGCTGCCGGTCGCCTTGATGTACGGCGTGTCGACCAGGCCGCTCAGCGCGGTCGACCAGAGCCGGGCCAGCGGGCCGCCGCCGGTGTCCAGCGCCAGGTGCTCGCCGGTCTGCTGGTGGAACCAGCGCGGGCTCATCACCCAGCTGTAGTTGCCGTCGAACTCCCGCTTCTGCGGCACCGGGACCGTCGTCTGGTTCCACGGGTGGCGCATGTCGACCGGGTTGCCGAGCGGGTCGTGGGTGACGAACGGCTGCTCGTTGACCCAGTCCTCGTAGAAGGAGCTGCCCAGCATGATGCGCAGACCGAGGTTGATGTCGATCAGGTTGTTGGTGACCAGCTTGCCGTCGACGACGATGCCCGGGGTGACGTACATCGCCTTGCCCCACTCGTTCATCGACTGGTACCGGTAGTCGACGACGTCCGGGTTCTGCCAGGCGCCCCAGCAGCCCAGCAGGATACGGCGCTTGCCGACCTCCTCGTAGCCGGGCAGCGCCTCGTAGAAGAAGTCGAAGACGTCGTCGTTCATCGCCACCGCCTTCTTGATGAAGTCGATGACGCGCATCAGCCGGCTGAGGTAGTCGGTGAACGTGTTGGGCTGCGGCATCGTGCCGACGCCGCCCGGGTACAGCGTGGACGGGTGGACGTGCCGCCCCTCCATCAGGCAGAACATCTCCCGGGTGACCCGGCTGACCTTCAGCGCCTCCTTGTAGACCTCGCCCTCGAAGGGGTTGAAGGCCTTCATGATGTCGGCGATGGTCCGGTAGCCGTGCACGTCACCGCGGGGCGCCGCGGTCTGCTCGGCGCGGGCCAGGACACCGGGGTTGGTGGCCTTGACCATCGCCTCGCAGAAGTCCACGAACACCAGGTTGTCCTGGAAGATCGTGTGGTCGAACATGTACTCGGCGGCCTCGCCGAGGTTGGTGATGTGCTCGGCCATCCGCGGCGGCTTGACGCCGTAGGCCATCTGCTGGGCGTAGTTGGAGCAGGTGGTGTGGTTGTCGCCGCAGATGCCGCAGATGCGGGACGTGATGAACCCGGCGTCGCGCGGGTCCTTGCCCTTCATGAACACGGAGTAGCCCCGGAACAGCGAGGAGGTGCTGTGGCACTCCACGACTTCCCGGTTGGCGAAGTCGATCTTCGTGTAGATGCCCAGGTTGCCGATGATGCGGGTGATCGGGTCCCAGGACATGTCCACGATCTGGGCGGGTTTGCGATCCGTCGTCCGGGAGTCGGTGGTCGTCATCTGCGGTACTGCCCCTCGCTGTTCGGGTCGTGCGGGCTGGTGGGGGGAAGGGGACCTACGGCGTCAGGCGCGCCAGCGCGGGTCGTAACCGCTGGTCAGTTCGCCCTTGTTGTGGCGCCACTTGGGCTCGTGGTTGACCATGACGTTGGTGATGCCGCGCAGCCGGCGCACGACGGCGCCGTACGGCTTGATCACCATCGACGACAGCGTTCCGCCGGGGGGTTCGTCCATGAACGGCATGAACGCGTCGGGGAAGCCGGGCATCGTGCACCCGATGCAGATGCCGCCGACGTTCGGGCACCCGCCGATGCCGGCCATCCAGCCCCGCTTGGGCACGTTGCAGTTGACGACCGGCCCCCAGCAGCCCGTCTTCACCAGGCACTTGGGGGAGGTGTAGTCCTCGGCGAAGTCGGCCTGCTCGTAGTACGCGGCCCGGTCGCAGCCCTCGTGGACGGTCTTCCCGAACAGCCACTGCGGGCGCAGCATGTGGTCCAGCGGCGGCGGGGGAGCGGCGCCGGCGGCGTGCTGCAGCACCCAGACCAGCGTCTCCATGAAGTTCTCCGGCTGGATGGGGCATCCGGGCACGTTGACGACCGGCAGCCCGGCCTCGGACTTGAAGTCCCAGCCCAGGTAGTCCGCGAGGCCCATGCAGCCGGTGGGATTGCCGGCCATGGCGTGGATGCCGCCGTAGGTGGCGCAGGTGCCGGCGGCGACCACGGCCCAGGCCTTCGGGGCGAGCTGGTCGATCCACCAGTTCAGGGTCTGCGGCTGCCCGGTCTCCGGGTCGTTGCCGAAGGAGGTCCAGTAGCCGTCGCCCTCGATGATGTTCTGGTTGGGGATCGAACCCTCGATGACCAGGATGAACGGACCCAGTTCACCGCGGGCCGCCGCCCGGTAGGGAGCGAGGAAGTCCTCGCCGCCCAGGCTGGGGGAGAGCACCTTGTTGACCAGGTTGACCTTGGGCAGGCCCGGGATGAGTCCGAGCACCACGTCCTCGATGGAGGGCTGGTCGGCGGCCGTCAGCGAGACGGTGTCGCCGTCGCAGCTCATGCCCTCGGAGATCCAGAGGATGTGGATCTCGTCGATGCCCTTGCGCTGTTCGGCCCGGCTGGGCTCGCCGCGGACTTCGGTGGTACCGCTCTGGGTCGTCATGTCGTCGGCCTTTGCTGCAGTCGGTCTCGGAGCCGGTCGTAGGCCGCGGCCACGGGGGCCGCGAGGGTCAGGGCGGGCGGCGCGGCGGGGGCGTTCGGGTGCGGGCGGGTCGGCGCGCTCTGCCTGGCCCTGCCGATCAGCTCGCCCAGCTCGTCCAGGTCCTGCTGGGAGACGGCCTCCCGCAGCCGGGGCATCAGGACGCCCTCCTCCTCCCGGATGTGCTCCGCCACGTCGCGGCGCAGCGAGGCGACCAGGTCGCCGGTGCGCCGGTCGCCCTCGTCCAGCTTGTCGAGGGCGAGGAGCGTCTTCTTCACCGCCATGTGCTCGTCCAGGTGCTCGTCGATCTCCTGCTCACCGTCCGGGAGCACCTTCCTGGCCAGCGGGTAGACGAGCATCTCCTCCAGCGCCGCGTGCTTGGACAGCTCGCGCACCAGCAGTTCGACCACGCCGCGCCGCTGCCGGTCGGACGCGGCGGAGTCGTAGTCGCTGAACACCTGCTCGACCATCCGGTGGTCGTGCTTGAGCACCTCAAGGGCGTCCATCGGACCGTCCCTCCTCCGGCCCGTCGGCCGGACGCAGTGGCCGCGGGGACTGCGGCCGGGATGGGTGGACGGGGTCCGCCGGGCGGGGCGCGTCCGCGCGTCCGAGCGGTTCGACCTCGTCGGGCCGGAAGTAGTGGAAACGGCCGTACCAGCCGTGCAGTTCGGCGGCCGGGTCGTCGTCGACGGTCACCGCGAGGTGCACGCTGCCGTCCACGTCGTGGAAGACGGCGGCGACGTGTGCGTTCCGTCCGGCGAGGAACATGTCCTGGGCGTCGGCGCCCCGGCCGCGCGGCCGCAGCCGCACCGGGCTGCCTTTGCCGAGGGGGACGCCGTCGACGAGGACTGTGTCGGTGGTGGGGGAGAGGCCGTCGTCGCCCCCCTCCTGCCACCAGGCGGGCCGCCCGGCGGGCGCGTCCGCCTCCGGCGCCGGAGCCTGCTGGGCCGGGCCTGCCGGGGTCAGCGAGCGGATCGCACCGTGCAGCTTGGCGAAGACCTCCTGTGGCATGGTGTCCACCCGGTCGAGGATCTGCGCGGCCCGCGGGTCGGTCGCCCGCGCCTCGGCCTTCTCCTCGTCCGTGAGCAGCATCGTGCGCAGCGTCAGGATCTCGTCGATCTCTCCCGCGTCGTGCAGGTCCCCCGGGCTCTCCGGTGCCACCCGCGGATGGTCCGGCAGGATGATCGGCGCGGAGAGCATGACACTCCCCGTCGCGCCCGTGCCCGTGCCCGCGGGCGGGGCCTCGCCGCCGAGGACGGGAAACGTGAACGCGTTGCGGCAGCCCCGCACCTGCTCCCGGAGCCCGGCGGGCGGATCGATCAGCGAGACGAACTCCACGCCGTCTCCGCCGAGCAGGGTGTGCGCGGCGATCAGCGCCTGCCGCAGCGCGTCGCCGCGGACCGCCCGTACGTCGGGGGCGCCTGCCGTGTTCTCGGTGCGCACCCGCAACCGGTACAGCTCCTCGCCGAGCGGCTCGGCCTCGACGGTCGTACGCGCCCGTACTTCCGGCCGCCGCCGCACCACGCGCCCGGCGCCGCCCGCCAGAGCCTCGGTCTCCTCCCCGGCCGGCGCGCCGACGTCGGCGGCGCACGGGCCGCGCAGCAGCTCCGCCACGGACCAGGCGAGGTCCACCTCGCGGGGCACCGCCTCGTCGAACGTCAGATGCGCTGTTCCCGCCGCGTCCCGCAACGACTCCACGGCCCGGTGGCCGCCGTCCGCCTCCGCCGCCTCCACCTGCTTGTGCTGCATCTGCAGGTACCGCATCCGCACCCGTACGGCCGCGTCCGTCCGCCGCGCCCGAACCAGGCACTCGGTGCGCTGGTACCAGGAGTCCGCCGAGCCGGAGACACCCGGAACGACGGGCCCGTCGGCCTCCACCCAGTCCCTGGGCAGCAGCACCCCGAACTGCCAGCGGACCCGGTTCTTCGCCGACGAACGGCGGTACGGGTAGAGGAGGTAGCCCTCGTACAGCACGGCGTCGGCGACCGCGCCCAGCTGCTCCAGGCCGCCCACGGCCGGCCCGTCCGAGGGCTCCGCCCGCTCCGCCACGGCGGCACAGACCGTGCCACGCCCGCCGGCCCTGTCCGACATCCCGCCTCCTCGCTCGCCGGTGCACCCGCCATGCCTTCCACCACGGTCACACCCTCCACACACCCACGCCCGCCGGACGGGCCGGCATTGGGCCGCTCAGGCGACGGCGGGTGACGTTCGCCGAGGTCAGCGACGGGTCGCGAGGCGGGCGGGCTGCCCTACACTCGGCCGGATGGACGACGAGCGCACAGCGGAATGGGACGGCATCACCCTTCGGTCGACGCTCCTGCCGGAGGGCGTGGCCCTGCGAGACCGCCTGGCCGACGCCGCCCGCGACGGCCGCTGGCACACCGTCTTCGAGATCCTCGACGAGGCCCCGTCCCTCGCCAACTCCACGCGCCTCGGCGGCAGCAGCGGCTACACACCCCTGCACCAGGCAGCCTGGTACGGCACCACCCCCGAGATCGCCCGGCGGCTCCTGGGACACGGCGCCTTCCGCACCCTGCGCACCCGCGACGGGGCCCGCCCCGCGGACATCGCCGCCGACCGGGGCCACGACCACCTGACCGGCCTGCTGCGGCCCGAGATCCGGCACCCCCTGCCACCGCAGGTGCGCGCGGCACTGCGACGGAACCTGCACCGCCTGATCCACCACCGCACCGGCGACGGCAACCGGCCCGACCTGGCCACCCGCGAGGAACTGCGCCTGCCCGACGTCGAGATCCTCACCGAACTCGCCCGCCCCGTCTGCTGGTTCCCGGTCCCGGGCATGTACGGCGGCTTCCGGATCGAGCTGACGGGCGGCGAACTCACCGTGGACAGCTGGGTCCGCGTCGCCGAGGGCTCCGAGCGCACGGACCGGGTCACGGCCGAGGGGGTGCACCTCCAGGAGGGCGGCCTGCTCTGACACCGCCGTGCCGGCGGCCGCTATGGACTGAGGTCGACCGGCCAGGTGTGCACCGGCGCGTTGAGATGCATGTAGTCGACGTACAGCTGGGTCATGCGCCGCAGGGACTCGTGCCGGCCGGCCCGGCTGGAGGCGTCCAGGTGCTGGAACATCTCCTTCTGCCAGACGGCGCCGTTGCGGCCGACGACGCAGCGCTGCTCGATGATGCCGAGCAGGGGCTCCCGCCAGGCCGCGTCCATGCCGGACAGCTCCAGTCCCCGGTGCGCCAGCGGCAGCAGACGCCTGAGCACGAGTTCGGGCACCGGGACCTCGCCCATCCCCGGCCAGTACAGCCGCGCCTCGATGCCGTGCCGGGCCGCCGTGTGCAGATTGTCCTCGGCCGCCGAGAACGACATCCGCGACCACACCGGCCGCTCCTCCTCCACCAGGGCGCGCGTCAGGCCGTAGTAGAACGCGCCGTTGGCGAGCGTGTCCGCGACCGTCGGGCCGGCCGGCAGCACCCGGTTCTCCACCCGGACGTGCGGCCGGTCGTGGTCGACGGCGTACACGGGCCGGTTCCAGCGGTAGATCGTGCCGTTGTGCAGGGTCAGCTCGGCCAGTTCGGGCACATCGCCCCGGTCCAGCGTCTCGGCGGGGTCCTGCTCGTCGCACAGCGGCAGCAGTGCCGGGAAGAAGCGCAGGTTCTCCTCGAACAGGTCGAAGACGCTGTTGATCCAGCGCTCACCGAACCACACCCGGGGCCGTACCCCCTGCACCTTGATCTCCTCCGGGCGGGTGTCCGTGGCCTGCTCGAACAGCGGGATGCGGGTCTCGTGCCACAGCTCCTTGCCGAACAGGAACGGCGAGTTGGCCGACAGCGCGACCTGCACGCCCGCGATGGCCTGTGCCGCGTTCCAGTAGTCGGCGAACTCCTCCGGGGAGACCTGGAGATGGAACTGGGTGCTGGTGCACGCCGCCTCCGGGGTGATCGTGTCGGCGTAGGTCCGCAGCCGGTCCACGCCGTCCACCTCGATCCGCAGGTCCTCACCCCGGGCCGCGAAGATCTGGTCGTTGAGGAGCTGGTAGCGCGGGTTCTCCGACAGCGCTCCCTCCCCGACGTCCTCCTGCCGCAGGGTGGGCAGGATCCCGACCATGATCAGATGGGTGCCGACCGACCGGGCCCGCTGCTCCGCGTGGTTCAGGGCCGCCCGGATCTCCGACTCCCAGGCGTCGGGCCCGCCCGCCGTCAGCCGGCGGGGCGGCACGTTGATCTCCAGGTTGAACCGGCCCAGCTCCGTCGACCACGCCGGATCCGCGATCGCCTCCAGGGCGTCGATGTTGCGCATCGCCGGCTCGGCCGCGTCGTTGACCAGGTTCAGCTCGATCTCCAGGCCCACCTGCGGCCGTTCGGACTCGAACCGTGCGTCGCGCAGCATCTGCGCGAACGCCTCCAGGCACTCCTGCATCTTGATCCGGTACCGGCGGCGGTCCTCGCGGGTGAAGACGAGCGCCGGGACGTCTCGTCCCATCGGCCCTCCCGGGTTGCCCTCCTCGGACACCTCTGCATTCCCCAGGTTCCCACTCCCGGCCCACCCGCACCACGCGTGGCCGTTCGGGGCCGGCAGGCGGTCGTACGACTAGAGCGCGCGGGCGACGAGCAGTGCCACGTCGTCGTGGTCGTCCGGGTGCCGCAGCCCGTACAGGAGCAGGTCGCAGGTCTCCTCGAGGGGACGGCCGGGCTCGTCCAGGAAGCCGAGCAGGGCGTTCAGCCGGTCGTCGATCGCGTGCTGCCGCGTCTCCACCAGACCGTCGGTGTAGAGGACCAGCACGTCACCGGGGCGCAACTCGACCGTCGTCGTCTCGAACGGGACGCCGCCGACGCCGAGCGGCGCCGCCGGTGGCAGGTCCAGCAGGACGGGGTTCTGCCCGGGCCGCGCGAGGGCGGGCGGCATGTGCCCCGCGTTGGCGACGGTGCAGTGCCGCGTTGCCGGGTCGAACACAGCGTACAGGCAGGTGACGATGTAGTGCTCCAGATCGCAGGTGATCTTGTCCAGGTGCTGGAGCACCGCCCCGGGGTCGAGATCGAGGTCGGCGTAGGCGCAGGTGGCGGTCCGCAGCCGACCCATGGTGGCGGCGGCGTCGATGCCGTTGCCCATGACGTCCCCCACCACCAGGGCCGTCTTGTCCCCCTCCAGCGGGATGACGTCGTACCAGTCGCCGCCGACCTCGCTGGTGGCCTGCGCCGGCTGGTAGCGGGAGGCCAGCTCCAGGCCCGTGTGGTGCGGCGAGTGGTCGGGGAGCAGGCTGCGCTGCAGGGTGAGCGCGGTGTTGCGCACGCTCTGGAACCAGCGGGCGTTGTCGATGGCCACGGCGGCCCGGCTGGCCAGCTCACCGGCCAGCACGACATCGTCCTCGTCGAACGGCACGGGGTTCTCGGTGCGCTTGAGGTCGAGGGCGCCGAGCACCTCGCCGTGCGCGATCAACGGCACCGCGAGGTACGAGTGCACGCCCGCGCGGGCCAGCAGCTCGCCGCCCTTCTCGTCGCGGGCGATACGCGGCAGGTCGGCGGCGCCCACGTGCGGCACGAGGACCGGCCGCCCGGTGTGCACGCACAGGGTGACCAGGCGGTCGCCGTCATACGCGGCGAGATCGCCGGGCGGGTCCGCCGCCCGCAGCGCCACGGTCGGATGGGAGGCCTTCAGGGCCAGCGCGCGGAACAGCTCCGGACCGTTGTCGGGTCTGCGCATCCGCCGGCAGGCCAGGGCGGAGTCGAGCACGTCCACGGCGACCACGTCCGCGAGCACGGGAGTCGCGATCTCGGCGAGTTCGTGGGCCGTCCGCTCCACCTCCAGCGTGGTGCCGACCCGCGTGGAGGCATCGGCGATCAGTGCCAGCCGGCGCCGCGCCCGGTCGGCCTCGCTGGCCGCACGGTGCCGCTCGGTGACGTCGACCACCGACGCGGCCGCGCCCAGCACCCGCCCGTTGGGATCCTCCAGCCGGTAGAACGACAGCGACCAGGCGTGCTCGTGCTCGGGGTCCGGGGGCGGCCGGCCCACGTGGTACTGGTCGAGCAGCGGCATGCCGGTGGTGAGCACCTGCCGCAGAGCCGACTCCACGGTGTCGACGTCGAAGAACGGCAGCGTCTCCCGCAGCGGGCGGCCGATGTGGTCCCCGGCCGGGATGCCGTCGATCCGCTCCAGCGCCGGATTGACCAGGAGGTAGCGCAGGTCGGGGTCGAACAGGGCCAGCCCGATCGGGGACTGGTTGATCAGCCGCTCGCACAGCGCCAGGTCGGTCTCGACCCGCTGCAGCAGCGTGTGATCGGCCGCGATGCCCAGCGCGTAGGTGTCGCCCAGGTCGTCCAGCAGCCGCATCGTGCGGAACTCCGTCAGCCGGCTGGTGCCGTCCTTGTGCCGCACGGGGAAGGCGCCGGCCCAGCCGCGGCCCGTCTGCAGCACCTCCGTGAACAGTCCGACGGCCGCCTGGAGGTGCTCCGGCCGGGTCAGCAGCCGTCCCGCGGGCGTCCCCAGCGCCTCCTCGGACGTGTAGCCGAACAGTTCCTCGGCCTGCGGCGTCCAGAAGACGATCCGGCCGTCCGCGTCCAGGGCCACCGCGGCCACGCTCAGCACGTCCAGCAGGCCGGTCGGTCGCGGCTGCTCGGCGCGGTGCTCGTCGTCGCCGGCCCGGTAGGAATCCACAGCCATCCCAGTTCCACCTCCACCGGCCGGCCGGACGAGTGCCCGGGAACCGCACCTTCCATGCTGCCCCCGCCACCGCACACGCGCTGCCTCCACGCCCGGGCCCGCCCACCGCGGTCGCCGGGCCCGTGCGGATCCGACGCACTGGCAGCACCATGGGGGTGTAGAGGATGGAACCCCGATGGAATCTGCGCGACAGGGCATCGACGCCTCCCCGGCGCCGGAGCCGCGTGACCTCTTCGACGCCTCCGGCGACGCGGCGGCCGTCATCCGGGCCGACGGCACCGTGCTCGCCTGGACCCGGGCCGCCGAGACACTCCTCGGCCACCGCGCTCCCGACACCGTCGGCCGGCCCGCCGCACGCCTGCTGGCCATGCGCGCGGACCCGGCCCGCGCCGCCGGCATCGCCGACCGGTGCCGCGCCGGCATGGGCTGGAGCGGACGCGTCGCCGTCCGGCACAGCGACGGCCGCCGTGTCGACCTCGATCTGCGGGTCTCGGCGTCCTTCCGGGTCGGCGACGACGAGTGTTTCCTGCTGTCGGCCCACGAGCAGAGGCCGCAGTGGACGGTGGACCGGTCCGTCCTCGACGGCTTCCTCACCCGCTCACCGGTCGGCATGGCCGTCATGGACCCCGACCTGCGCTACGTCTGGCTGAACGACACCCTGGAACACTTCGGCGGAGTGCCCCGCGAGCAACGCCTCGGACGGCGGCTCAGCGAACTCCTCCCCGGACTGCAGGCGGCCACCCTAGAAGGCCTCATGCGCAAGGTGCTCGCGACCGGGATGCCGGTGACCGACTACGAGTACGTGGGCTGGAGCTGGGCCGACCCGCACCGCGAGCACGCCTACTCCACGTCCTTCTTTCCGCTCGTGGACGCCGGCGACACCGTCACCGGGATCTGCTACATGGTCCTCGACGTCACCGAACGCTGGACCGCCCGCCGGCTGCTGACCCTCGTCAACGAGGCCGGCACCAGCATCGGCCGGACCCTCGACGTCCTGCGCACCGCCCAGGAACTCGCCGACTTCGCCGTACCCCGCTTCGCCG
Source organism: Streptomyces sp. NPDC047028 (assembly GCF_040644095.1). Classification (NCBI taxonomy): domain Bacteria; kingdom Bacillati; phylum Actinomycetota; class Actinomycetes; order Kitasatosporales; family Streptomycetaceae; genus Streptomyces; species Streptomyces sp. NPDC047028. The sequence goes on from NZ_JBEYVS010000012.1 coordinate 99,690, forward strand.
ACTTCGTCATCGTCGACCTCCTCGAACCGGTCCTCAGCACCGAGGGCCACGGCGCCTGGCTGACCGACGCCGGACCCGCCCACGCCCGTCCCGTGATGCGCCGCGCCGGACTGAGCTCCGTCCGCGAGGGCTGCCCCGAATCGGTCGCCGGGATCGGCGAGGCGGTCGACTTCCTGCCGCCGCCGCACGGCATGCACCTGATCCTGAAGGGCGAGCCGGTCCTCATACCCGTCCTCGACCCCGACGACGACCAGTGGGTCTCCGCCCACCCCGAGCGCGCCGACCGCATCCGCCGCTACGGCCTGCACTCCCTCATCTCCGTGCCCATGCGGGCCCGCAACACCGCGCTGGGCCTCACCACGTTCGCCCGCTCCGTCAATCCCGTCCCCTTCGCGCCCGACGACGTCCTCCTCGCCCGCGAACTGGTCGCCCGGGCCGCGGTCTGCGTCGACAACGCCCGCCGCTACACCCGCGAGCACACGGCGGCGGTCACCCTTCAGCGCAGCCTGCTGCCTCACGCCCTGACCGGCGGTACCGCGCTGGAGGTGGCCTCCTCCTACCGGCCGGCGGAGGCGACCGGCGGCGTCGGAGGCGACTGGTTCGACGTGATCCCCCTGTCCGGCGCCCGCGTCGGCCTCGTCATCGGCGACGTCGTCGGTCACGGCATCACCGCCGCGGCGAGCATGGGCAGACTGCGTACGGCGGTGCAGACCCTCGCCGACATGGAGATGCCCCCCGACGAACTCCTCGCCCACCTCGACGACCTCGTGCTGCGGCTCGGCGACGAGGAGGCCGGGCGCCGGCCCGCCGACCGGAACACGGCCGGATTTGTAGGCGCCACCTGCCTGTACGCCGTCTACGACCCGGTCGCCCGGCGCTGCGCCATGGCCCGCGCCGGACACCCGCCCCCCGTCGTCGTCGCCCCCGACGGGCACGCCCACTTCCCGCGGATACCCGCCGGACCCCCGCTCGGACTGGGCGGCATGGCCTTCGAGGCCACCGAGTTCGAACTCGCCGAGAACAGCCTGCTCGGCCTCTACACCAACGGCCTCATCGAGGGCACCGACCGTGACATGGAACAGGGCATGACCCGGCTCGCCGAGGTCCTCGCCACCACCGCAGCGGACCTGGACACGCTGTGCGCGTCCGCCGTGCAGCAACTGGTCCCCGGGCCTCAGCCCGACGACATCGCCCTCCTCCTGGCCCGCACCCGCGCCCTCCCGGCCGACCGGGTCGCCTCCTGGGACGTGCCGGCCGATCCCGCCGCCGTCGCGCGGGTCCGGGCCGCCGCGACCCGCCAGGTCACCGACTGGGGCCTGGGCGAGCTGGCGATGACGACGGAGCTCGTCGTGAGCGAACTGGTCACCAACGCCATCCGCTACGCCGAAGCGCCCATCCGGCTACGGCTGCTCCACGACGCCCGGCTGACCTGCGAGGTCTCCGACGCGAGCAGTACCGCCCCGCGGCTGAGGCACGCCCGCAGCACCGACGAGGGCGGCCGCGGACTGTTCCTGGTGGCCCAGCTGGCGCTCCGCTGGGGGACGCGCTACACCCCCGACGGGAAGATCATCTGGGCCGAGCAGGAACTCCCCTGACCTGCCCCGCCCGACCGCTCACTCGTCCACGGTCGGCTCCTCGCCCCCGGCCCCCGCGGGCGGCTCCTCACCCCCCGGCCCCCCGGCCGGCTCCTCCGCCGTGGTGTGCCGCTGCCCCGGCATCCAGTGGTGCTCACAGAACCAGCGGCCGAACAGCGCACCCCCGTACACGACGAACCCCACCCCGATCAGCCACGACTCCACCACCAGCACGGTCCCGACCGCGCCGTAGCTCAGCGCGTTGGTCACGATCAGCGGGGTGAACACGAGTGAGGAGAAGGCCCGCAGCCCGCCCAGCCCGATCATGGTCGCCACCGCGCCCGGCAGCAGCGACCGCCAGCGGACCTGACCGCCCAGCAGGAAGTGCTGGCCCCACCAGAAGAACACCAGCCCGGTCGCCGACGACAGCGAGATGCGCGCGAAGCCGTGCAGCGCCGTCCGGGTCTGCACCTCCTGGTACAGATAGGCCATCAGGGCGATCAGCCAGGTCGCCTGCCGCCAGATCCGGTGCCAGCGGCCGGGCGGCAGCGCCCAGATCCGCTCGTAGCCGTTCTGCACACTGCCGCCGAAGGACACGCCGAACACGGCGAGCAGGACACCACTCCACACGCTCGTCGTGCCGATGACGTTGTGCGGCGGACTGATCACGATGGTCAGGGCCCGGGCCGACTTCCCCGACAGACCCATGCCGTCGGCCAGCCATGCGGCGAAACCTCCCCGCACCAGCGGGTCCGCCGCCGCGACCACGATCAGCAGCGGGGCCAGGGTCACCAGGGCCAGCGTGGCGAACCCCATGGCCCTGTGCATGAGTTCGAGCTCCTTGCCGTGCCCGAACAGGGCGTGCACACCGACCCACTCCCACGCACGGTGCAGGCCACGCCGCAACTGCCTCACGGGCTCTCCTCCCGTGCTCGCCGCCGCCAGCCCGCCCGCAGTCGCCGCGGACGATGGCCGACAGCAGCATTCTCCCCCGGCCGCGCGGATCGCGGCGGCCGAGGGCACAGACAAGGACAGGCGCGGCACGGCGACCGCCGTGCGCGCGCCTGCCACCGTGCGGATCAGGAGCGGTGCCCGCGGCCTCGTGCCGCCATGGCCATGGTCGCCAGCCCCAGCAGTACCGCGACGGCTCCCGTGATGGTGTTGCTGACGATCGTCCCCGTCGTCGCGGACGCGTGCTGCACCGCCCACGGGCTGATGATCGTCCACGCGCCGATCGCGGCGGCGACCCAGCCCATGCCGAACGTCCGCTCGTAGGCGGAGCCGAAGCCCAGGGCCAGCACGGCCAGGGCGATACCGGTGACGAGGTTGCTGGCGGCCAGCGGGTTGCCGTCGAAGCCCACCACCCATGGCGAGATCGCCATGTACAGGCCGGTCAGCAGGCTCAGCCTCTCGGCCGCCTGCAGCGACGGCCGTGCGGACGCCTGGGCGTAATGCGCACGCATGGACATCAGGTCCGGGTGGTCTTCGATACGCGGTTGCGTGGCCACGAGGGCCACCTCCTTCCACTCGCTTCTCCGACTGCGTTGCGCCGTACGGGTATCCGGCTGGGCCGTTCGATTCATTGCACTATGCAAAGATTCGGATGTGTCGCTCGCATGTCACCCGGAAACGCCCCCCACGGACGGCCCGTTTGGCGTCCGGTCCCACCGGGGAACCGGAAGCCGTGCCTACATCCGCCGAGACGTCGTCCCCGGGCCGGACTCCGGCGAGCCGCCCCCGGCGCGTGCTGATCGTCAGCGCGAGCATGGGCGCCGGACACGACACCGTGGCCGCCGAACTCGCCCGCCGCGCCGAGGCCCACGGCCACCAGCCCCACGTGGCCGATGTCCTCGCCCTCCTGCCCCACGGCCTCGGGACCGGGCTGCGCCGCTTCTACCAGGCGTCCGTACGCCACTTCCCCTGGGTGTACGCCGGCCTGTACGGCGCTTTCCTGCGCGACGGCACCGGCCCCCGCCCCAGCGGCGTACCGCTCGCCCGGCTGGCCGGCGACCGGCTGACGGCGCTGGTGGACCGGCTGGGCGCCGACGTGGTGGTGTCGGTCTTCCATCTGGCCGCCCAGCTCACCGGCCATCTCCGGGCCCGGGGCGAACTGCGGGTGCCGAGCGCCGTGTTCCTGCTCGACTTCGCCGTACACCGGCAGTGGCTCCACCCGGGCAACGACCAGTACCTGTGCCTTACAGACCCGGCCGCCCACCAGGTACGGCGCTCCCTGTCCGTCCCCGTGGTGACGACCGGCCCGGTGACCGCGCCGGCCTTCCTCCGCCCGGCCGCGGACACCGCCGGCTGGCGGGCCCGCTTCACCGCCCGGGCGCCCGGCCGCCCCCCGGTCCTGCTCTCCGCCGGCGCCTGGGGAGCGGCGTCCCGCCCGGCCGCCACCGCCGGGCTGCTGGCCGGCGCCGGGTATCTGCCCGTGGTGCTGTGCGGCCGCAACGAACGGCTCCTCGCCGAGGCGTCCCGGGTGCCCGGCGCCCTCGCCCTGGACTGGGTCGACGACATGCCCGGCCTGCTGGGAGCCTCGTACGCCCTCGTCGACAACGCCGCCGGGCAGACCGCCGTGCAGGCCCTCGCCGCCGGCCTGCCCGTGATCGGCTACCGCCCGCTGCCCGGCCACGGCGTGGAGGGCGTACGGCAGATGGCCGGCCTCGGGGTCTCCGAACTCGCCGCGGACGGCCCCGCACTGCTGCGCGCCCTCGGCGCACTCACCGAGTCGGGCACCACCCGCCCGGCCCGAACGGCCCGCGGCCGGGCCCTCTTCCGAAGCGACCCGATGGACCACGTCACCCGCCTCACCGGGCCACCGCGGAGCACCACCTGAACCGGGCGAGCAGCGGTCACCGTGCCCAGTTCGCCAGGCTCACCGTGACCCGGCGCCCTCGTGCGCCCGGGCCGGGTGTGCCGGCCGGTGCGGGTCCGGTGGCGGTTCCCAGGCCGGGCCGTGTTCGCGCAGGGGGCCGACCGTCAGCCCCGCCTCCCGGCAGCCGTCCACGAGGCCGGGGAGCGCGCCGAGCGCGGAGCGCCAGCAGCCCGGGGCCGCGAGCCGGTCGGAGTCGTGCAGCAGGACGGTCCCGCCACCGCGCAGGTCGGCCGCCACGAGCGCCCGTACGGACTCCGGGGTCGCCTCCGCCGTCCAGTCCCGGCCCCAGGCGGACCACAGCACGGTCCGCAGCCCGGCCCGCCGGGCGGCCAGCCAGCGGCCGGACGTGAGGATCCCGTACGGCGGCCGGTACCAGCGCGGCTGCTGTCCGGTGACGTCGTACAGCGTGCCGGCCGTCCGGGCCACCCCGGCGATGTCACGGGCGGGGGAGGGCCACCAGGGCCGCTCGTGGGTCCAGCCGTGCACCGCGAGTTCGTGGCCCCGCCGCACCGTCTCCACGGCCAGCGCCGGATGGCGGGCCACGTTCTCCCCGAGGACGAAGAAGGTCGCCCGCACCCCGAGCGCGTCCAGCGCGTCCAGGAAACGCGGCGTCGAGGCCGGGTCCGGCCCGTCGTCGAAGGTCAGCGCGATGTGCCGGCGGTGGCCGGTGCCGGACAGCCCCGGGAACAGCAGCCGCCGTACGTCCGGCAGCCAGGTGGCCGCCGGGCCGATGTGCGCGCCCGCGACGGCCGGCGGCAGCAGCACGGCCGCGGCCCGCCACGCCCGCCGGGAACCCGGAGCCATCGGGGACCGCCTCCTCACCGGGTCAGTGTCCGCGGGGCGTCGGCACGTGCGCCCCGCCCTCGTCCTGCCGGCGACCGCCCGGCTCCGTGTCCCAGCCGCCCTTGACGGACGGGGCGTTCGCCAGTCCGATGCTGCCCGCCCCGATCAGCGCGATGCCGATCAGTTCAGGGAGCACCCGCAGCCCGAGGTCGATGGCCTCCGAGAACAGCGCCCAGCCCAGCGCCACGCTGGTGATGGCGTCGCCGAGGGTGAGCGTGGGCTGCGAGGCGGCCAGCGACCCGGCGCGGAACGCGGCCTGCAGCAGCAGGAAGGCGACGAACCCGGCGCCCGCCGTCGCGTACAGCGACCAGTGGGCCAGCATGACCGGGAGCCCGTGTTCGAGCATCCCGACGGCCTCCTTCAGCAGGGCGGCCGTGGTGGCGAAGGACACGGCGGACGCCAGGCCCAGCAGGGCCGCCCGCGCGGTGCCCCGCGTCGGACGCGCGATCAGCACCAGCAGCGTCACGACGCAGAACATGACCACGCCCACCACGAGCCAGGCCCCGGGCGAGGCCGTCGAACGGCCGGGCTGGGGGGACGCCGACAGCAGGAAGACCGCCAGTCCCACCGCGAGCGCGGCGAACGCGAGCCAGGTCCGCCGGTCGGGGGGACGGCGGAACACGAAACTGCCCACGACCAGGGTGAACAGCAACTCGGCGGCCAGCAGCGGCTGGACCAGCGACAGGCTGCCCACTGCCAGTGCCCAGGCCTGCAGCACGCTGGACAGCACGAGCAGACCCGTCCCGGCCAGCCAGTGCGGCCGCCGTAGCAGGTGTCCGAGTCGCCGCACGGCGTTCTCCACCCCGGTGTGGTCGTCCGACTCCTCCACGGCGGCCTGCCGCTGCAGCACCGAGGCCGAGGCGTTGGAGAGGGCCGCGAGCAGGGCGAGCACGACCGTGAGGGCGGTCATGCCACCTCACCCGAAGTGGGCGGCGAGCCGCCGGTAGAGCCCCGGCGTCGTGCCCCGTACCCGGATGGGAAGACGCAGCCAGCCGGGGACGTACACCTCGTCCTTGCCGCGCCGTACGGCGGTCCAGACGGCGTCCGCGACCCGTTCGGCCGGCACGGGCCTGGGCCGTGACCGCTGGTAGGGGGCGCCGCGCCGGTCGAAGAACGGGGTGTCGACCACGCCGGGCACGACGAGGCTGACCCCCACACCGCTGCCGCGCAGTTCGTACCGCAGGGCGTCCGCGAACGCGGCCAGAGCGGCCTTCGCGGCCGAGTAGACGGCCTCCCCGCGCACACCCACGCTGCCCGCGAGGGATCCGATGAGCACCACGCGTCCCGATCCGGCCGCGACCATGTGCGGCAGCACGGTGCGTACGAGGTGCACCGTGGACAGCAGGTCGACGTTCACGACCTCCTCGATCGACGCGTGCGGCATCCCCACGAAGTCGCCGGCCCAGCCGACCCCGGCGCCGGCCACCAGCAGATCGACGGCCCCCACCTCGCCGAGCACGTGCTCGGTCAGCCGGCGGTCGGCGCCGGGCCGGGTCAGATCCGCCGCGAAGGCCGTCGCCGACACCTGCCTCGCCACTTGCTCCAGCCGGGTGACGTCCCGCCCGTTGAGCACCAGCCGCCAGCCTCCCTCGGCCGCGAGCCGGCGGGCGACGGCGGCGCCGATGCCCGAGGAGGCGCCCGTCACCAGAGCCGTACCGCCACACACGCCCCGCCCGCCCCGGCCGGTGGCCGGCCGACGGACGGAGCCCACCGCCGGAGCGACGGGCCTGGCCGGCGTGACACGGCTGTGGCCTGCGGGGGAAGGGGCGTGAGACATGGCGACCGACCTTCACAGCGACGGTGTACGCGGACGCGAGGTCCCGGCTCCGACCGTTCGTGAGACCCGGGGCCCGGCCTTCGCGGGGTATCCCGGGCGCCGCGTGACGAAACACGGGCGGCCCGGGAACCCTGATCCGATCCTGCCGGGCGAGGCGGGCACGGGCACCCGGGAGTCACCCGCCCCGCGCGCCCTCGGCCCCCGCGAACGTGCTGCGACAGGTGTGCCCAGACGGGGTAGGAGAAGAGGTGCATCCGTAACGAGAGGAAGGCCAGGAATGTTCGAGGCCGACAACATCCGGGAGTGGCGCGGTCACGACGTGGTGGACGCGGACCGCCGCAAGATCGGCACCCTGGAGTCCGTCTACGTCGACACCCTCACCGACGTGCCCGCCTTCGCGACGGTGACCGTCGGCCTGCCCACCCGGCGCCGACTGGTGTTCGTACCGCTGGACCAGGCGCGGGTCGGGCCCGGGTACCTGAGGGTGCGTTACAGCAGGAGCGTGGTCAAGGACGCCCCGGCGATCGACCCGGACGGCGAACTCCCCGCGGAGGACGAGTCCGCGGTCTTCGCGCACTACGACCTTCCCTACGAGCAGGGCGCCCGCGGGGAACGCCGCCTCGGGCGGCGCTGACCGATCGGAGAGAGCCGTGAGCCTGTTCCTCCTGCTGCTTCTCGTCGCCGTGATCCTGGGCGCCGTCGGTCTGGCGGTCAAGGGACTGATCTACCTGCTGATCATCGGGGTGATCGTCCTCGTCGTCGACTTCGTCCTCCTCGGTGCCCGACTGGGCCGGCGCCGGCACCCCAGGTAGGGCCTGCCCCGGGCCGGGGCCGGCGTGGCGGGCCGCCCGGGATCAGCGGACCACCGCGCGGGTACGAGTCACGGTCCAGCAGTTCATATTGGACGCGCTGTTCGTCGTCCAGACCGTCCACCTCGGGCAAGATCAGCCCCGGGGCGCGGGGCCGGCGTCCACGCGTGCACCGCGCACACGACGGTGTCCACCGCGTACCCGGCATTCCGGCGGCCTTCACGTACGGCCGGCCGGTGAACAGGCCGCTGGTCACGAGCGGATGACCGGCCCGGCACGGGTACCCGAGCGGGGAACCGATCGCCGCAGAAGGAACGGGGGGATCGTGATGCTCTCTCGTTCATGCGAGCGGGGGGGTGCTCGTCGTCACCGTCGGCGAGGACACCGACGCCAAGGACGCGGCGCCTGCGTTGTACGGGCGGATCAGCGACCTGGTCCACGCGCACCGGCCGGGCTCCGTCGTCATCGTGCTCGACGAGGGCGCGGCGACCGACACGGCGGTCGGCACCGTGCTGCGGGTCCACCGCATGTGCAGCGGCCTCGGCCTGCTGACGTCCGTGGCCACCCACAGTGCCCCGGCACGGCGCCTGCTGGAGGCGAACGCCGACGCCGCGTGCACGCGCCTGGTCATCCACGCCCGCACCGACACCGCGATCGCCACGGCGAACCGGGCGGCCCCCTGTATCACGGTGCCCGCCGCCTGACCTGCGCCGGGCTCGCGGTTCAGCTCGGTTCAGCCGGGAGTCACCCAGCCCGGCGTCCAGGTCCCGGCGGCGCCGGGGGCGGCCGTCGTGGCGGCCAGGTGGGCGCGGAGGGTGGTCAGCGCCGGGTGGGGGTTGTCGCGGTGCCAGAGGAGCGAGTGCGGGTAGACCGGCTCGGGGCCGGTCACCGGGATACGGCGCAGTCCGTGACCGGCGGGCCAGACGAGGCGCGTGTCCCCGCCCATGAAGGTGGCCAGGGCCGGGGTGTCGGCGATCGTGTCGAGCAGCGCGTCGGAGCCGAAGTTGGGGCCGGTCGCCTCGATGGTGAGGCCGAACTCGGCGACGAGGTCGTCGTAGTAGGCGGCCCACTCGGTGCCGGGCACGATGCCGGGCATCCAGATCCGGTGCCCGACGAGCTGGGGGAGCGTCACCGACTTGGCGGCCGCCAGCGCGTGGCCGGGCCCGGTGAGGAGCTGGAGCGGCTCATCGAGGACCCGGACGGACTCGATGTCGTCGGGAAGGGGCCGGTCGGGCACGCCGACGGCGCGGAAGGACGCGTCGATCGACCCGGACCGGATGGCGGCGACGGCCGTATCGATGTCGAACAGCATCAGCACGTCGAGGTCGATCTCTGGATGGGCCCGGTGGAAGCCGCGCATCAGGCCCGACGCGGCTCCGCGTGAGGCGATCACGTCGACGCGCAGCGGACGGCGGCCGGTGCGCACGGACGCGACCGCGCGCTCGGCGACACGCAGCAACTCGCGGGCGTGCGGCAGGAACGCCTGCCCGTCGATGGTGAGCTCGGCTCCGCGCGAGGTACGGGTGAACAGCCGGACACCCAGCCGGCGTTCCAGCGCGGCGATGCGCTTGGAGACGGCCTGCTGGGTCACCGCCAGCTCGGCGGCCGCGTCCTGGAACCGCCCCGCGTCGGCGGCGGCGACGAAGGTCCGCACGGTGTCGAGGTCCACGCCGACACCCTACGGCCACAACCAGGGGTTGTGGCGCGCCCCGGCCCCCGCAACGCCGCCCCGCCCGAGACTCCCCGCCCCGCCGGAGCCCTCAGGCCCCGGCCAGCGAGTCGACCAGTGCCAGAGCCTCCTCCACGGAGCCCGCCGGGTCGTCGAGCGGGTACAGCACGCCGCGCACCGTCCGGGAGGAGTCGAGGACGAGGGTGAGCCGCTTGAGCCGGTCCACTCCCGCCGCGCGGAACGTGGGGAGCCGCAGTGCCGCCGCCAGCCGCAGGTCGGCGTCGGACAGCAGGGGGAACGCGATCCGCTCGTGCTCCGCGAAGGCGGCGAGCTGGTCGGGGCGCTGCGTGCTGACGCCGTGCACCCGCGCGTCGCGCTCGGCGAACTCGGCCATCCGGTCGCGGTACGTACACGACTCCAGCGTGCAGCCGCGGGCGCCCGGGATCAGCCCCCAGCCCGGCGGGTAGTCGTGCCCGCCGGGTGCGTAGGCCCCCGGGAAGCAGTACAGGACCGTCCAGGCGTGCTCCGTGGAGACCGGGTCGACCGGCTCGCCCCGGGGGCCGGCGAGTTCCAGTTCGGGGAGCCGTCGTCCCACCAGGGCGTGCACCCGGCGGGTCTCCGCGGAGTCGGCCGCGCTGGTGGCCGACAGGGCGCCGTCGCCCATCACATGGCGTCCGCCCCAGTCCTGGAGGGCGACGAGGACCGGGAGCAGGCCGCGTCCGGCGGGCGTCAGGTGGTACTCGTAGCGGGGAGGGTGCGGGCTGTAGAGCCGCTTCTCCAGCACCCCGTCCGTGACCAGTGACTTCAGACGCTCCGTCAGGACCTTCCGGCTGATGCCGAGTCCCTCGCGGAGCACGTCGAACTGGTGCGCCCCGCCCGCCACGTCGCGGATGAGCAGCAGCGTCCACGGATCACCGACCACCGTCAGGGCCTGCGCGATCGCGCAGTCCGGGTCGCCGAGCTCTGTGTATCGCATGATCCATGAGTATAGTGAGTTCCCTAAAGAGACTTACTCGAGGTCGCAGGGGGCGGTCATGACGACGACGGTGCACGGGCGGGAAGCGCGGGAGGGGCGGCCGGACACCGCGACGCGCCTGGCGGCGTTCTGGCGCTACTGGGGTGCCTCCACCGCGAGCGGGATCGGCGACGCGGTCACGGCGGTGGCCCTTCCGCTGCTCGCGGTCCTGGTCCTGCACGCGTCTGCGTTCGAGGTCAGCCTGATCACGGCCGCGGGCTTCGCCTCCTGGCTCCTGATCGGCCTCCCGGCGGGTGTCCTCGTCCACCGTCTGCCGCTGCGCGGCACGCAGGTGGCGATGGACGTGGTCCGGGCCGTGGCGGTGGCCTCGGTGCCGGCCGCTGCCGCGCTCGGCGTGCTGAGCCTGGGGCAGCTGGTCGTCGTGGCCCTGGTGGTCGGGCTGGCGTCCGTCGTCTTCGACGTCGGCAACTCGACGTTCCTGCCGTCCATCGTCAGCAAGGAGGAACTCACGGCCCGCAACAGCCTCACCTCCGGCACGCGGGCCGCGACCCAGCTCGGTGGCCCGTCCCTCGGCGGGGTCCTCGTGCAGCTGCTCGGCGCGGCGGCCTCGATCGCGGTCGACGCGGTGAGCTACGTCGTCTCGGCCGCGCTCATGGGGAGCCTGCCGCGGGTCCCGCACCCCGCCCAGGAGGGCCCGCGGCGCGGCGTGGGCGAAATGATCCGCGAAGGCTGGCGGTACGTCGTCCGCCACCCCGTCATCGGCCCCTGCACGGCCGACGCGACCGCCGTCAACTTCGTCTGTGGCGGCCTGATGGCGCTCATTCCCGTCTTCCTGGTCCGCACACTCGACGCACCGCCCGCCCTGGTCGGCGTACTGCTCGCGACCGAGGGCCTCGGCACCCTCGTCGGCGCGGCGCTCACGCCCCGGATCGTCGCGCGCCTGGGCAGCGGGCGCGCGCTGCGCCGGGCCGCGCTCGCCGCCCCGTGCTTCGCCGCGCTGATCCCCCTCGCCGGCCACTCCGCGGCACTCGCGCTGTTCGCCGTCGGCAACGGCGGCTTCTGCGGGGCGGTGGTGGTGACGAGCATCGTGGCCCGCACCTACCGGCAGACGGCCACGCCCCCGGAACTCCTGCCGCGCGTCATGGCCACGGTCCGCTTCATCTCCTGGGGCGCGATCCCCTTCGGTGCGCTGGCCGCGGGAGGCGCCGCCGCCCTGTGGGGGACCCGCGCCTCCCTCGCCCTCATGGCCGCGCTCTCCACGATCAGCCCGGCGATCCTCCTCGCCGGCCCGGTCCGACGCATGCGCGACCTGGTCTGACCCCGCCGTCCCACCCGGGCAAGCTGATCAACAACCGACTGACCAGCGGGACCGTATGGTTCTCCGGGACGCCTGAACGCCCGTACCGGGCAAGCCTGTTCGAGGGCTGCGCCCGTACGGCGCTCAGCAGACGACGGACCAGCGGAGGACGATCGCCGTGCGCACCTTGACCTACTACGTCGCCACCACGCTCGACGGTTTCATAGCGGGCCCCGACGGGGGTGACCCCAGCGGTCCCGGCGGATTCCTCACCGTCACCCCCGACTACCTGGAGCACATGATCGCGCACTATCCGGAGGCGCTGCCGGCCCCCGCCCGCGCCGCGCTGGGCGTGACCGCGCCCGGTACCCGCTTCGACACCGTCGTGGAGGGCCGCCGCTCGTACCAGCTCGGACTGGACGCCGGCATCACCGACGCCTATCCGCACCTGCGGCACTACGTCTTCTCCCGCACGCTCACGCAGAGCCCGGACGCTGCCGTCGAGGTCGTCGCCGAGGATCCGTCGGCGACGGTCCGGAGGCTCAAGGCCCAGGAGGGCAAGGGGATCTGGCTGGTCGGCGGGGCCGAGCTGGCCGGCGCCCTCTACCCGGAGATCGACGAACTCGTCCTCAAGGTCAACCCGGTCGTCATCGGCGCGGGCATCCCCTTGTTCGCGGGGAGGACAGGCGCCGATCCGCGCGCGTTCACCCGACCACACCGTGCTGCCCGGCGGCGCCGCCTTCCTCACCTACACGCGCACAGACGCCGACCAGCGAGGGAAGACATCGCTGCCTCATTCCGAGGGATAGATGTCTCCGCTCCGCATCGCGCTCTCCTGCTCACTCTGGCTCTGCAGCCGGCGGGCCTTCTCCTGAAGCTGCTGCCGCTTCGCGGGATCGTTCGTGTCCTGCGCGGCCGCCATCAGTTCCTGGGCCTTCTCACGCATGTGCTGGAGTCGTTCGCGAAACTCTCCGCTGTCACTCATGATCCGTCCTTGCATCGCAAATGGGGAGCTGCACACTTCGCAGCGTATGCGGTGAGCAGGGGCCGGGCGACCGGGGCGGCACCGCCGGGCGCCGGGCATCAGCCGGACGTCGCCGCCGACGTAGAGAGGCCGACCGGTACCGGCTGCCGGAGCGCGGCCGTTCCCGCGCGGCGGGCCTCAGGGCCGACGGTCCGAGGCGGTCACGATGCCGTACGTCACCAGCCCGTACAGCAGGTGGGGCACCGCGTCGGAGGCCCAGTCCTTGGCCGACCAGCTCGTCGGGTCACTCACACCCAGCCGCGCCATCGGCAGGTCGGTGGCGGCCATGGCCAGCGCGGCGGTGACCGCCCCGCCCAGCCACCAGGGCATACGGATGCCGACGCGCCGCAGCAGTGACACGGCCGCCCCGGTTCCGCAGCCGACGGCGATGCCGGACAGAGCGCCCAGACCGGAGAGCCGGTTGTCGCGGATGCCGCCCGAACCGGGCACCGGATGCCCTGCTTCCTGGGCGATCTGGTCCACGACCTGGGCGGGAGCCTGGCTGGAGGGCCGTCCCCGCCACGCCATGTCGGCGTAGGTCACCGCGTTCAGCACGGTCGTTCCCGCGGCACCCGCCGCGCTTCCCCGTACAAGAGTCCGCATCATGCCGCCCCGAGTTCCCTCACCGTGACATCCGAAGCACGGTCCTGCACGTCGCCTCCGGGCCGGCGAAGAGCACGTCCCGTTCGTGGCGAGGTGCCGGAAGAAGGCCGTCCCGTCGAGACGTGACCGCCCCCGCGGACCCCGAGCTGCACCCCGATGATCAGGGTCCACCGGCCGTCGCTGAAGCGGACGGTGCCATGGGTGCCGGTGCGGTCGGCATCCCGGACCGCGGGCATCATCGGGTCCCTCCGTGACCGCAGGCCGGCCAGTGGGCCGTGCGGATCATCTCGTCGAGGTGGCGGCCGGCGCACCGGGGAGCCGAACGGCGAGCGCCGTAACGGCACTTCGAGGGCCTACCCGCCATGCGGCCTGCGGTGGCGGGTCGGTAGTCGCGACGCCGAAGCGTCACTCCTCCTCCGCACCCGACAGCGCTTCGATGATCATGCGGGTGGCGAAGTCCCGGTCGTCGGTGAGCCGGTTGATGTGCTCCGCGAGCAGGAAGGCGGTGGCCTCCAGGGGGTTCATCTCATCCTTGGTCCAGCTCCCCAGCTGCTTGCGCCACAGGCTGGGACTCAGGCCCGTCCCCGCGGCGACGACCAGACCGGCCATGGTGGGGATGGCCTCGGGGCGGACGCTTTTCGGCATCATGCGCAGCGTGGCCACGAGGCTGGGCACCACGCACTCGATGACGTCCTTGTCGTGGTCCTCGTAGGCCATCTCCAGCCACCGCATGAACATGTAGATGAGCGTGCAGGCGCCGTCCACCAGGTCATCGAGCCCGCTCGGACCCAAGGACGCGGCGAACTGCGCTGTCAGCGCCCGCTGTTCGGCGTCGGAACCGAGGTTGTCGTCGTAGACGGCCTTGAGCCGGGAGTCGATCATCATGAGGGCCGCGCCCACATCGCCGGCGGGCGCGTGCTGGGGGTCGCAGGGCGATGGCACAGGATTCCTCCTCGGCGGGGCCGTGGGCAACGCGGCGTGCTCGTACAGTAACCCGCCGCTGATGCCGGGTCCGGCGAAATCGACCGGCGCCGACGACGGCCCTCTGGCTGACCCCACGTCAGTAGTGGCGTACGACACTCCGCCGCACCGCGGCCCCCTCGGCGGTGTGTGCCGTGTCACCACGCCAACATGCGCCCGAGTTGCCTGGATCACAGCGGAAATGTCCTTTTAGCGTCCATGCTCGATACGGATGCTGGCGCCCGAAGTGGAGCGCATCGGCATCAACTTGGGCGTCCCGTGCCGAAGTGACCCATGACACAGCACTCGTGGCGTTCCCCCGCGTACCCCTCAGAAAGGTGCCCCCTGATGGCCGCTTACCTCTGCCCTCCTGCCGTGATACACGGCGAGCACGCCGTGGAGACCAGCCAGATCGTGGCGGAGGTGCGCGGCCGGCACCCGGAAGCGGCGTGGGCGCCGCGGATCGACGGCATAGCGGCCAGTACGGGCATCGAGACCCGCGGCTGGATGCTGCCGCTGGAGACCGCCGTCGCGCCCGGCAAGGGCCTGCCGGCCGGGGACCTGGGGGCGGCCCGGGAGGCGCTGGTCCGTGACGGCTTCGCCGGCGAGGACGTGGACCGCGCGATCGCCGCCCTGGAGGCGGTGCCCGCGCCGCAGACCGTCCAGGAACGCACCGCGCCCGCGTGGGAGGCCGTGCAGTCCTACGGGGAGCGCGCGGCGCGCGGCGCCCTGCAGATCGCCGGACTGGACGCGTCGGACGTCGACTGCGTCATCACCAGCAACTCCACCACGCCGGCCCTGCCGGGGCTGGACGTCGCCCTGGCCAACAGGCTCCCGCTGCGTGACGACGTGCTGTTGCTGCCGGCCACGCAGTGGGCCTGCATCGCCGGCACCCGCTCCCTCGCGCTGGCGGCGGACCTCGTGGCCGCCGACCCGGACCGCGTGGTCCTGGTCGTGATCGCGGAGGCGCTGAGCACGACCTACCAGCCCGCGGACGACACCCTGGAGTCCCTGATCGTCCGGCTGCTGTTCGCGGACACCGCCGTCGCCACCGTGGTCACCGGCCGCCCGCGACCCGAGTCCATGCTGCGGCTCGACGCCTCCTGGAACCACACCCTGCCCGGCACCCAGGATCTGCACCGTCTGGAGACGCGGGCGGACGGCACCCACTTCGTCATGGACCGGCGCGGGCCGCGCGCCGTACAGCAGACGGTCACCGCGATGTGGGAGTGGCTCCGCGTCCGCTACCAGGAGGACCCCGGCTCCTGGCACCCCGACGTGCTGCTCGCGCACCCCGGCGGGACCAAGGTGCTGGAGTACATGGAGCAGACCATGCCGGAGGACTGGCCGGCCGGACTCCTGGACTACAGCCGAGCCAGCTACACCACCGGGAACCGGGGCGGCGCCGCCGTCTTCGACATCATGCGCAGGGCCTACGACGCAGGGCAGAAGCCGGGCAGCCGTGCCGTCCTGTACGCGGCGGCCCCGGGCCTCACCGCGACCGCCCTGGAGGGGGAGTGGCTGTGACGCCTGCCGGCAGGCGTTCGTGACATCCGGGGAAGCGGGGGCGGCGGCCCGTCCGTGAGCCGGTGCCGCCACCGGCGCACCCGACGGCGGCGCGACGGCACCGGCACCGCTCCCGTGCCGTCGGCGCCGGTCTCCGGACGCCCCCGGCTCGGAGCCCCGTCACCTCGCGACTTCCGCCCAGACCACCTTTCCGGTGTCCGTCCACCGCACTCCCCAGCGGGTGGTGAGCCGGTGGACCACGTGCAGACCGCGGCCGTGGTCGTCGAGCAGGCCGCCCCGGCCCAGACGCGGTCTGCCGTTGCCCGTGTCGGCCACCTCGCACAGCAGTCCGTGGCCGGACCTGATCAGCCGTACCGTGATGGGCCCTTCGGCGAAGCGGACCGCGTTGGTCACCAACTCGCTGACCAGCAGCAGCACGCTGTCCCGGGTGTCGTCGCGGGTGTGCCAGCGCCGCAGCAGCGCGGCGACCAGGGTGCGTGCCCGGTCCGCCGCGTCGTCGCGGGCGGGCAGCCGCCACGTCGCCGTGTCCCCCTTGCGGTAGCCGATCGTGCGCGCGAGCAGCAGGGTGACGTCGTCACGCTGGCGCACCGGGGCCAGCGTGGCGACGACGCGCCGCGCGGCCTGTTGCAGGGTGTCCCAGGGGTGCACCGCCGCCACGGCGTCCGCCAGCCTGTCGATGCCCTCGTCGATCGGCACGGCGGGATCCTCCACCAGGCCGTCGGTGTACAGGGCGAGCAGGGAGCCCGGGGGAGCGGCGAACGTGTGCACGCCGAACGGCTCCCGCAGCGCGAACTCGGCGCCCAGGCCGGGATGGGGCCGGACCGCGAGCGGGCCGGCGCGCCCGTCCGGTTCCACCAGCACCGGCGGCAGGTGGCCGGCGCTGGACAGCGACACGCGATGGCTGACCGGGTCGTAGACGGCGATGCAGCAGGTCGATCCGAGGGCGCTGTACCCGGCCGCGAGCCCGGACTCCGCGTCGTCCAGCAGGGACACGGTCTCGTCCAGGTGCTCCAGCACCTCGTCGGGCGCCAGCCCGGCGGACAGCAGCGCACGGGCCTCCATGCTCAGCTGTCCCATGGTCGCCGCGGCCCCCAGACCGTGCCCCACGACATCCCCGACCACCAGGGCGGTACGGCCGTCCGGCAGGGGGAAGCTGTTCACCCAGTCCCCGCCGACGCCAGCGCTGTCGGGGGTGGCGGGCTGGTAGACGCTGGCGATCTGGATCGTGTCCCCGCCGGTGCGCGGCAGCAGTCGGCGCTGCAACGCCAGTACCTGCGTGTGCTCCCGCTGGTGCTGGCGCGCCAGGTCGACGTGGTGGGAGGTCCTGGCCACCAGTTCCTGGAGGTCGAACAGCTCGCTGTCGTGGAAGGGCCAGTCCGCCCGCCGCCAGACCTCCGCCACGCCCAGGACGACGGGCGGTACGCCGTCCAGGACCAGCGGAATACACGCCACACCCGCCGACCGGTCACCGGGCACCAGGGCACGGACCAGCCGCGGACTGCCGAGCACCCGCTCGACCGCCTTCCGGTCGGGTATGACGATGGCCTGCGGGGCGTCGTCCCGCCGTACCGCCTGGGACAGCAGCCGGCTGGCGTCGCCGGGAAGATCGTCTCCCGGCGTCACGTACCCCTCGGGCCATGCGCGGTCCGGCACCAGCGCCGCCCGCCGCAGCCGGATGCGTCCCTGCGCCTGCTCGGTGACGCCCTCACCCGTCCACACGGCGAAGTCGAGGTCCACGGCGGCCACGTCCCCCCAGGCGAGCAGGGACTCCGCCAGCGACTGCGCCGTCTCGCCGATGTCCAGTGAGGTCCCGATCGCCGTCTCGGCGGCGTACAGGTGCAGCCGCCTGGCCATGGCGATCACCGAGACGGTCAGGCCGCCCTGGGGGGCCACGGCGCTCAGGATGCTCATCGAGACCACCAGCTCCGACCCGTCGGCGCGGCGCAGGCGCTGCACCCGGGCCACGTGTGCCTCACCGGTCTCCAGCACCTGCCGCAGCCGCCGGGTGACCGTCGGCACGTCCCCGGGGGGCAGAAGGTCGACGAACGGGCTCCCGGGCACGGCGTCGAGCCCCGAGAAGACGGGGGCGTCCAGATTGCAGTGGGTGATCCGCAGCTCCCGGTCCACGTTGACCGCGCCGAGGATCTGCTCCTGACGATCGTCCGCCGGGTCCTCGGGAACGGGTCCGCGTCCGGTGCGGCCGCCCTCCACGCCGGCAGGGCCGACGGCCCCCGCCGCTCCGACCCGCGGGATGTAGCGCCCCAGGGCGCTGCTGACCATGTCGAACGGCGACGAGGACGAGGGGGAGGGGGTGGAGTCCATGGGCTCTCTCAGCTCGCTCGCCAACCCCGGCACAGCACCGGGGCGTACCCGAACCCGCGCGGCGGGGCCCCGAAACCCGGACCGCACACCTCATTGAATAACACCGGGCGGTGCTTCGCACACACCAGTGGATCGTGCACCGAGCGCGAGGACCGAACGCGCACAGTGAGCAGAGGACCGGTCGGAAAAGATTGACGCGTCGGAACATCCCGACGTATTCTCGCTCCATGCCCACTGACGTGTTCGGCGTTCTGGCCAACCCCGTACGACGCAAGCTGCTCGAACACCTGCGGGAGGGGCCGCGGTCCACGGGTGAGCTGGCCGCGCTGTTCGAGCTCGGCAGGCCGGCGGTGTCCGAGCACCTGGCCGTGCTGCGCGCCGCCGGTCTGGTACGCGAGGAGCCGCGCGGGCGGCACCGCTTCTACCACCTGGTCCCGGCCGGCCTGGCCGAGGTCGGCGAGTGGCTGCATCCGTTCGAGCACTACTGGAACCAGCGCCTGACCGCGCTGGGCGACCTCCTGGACGAGGAAGACACGCCGTGACCGCGAGCAACGAGATCAACTGCGAGAAGTTCCTGCCCCACGCCCCGTCGGCGGTCTGGGCCGCGCTGACCGACCCCGCGCTGCACGCCCGCTGGTGGGCGGCGGGAGACGTCAAGCCGCTGGTGGGCCACCGCTTCACGCTGGACATGGGCGCCTGGGGCAGCCAGCCGTGCGAGGTGACCGAGGTCGAGCCCGAGCGGCTGCTGAGCTACCGCTTCGCCGAGGGCACCCTCGACACGACGATCACCTGGCGGCTGGTCCCCGAGGGCAGGGGCACCCGCCTCTTCCTCACCCACGCCGGTTTCGACCTGGACTCCCCGCTGGGCCGCCAGGCCCACGACGGCATGGGCCACGGCTGGCCCCACGTCCTCGCCCACCTCGGCACAGTCCTGGACGAGACGCCGGCCTGACTCCGGGCCCGCGGACCAGGCGTCCGCCCGGCACCACACCACGTGGCGCGACATCCGCCGACGGCCACGCCCGCTGATCCCGGCACTCAGGACGGCGTCGGCGGCCGCACCCGTGGCGCGAAGCGCAGGCCCTCGGCCGCGTCCGGGCGCCAGTACCGCGGAACGGTCTCGTGGACGACGTCGATCCGTTCGGCGGCGATCAGACAGGAAACGGGCTCCGAACCGCCCGCGTCCGCCTCTAAGGCGACGAGAACGGGCGGCCCCTCACCGAGTCGACGAGTGACGCGCAACCGTTCCTCGGCCGTCGGCGGGCGAAAGACCGGATCAGCGAACCGCGCCGGGCAACTGACGAACGCGGGGTCGCCGAAGACCAGCTCCAGGCCGTGCGCATAGGACAGGTCGGGCCCGGCCGCCAACCGGAACTCGGCGGGGTCCCAGGCGACCACGTCCCAGTCCCACCAGGATCCTTCGGGGAGCTGGATGCCGACGTCCCGTCGCTCCGCGCCGCTCGGCCGCCGCTCTACCATCCCAACTGCGCCTTCCCGAGGCGGAGTCCCGTGGCACGGAGCCAGTCCTGTGCGGCCTCGTCCGGGTTTCGTGTGCCGATGGACAGGTAGACGGCGTGCCGGCCGGGATCGGGCTCACTGCACTGCACGGTCCATCTGCTGTTGAGGCAGAGTTGGACGCCGCAGAGTTTGGCGCTGGGCAGGCCGCGCAGTGCCGAGAGCCAGCCGATGTCGATCGACAGCGGGCCGCAGGCCGCGACCGCGTCGTCGATCTCCTTCTCGGTGCACTCGTCGGGGTCGCGGACGGGAAAGGTGTGAGGTGTCCTGCCGTTCGTCAGCTGGAACGAGACCTCCGGGGGCAAGGGCCACAGGGGGGCCAGTTCGCTCTGCAGCTCTGTGCCCACCCAGCCCTCGGACCTGTCCCGAAAGCCCAGGCGGTCCAGGGTTTCCCAGAGTTCCTCGACGCGCGGCTCCCGCCGGTCCCCGGTCGAGCGGGAGAACGCCCCGCCGGTGAAGTACCGCCGGGCGTGCTGGAACTGTTCCCGTGTCGCGATGTCCTCGAAGGCCAGGGACGGCAGCTCCGGCGCCCCGGCACCGAACCGGGCGAGCAGCTGACGGGCGAAGCGCAGAGCCGTTTCCCCGTCCGGCAGCGGTTCCAGCACCTGGTAGAGCATTGACGCACCCATCGGCCCACCCCTCACCCGCACCATGATCAGGCGGCCCCCAGGCTATCCTGCGGCTGGCTGAGCAAGATCCGGCCCGTGCCCGCATGCTGGGGTGCAGTGCTGTCGAGCGGCGGTAGGGAACCCGATGGATCGCAGAATCGCCGTAGTACGTGCTCTGGAGGCCGCGGCTCCCGACAGGCTCGTGGACGTGCTGGCCACCTGCCTGCGTCAGCACTATGACGCCGACAGGGTGGAACTCCGCCTGGCGGACTACGGGATGCGCTCGCTGCAGCCGGTCCAGCGGCCCCCGCTGGTGCTGGAGCCGCTCTCCGTCGACGGCACACCGCAGGGCCGGGCGTTCGACGCGCAGGAACCGCACACCGTGTCGTCCGGGTCGGAGGAACGGGAGGTCCATCTTCCGGTGACGGTCCGCGGCGACCGGCTGGGTGTGCTGTCCGTGACCGTTCCCGGCCATTCCCACTCTCCCGCGGTACAGGCCGAACTCCACGCTGTTGCCACCGCCCTCGGGCGGGAAATCGTGCTGGCCGGACGGGAGACCGACGAGTACGAAGTGCAGCGCCGGGCCGAACGCCTGACACTCGCCGCCGAATTGCAGTGGCTGCTGTTGCCGGGTCGCTCGTGCGCGAGGGACGAATTCGCCCTCGGAGCACACCTCGAACCGGCATACGCGGTCTTCGGTGACGGCTTCGACTGGTCCGTTTCGCCGGAGCACCTCAGCGTGGCCGTCATCAACGGCATGGGAAGGGGAATGGACGCCGCACTGCTGACCGGTCTCGTGGTGAATGCCGTACGCAATGCCCGCCGGGCCGGGCTGGGACTGGCCGATCAGGCGGCCCTCGCCGACGAGGCCGTCTTCGCGCAGTACCGGGGCACCGCCCACGCCGCCGTACTCCTGCTGCGGTTCGCACTGGCGACCGGACGGGTGGAGGCCGTGGACGCCGGGTCCCCCCGCCTGTGGCGGATGCGGGCGGGCGAGGTCGAGCGGCTCGAACTGGAGCCGCAGCTGCCGCTCGGCATGTTCGGGGACACGCCCTTCGAGACCGAGACGGTGGACGTGGCGCCCGGTGACCGGCTGCTGATCGCCAGCGACGGCGTCTACACCGCCGCCACGCCCGCCGGGGAGGCGTACGGGGAGCGGAAACTGGCCCGCACCATGAAGGCCACCCGGCTGCTGCCGCCGGCCCAGGTACCGGTGGCCGTCCTCACAGAGCTGTCAGGGCACCTCGGGCACTCGCCCCTGGAGGACGACGCGGTGGTGATGTGCCTGGACTGGGCCGGACGGCCCGATGCGGCCCGACCCGGCGCCGGCTGACGTATCCGCCGTCCTCAGGCCGAGCGGGACACCGACTCGTCTGCGGCGCGGTCGGCGGCCGAGTCCAGGGCGGACAGCAGGCCACCGGCCCCTTCGACCAGCGCGTCCCGCGCGCCGGGCGGCATCGCGTCGAGCACGGCGGCCAGGGCCTGTTCCCGTGCGGCGCGCAGTTCCCGCAGACAGGCTTTCGCCTCGCCGGTCAGATGAAGCGCGATCTCCCTGCGGCTCTTGCCGCTGGGCGTCCGCCGGACCAGACCCATCGCCTCCAGGCGGGCACACAGGCGGCTCAGGGCGGACGGCGCGGAGTCGAGCGCCTCGCCCAACTCACGCAGGCTGACGTCGGGCGTGCGCTCCAGCGCGTGGAGGACGCGCAGTTGCGACACGGAGACGGGCAGGGAGGCGCTGTGCCGTTCCCTTTCCCACAGGGACTCCAGGCCTTCGACAGCCGCGCACAGCGTACGGATGGTCTCCTGCGATCTGTACGACCCGCGGGTCTTGTCACCCATGCTCAGACACTCCGAATCTGCTACAAGCGATCCGAGCGGACGGAAAAGATCACCCATGGTCCGTCGTGTGTTCCGACGGCCTTTCCCGCTACGGGGTGCCGCTTTCCCATGAGACGGGCTGCCCCGGCGAGGACTACCTCGCGAACCCATGGCATGGACAGTCAACCACACGGCCGTCACGGAAGACGGCACGGGATTCCCGCCGGGACACCGGCGACGCGACCCGGAGGAGTATTCGCCTTTCCCGGATATCCCCTTATGCGTCCCGCCGTGAGTACCGGTCACATTCGACCGCACCACCCCGCCGCACATGAATGGCGTACGAGGAGATTGTGGGCCCGGGCGGGCGCATTCTTGAAGGAATTCCGGCCGCCACCCAGAACCAGATCCGTTCCCCGGCGAACGTGCCGCAGAGGCGACACATTCCGGCCGTGGCCGGATCGACACCCGCTCGCCGGGTGCCGATCCTCGTGATCGGCTCATCCTCTGGGATCGCCGCAGGTCACGACCCCTGCCGGACCGGATGGGCACCGTGAGGGGCAGCCGGGCCCGGCGGGACGCGACTTGCCACGCACATACTGGGTGCCGTAGTAAATAGTTTCCCTGTGTAAAAAGTCTTCGTCGGTGGTGAAGATCACCGGCGCGGGGCGGCCCACTGGGCCGGCTTCAGCGCCGCTGGACCGGCGATCGATGACGGAACGAGGTTGGTCATGACCGAGGCGTCGGGCCAGGTGCCCAGCGTGAGGTCGACGCGGTCCGCCGGCAAGGTGGGCGAGCCCGAGTTGCGCCAGTTGCTGGCCGGCCTGACGGCGGTGCGCGACGGCGACTTCGGCACCCGGCTGCCGGACGGGGCGGACGGTCTCATGGGTGAGATCGCCACCGTGTTCAACGGCATGATCGACCAGCTGTCCCTGTTCACCTCGGAGGTCACGCGCGTGGCCCGTGAGGTGGGCACCGAGGGCACCCTCGGTGGTCAGGCGAAGGTGCCGGGCGTGTCCGGCACGTGGGCGGACCTCACCGAGTCGGTCAACGCCATGGCCGGCAACCTGACCACCCAGGTCCGCGACATCGCGCAGGTGGCCACGGCCGTGGCGCGGGGTGACCTGTCGCAGAAGATCGATGTGGACGCGCGCGGGGAGATCCTTCAGCTGAAGGACACCATCAACACGATGGTCGACCAGTTGTCCGCGTTCGCCGACGAGGTCACCCGCGTCGCCCGTGAGGTCGGCACCGAGGGCATGCTGGGCGGGCAGGCCGACGTCAAGGGAGTCTCCGGGACCTGGCGCGACCTGACGGACTCCGTGAACTTCATGGCCGGCAACCTGACCGGCCAGGTCCGCTCCATCGCGCAGGTGGCCACGGCCGTGGCGCGGGGTGACCTGTCGCAGAAGATCGATGTGGACGCGCGCGGGGAGATCCTTCAGCTGAAGGACACCATCAACACGATGGTCGACCAGTTGTCCGCGTTCGCCGACGAGGTCACCCGCGTCGCCCGCGAGGTCGGCACCGAGGGCAACCTCGGCGGTCAGGCGACGGTGCGCGGGGTCTCCGGCACCTGGAAGGACCTCACCGACAACGTCAACGTGATGGCCTCCAACCTGACCGGCCAGGTCCGCTCCATCGCGCAGGTGGCCACCGCCGTGGCCCGCGGCGACCTGTCGCAGAAGATCACGATCGAGGCCGAGGGCGAGGTCGCCGCGCTCGCCGACGTCATCAACACCATGGTGGACACCCTGTCCGCGTTCGCCGACGAGGTCACGAGGGTGGCGCGCGAGGTCGGCACGGAGGGGCGGCTCGGCGGCCAGGCGCGGGTGCCGAACGTCGCGGGCACCTGGAAGGACCTGACCGACAACGTCAACTCGATGGCGAACAACCTCACCGGCCAGGTCCGCAACATCGCACAGGTGACGACCGCCGTGGCGGGCGGCGACCTGTCGAAGAAGATCGACGTCGACGCGCAGGGCGAGATCCTCCAGCTGAAGACGACCATCAACACGATGGTCGACCAGCTGTCCTCGTTCGCCGCCGAGGTAACCCGGGTCGCCCGCGAGGTGGGCAGCGAGGGCCGGCTGGGCGGCCAGGCCGAGGTCGAGGGAGTCTCCGGTACCTGGAAGCGGCTGACGGAGAACGTCAACGAACTCGCCGGGAACCTCACCCGCCAGGTCCGGGCCATCGCCGAGGTGGCCAGCGCCGTCGCCGAGGGCGACCTCACCCGGTCGATCACCGTGGAGGCGTCCGGCGAGGTCGCCGAACTCAAGGACAACATCAACGCCATGGTGGGCTCCCTGCGGGAGACCACGCGGGCCAACCAGGAACAGGACTGGCTGAAGACCAGCCTCGCCCACATCTCCGGCCTCATGCAGGGCCACCGTGATCTCGCCGTGGTCGCCGAACTGGTCATGGACGAGCTCACCCCCCTGGTGTCCGCGCAGTACGGCGCCTTCTACCTCGCCGAGGAGACGCCCGACGGCACCGAGCTCAGGCTCGTCGGCTCCTACGGCCGGCCCGTCGGCATCGACGGCCACGACCGGTTCAAGCCCGGCGAGTCACTCGTCGGACAGGCCGCGCGCAGCCGCCGCGTCATCACGGCCGAAGGCGTGCCCGGCGACTACATCGGCATCTCCAGCGGACTGGGGAAGGCCACTCCCGGCGCCCTGATCGTGCTCCCCGTGCTCGTGGAGGACCAGGTCCTCGGCGTCATCGAACTGGCCTCCTTCACCCCGTTCACCGCGATCCACCGAGACTTCCTCGAACAGCTCACGGACACCCTCGGCGTCAACGTCAACACCATCCTCGCCAACGCCCGCACCGACGAGCTGCTGGAGGAGTCCCAGCGCCTGACCGGGGAACTCCAGTCCCGCTCCGCCGAGTTGCAGGTCCAGCAGGACGAACTGCAGCGCTCCAACGCGGAACTCGAGGACAAGGCCAAGCTCCTCGCCGAACAGAACCGCGACATCGAGGGCAAGAACCTCCAGATCGAGCAGGCCCGGCAGGAACTGGAGGACCGCGCCCACCAGCTGTCGCTGGCGTCGACGTACAAGTCGGAGTTCCTGGCCAACATGAGCCACGAACTGCGCACCCCGCTCAACAGCCTGCTGATCCTGGCCCAGCTCCTCGCGCAGAACCCCTCCCGCAACCTCACCCCCAAGCAGGTGGAGTACGCGGGCATCATCCACTCGGCGGGCTCCGACCTGCTGCAGCTGATCAACGACATCCTCGACCTGTCGAAGGTCGAGGCCGGGAAGATGGACATCAACCCGGAACGGATCGCCCTGCGCCCCCTCCTGGACTACATCGAGGCGACCTTCCGCCCGGTGACCACCCAGAAGAGCCTCGACTTCGCCATCACCTCGGCCGCCGGCGTCCCCACCGACCTGCTCACCGACGACGCCCGGCTGCGGCAGGTGCTGCGGAACCTGATCTCCAACGCGATCAAGTTCACCGAGCGCGGCAGCGTCGAGCTGTGCATCGAGCCCGCCCGGGACAGCGAGATCCCCGCTACCGTGCACCGGGACGGCCCCGTGGTGGCCTTCCGGGTCAAGGACACCGGCATCGGCATCGCCGCGCACCAGCTGGAGTCCATCTTCGGCGCCTTCCAGCAGGCGGACGGCACCACCAGCCGCAAGTACGGCGGCACCGGCCTCGGCCTGTCCATCAGCCGGGAGATCGCCCACCTCCTCGGCGGTGCCATCACCGCCCGCAGCGCGCCCGGGGAGGGCAGCACCTTCACCCTGTACCTGCCGGCCGCGTCCGCCGACCTCCTCCCGGTCGCGCAGAGCGGGGCGACCGCACCCCGAGCCGCGCAGGCAGCGGCCTCCGAGCTGCTGTCCGAGAGCCGGCCGTCCCTCCCCGCTTCAGAGGTGCCCACCCGGACGGCACGCCGGCTGCTGGTCATCGAACACCGGCAGCGCGGCCTGCTGTCGCTGGTCGCCGAGAGCGCGCTCGGCAACCTCCACGACACCCCGGAGACCCCCGGCCGCCCCCAGCACGAGGTGAGCACGGTCATCGGCGCCACCGAAGCGGCGGCGGCCCTCGCGGCCGGCCCGTTCCACTGCGTGGTCCTCGACGTCGACATGGACGACAACCAGGCCTGGGCCTTCCTCGACGCCAGCGACGGCGACGCGGCCCTGCGCAACGTCCCCGTCCTCGCCCACAACAGCCGCCGGCTCACCGCGGAGCAGGAACACGCCCTCCAGTCCCGGTCGGCGGGCCGGCCGCTGGAGGTGCTGTCCAGCCTCGACGAACTGCGCGAGCGCATCGCCCTGCACCTGTCCGCCGAACAGCCCGGCGACGTGGTGCCGCTGGTCCGCGCGGAGAAGACCAACCCGCCGCCGGACACGGTCGACGGCGCCCTGCACGGCCGTACGGTGCTGGTCGTCGACGACGACGCCCGCAACCTCTACGCCCTCAGCGGGATCCTGGAGATGCACGGCATCCGGGTTTTGCACGCCGAGGACGGCCGCAAGGCCATCGACACCCTGGACACGCACACGGAGATCGATCTGATCCTGATGGACGTGATGATGCCCGAGATGGACGGCTACACCGCGACCGCCCACATCCGCCGGATGCCCGGCTACGCGGACCTGCCGATCATCGCGGTCACCGCGAAGGCCATGCCCGGAGACCGGGACAAGAGCCTCGCCTCCGGCGCCAGCGACTACATCACCAAGCCCGTGGACGCCGACGACCTCATGGCGGGCATCCGCCACTGGCTGAGCGAGCGGTAGGACGACCGTGCCCACCACCCCGCACAACGACCCCGAGCACGGGGCCGCCGCCCCGCACACCGACCTCGAACGCGGCAACGCCGCCCCGCAGCCCACCGCCGTACCGCCGCAGGCCGCCGTACCGCAGGTCACCGACGTACCGCAGACGACCGCCGCCCAGGACGCCGCCGCGGTCGGCCGGCTCGCCGCCACCGTGGAACGGCTGCGCGCCGAGGTGGACGCCGCCCGCGCGGCCGCCGACGGCCGGGCACTGCTCGAGGTGGCCAAGGGCGTCATGATCGAGCGGCTCCACTGCGGGCCAACCCAGGCCGCCCGGCAGCTCGCCGAACTCGCGGCGCGCTCCGGCACGTCCGAACTGGAACTGGCCGCCGACATCATCAACCAGGCCGCCCGCGACCATGTGGCCCAGGTGGCGTCCCAGTTCATACAGCGCATCAGCGCCGACACGGACGATCAGACCCACGCCTCCCTCGCCGTACGGCTGCGCGCCGTGGAGAGCGCCGCGCTCGCCGCCG
The DNA here is from genome assembly GCF_040644095.1 of Streptomyces sp. NPDC047028. Taxonomy (NCBI): domain Bacteria; kingdom Bacillati; phylum Actinomycetota; class Actinomycetes; order Kitasatosporales; family Streptomycetaceae; genus Streptomyces; species Streptomyces sp. NPDC047028. The sequence continues at coordinate 127,153 of NZ_JBEYVS010000012.1, forward strand.
ACGACACCCAGGCCGTCGCCGAATCCCTCCTCCAGCACGCGCTGACCCCCCTGGGCGCGACCGCCGTGGCCGTATGGAGCGCGGGCCGGGACGGTTCCCTCACCCTGAGCGGACACGCCGGTTTCAGCGACGACGAGGCCGACCGCTGGCGCTACGTACCGCCCGGCGTCGCCACGGTGGCCCGCCGGGCCCTCACCGACCGCTGCACCGCGTACATCCCCTCCATGACGGCGCAGGCGCCCTCCATCGGCCAGACCCAGTGCCCGGACGGCGGCCGCGTCGCCATCTGCGCCGGCACGGGCGGCCGGATCTACGGCGTGCTGGAGATCTGCTGGCCTCAGCCGCTCACCGAGCAGCCCCCCGCCGTGGAACGACAGCTCGAAGCCCTCGCCGAGCTGTGCGCCCACACCCTGGAGAACCGTCCCGACGGCGAGGGCGGCCCCGCCCGCCCGCTCGGCCAGGGCTCGGCCTCGGCCGAACTCGCGGACCTCTCCGACGGGCTCTACGACCCCGCCCTCGTCCTCACCCCGCACCTCGACGCCGACGGCCGGCTCACCGACTTCCGCATCTACCACATCAACACCCGCTTCCAGGACCCGGCCGGACGCCCGCGCAGCGCCCTCAACGGCACCCTGATCCTGGAGAGTTACCCCCTGGCGGTCGGCGGCAGCGACCTCTACGGCCAGCTGGAGCGGACGTACGCGACCGGAGAACCGTTCCGCGCCAGACGCGTGGCCCTGCCCACCCAGATCGACCAAGTACCGCTCACGGCCGTCGCCGACATCAGCATCAGCCGGCACGGCGGCGGCCTGCTGATGATCTGGCGCACGGAGGACGAGGCGGTCCGCCTGGCGAGCATCCTCCAGCACGCCCAACGGCTCGGCCAGATCGGCGGCTTCGAGGAGAACCTCACCACCCGCGAGATCACCTGGAACAACGAACTCTTCACCCTCTACGGCCGCCCGCCCGCCGCCGGCCCGCTCGCCCTGCACGACCTGGCCGGGCACGCCCACCCGGACGACGCCGTAGCCATCGGCCGCTTCCTGCGCACCGTCCTGCACCACACCCGTCCCGCCACCGCCGCGTTCCGGCTCCAGCGCTCCGACGGCGTCACCCGGCACATCCGCGTCGCCGCCGAACCCGAGACGGACTCCGCCGGCCGGCTCCTCCTCATCAGGGGCGCCTACCAGGACATCTCGGCCCAGCACTGGACCGAGGTGGCCCTGGCGGCCACCCGCGACCAACTCGCCCACACCGAGCAGGAGTCCGCCGAGCGCAACCGCCTCGCCCTGCAACTGCAGCACGCCATCATGCCCCCGGCGCACGGCCCGCTCGAAGTCACCGGCCTGCAGGTCGCGGTGCGCTACCGGCCCGCCGAATCCGAGGCCCTCGTCGGCGGCGACTGGTACGACGCCGTCGTCCTGCCCTCCGACCAGGTACTGCTGTGCGTCGGGGACGTCGCCGGACACGGCATCGACGCCGCCACCGGCATGGTCGTCCTGCGCAACGCGCTGCGCGGACTCGCCATGACGGGAGCCGGTCCCGGCCAGCTCATGGCCTGGCTCAACAACGTCGCCCACCACCTCACCGACCAGGTCACCGCCACCGCGGTGTGCGGACTGTACGACCCCCGGACCCGCACCCTGCGCTGGGCCCGGGCCGGCCATCTGCCCCCCGTCCTCGTCCGCACCGGAGGCGCGACCAAGCTCCCCCTGACCCGGGGCCTGCTGCTCGGCGCCCTGCCCGACGCCGAGTACGAGGAGAGCGAGACACAGCTCCAGCAGGGCGACACCCTGCTGATGTACACCGACGGACTGATCGAGCGGCGCGACACCGGCGTGCAGGAATCCCTGGCCCAGCTCCTCCTCACCGCCGAGCGCCCGGTCGACACCCTGGGGGAGCGGCTGGACCACCTGCTCACCTACAGCAAGTCCGACACGGACGACGACACCTGCCTCATCGGCATCAAGATCCCGGCGACCCCGGCGGCGCCGTCCGCGTGGTCTCGCGACGCCCCCCGGCCGCGAAAAAAATCGGGCGACGATGTCGAGAACCCGCGTCCGGCTCCGTCCCCGGGGTGAAGGCGGCCACAATGGGCCGCACCAGCACCGAGGAGAACCGTCATGGCCAAGTACCTGCTGCTGAAGCACTACCGCGGCGCCCCGGCCGCCGTCAACGACGTGCCGATGGACCAGTGGAGCCCCGAGGAGATCTCGGCACACGTCCGGTACATGAACGACTTCGCGGCCCGGCTGGAGAAGACCGGCGAGTACGTCGACGGCCAGGCGCTCGCCCCCGAGGGAGCCTGGGTCCGCTACGACGGTGAGGGCCGACCGCCGGTCACCGACGGGCCCTTCGCGGAGACCAAGGACCTCATCGCCGGCTGGATGGTGATCGACGTCGACAGTTACGAGCGCGCCCTCGAACTGGCGGGGGAACTGTCGGCCGCCCCCGGCGCCGGTGGCAGGCCCATCCACGAGTGGCTCGAGGTGCGCCCGTTCATGGCCGAGCACTGCGCCGTCACGGAGTGACCTCGCCGATGGACGAGGTCCTGCTCAGGAGCCTCACCCCGGGCGTGCTCGCCGTCCTCGTCCGCCGCGGAGCAGACTTCGCGGCGGCCGAGGACGCTGTACAGGAAGCCCTTGTGGAGGCCGTCCGCGTCTGGCCTGCCGATCCGCCCCGCGACGCCAAGGGCTGGCTGGTCACCGTGGCCTGGCGCAAGTTCCTCGACGCGACCCGGTCGGACGCCGCCCGCCGCAGGCGTGAGGACCGCGTCGACGAGGAACCGGCGCCCGGGCCCGCGCCCGCGGTGGACGACACCCTCCAGCTCTACTTCCTCTGCGCCCACCCCTCGCTCACGCCCTCCTCCGCCGTCGCGCTCACGCTGCGTGCCGTCGGCGGGCTCACCACCCGGCAGATCGCCCAGGCCTACCTCGTGCCCGAGGCGACGATGGCGCAGCGCATCAGCCGGGCGAAGCGGACCGTGTCCGGCGTCCGCTTCGACCGGCCAGGTGACGTCTCCACCGTGCTGCGCGTGCTCTACCTGGTCTTCAACCAGGGCTACTCCGGTGACGTCGACCTCGCCGCCGAGGCCGTCCGGCTCACCCGGCAGCTCGCCGCCCGCGTCGACCACCCCGAGGTGGGCGGGCTGCTCGCCCTGATGCTGCTCCACCACGCCCGGCGGGCCGCCCGGACGGCGCCCGACGGCAGCCTGGTGCCGCTCGCCCAGCAGGACCGCCGCCGGTGGGACACCGCGCTGATCGCCGAGGGCGTCGCCGTCCTGCAGGCGGCCCTCGCCCGCGACCGGCTGGGCGAGTTCCAGGCCCAGGCCGCCATCGCCGCCCTCCACGCCGACGCGCCCACCACCGAGGAGACCGACTGGGTGCAGATCGTCGAGTGGTACGACGAGCTCGCGCGGCTGACCGACAGCCCGGTCGTCCTGCTCAACCGCGCGGTCGCCGTGGGGGAGGCCGACGGACCGCGCGCCGGCCTCGCGGCACTCGCCGCGCTGGACGCCTCACTGCCCCGCCACGCCGCGGTGGCGGCGTACCTCCACGAACGCGACGGCGACCTCGCGACGGCGGCACGGCTCTACGCCGAGGCCGCCCACCAGGCGCTCAACCTCGCCGAACGCGACCACCTCACCCGTCAGGCAGCCCGGCTCAACACCCTCCGAAACCCATGACGAGCAAACGTCGAAGGGCTCCTCACACGGACGTGTGCCCCCGCAGATAATCACGCGCGGCTCCGGGCAGGCCGGCGTCGGCGGCCTCCGCGAAGGGGACCCAGCGAATCTCCTCCTGTGTGAGGGATGCGCCCTCGGACGGGGACTCGCTCAGCAGCGGGCACACCACGACCGTCAGGCCGTCGTCCGCGGGCCGCAGCGGCTGGGAGCCGTCCACGAGGTAGCCGGTCAGCTCGTAGACAGCGCGCTCGGCGGTCGCCCCGGCCGTCTCGGCGGGTTCCGGCGTGCCCGAGGGCAGCCCCCACCCGTCGGCTCGCGCCACCAGCAGCACCTGACCGTCATCGGCGACCACCGCCCACACCACGCCTTCGGCACGCTCTCCCATTGCCACGGCCACACCGCCCCTTCCCCAGGGCCGGCCGCCGGCCCGTCCCGGTCCGGTCGGCCGAGTGCCCCGGCCGTGGTTCCCTACCCCGTGCCGAGCGTCGCAGACCGTGCGCGCCGCGTTCGCTTCACACGGTGGTCCGGGGACCCGCGGCGCGGCGCAGGCGGTTGGCGATCGCCAGCCCCAGCCCCTCCTCGGCCGGCAGGGAGGCGATGATGAGGTCACAGCCGGCGTGGTCGAGTTCGCGCAGGTAGCCGTACAGCCCGCGCGCGTAGGCGGCCGTCGAGTCCGGGACGGTCACCACGGCGTGCGCCTTCACGGGGGTGCCGGCGAGGGGGGCGGGCAGGAAGACACCCACCCGGTGCCCCCGTTCCTGCGCGAGCCGCGCTTCGGTGACGACCTTGCCGGGCTCGACGAGGACCACGCGCGCGCGTGGCGCGTAGTGGGACGGGTGCTGGCCCGGCACGCGTACGTGGCTCGTGGAGGGGACCGCGAGCGTGCGCCCCAGCACCGCTTCGAGGTCCTCGCGCGTCACTCCGCCGGGCCGGAGGATGGTCGGCGTCTCGCCGGTGGCGTCGACGATGGTCGACTCGACCCCCACCTCGCAGGAGCCTCCGTCGAGGACGAAGTCGACGGCGTCACCGAGTTCCGCGCGGACGTGCTGTGCCGTGGTGGGGCTGACCGAGCCGAACCGGTTGGCGGACGGGGCCGTGACACCGCCGCCGAACGCCGACAGCAGCGCGAGTGCGACGGGGTGGTCGGGCACGCGTACGGCCACGGTCTCCAGCCCGCCGGTCGCTTCGAGGGGGACGCGGGGACCGCGCCGAAGGACGAGCGTGAGCGGCCCCGGCCAGAAGTGCTCGGCCAGCAGGCGGGCCGTCTCCGGCACGTCCTCGACCCAGTCGTCCAGCTGCTCGGCGCCACCGAGGTGGACGATCAGCGGGTGGGAGGGCGGACGTCCCTTCGTGTGGAAGATGCGGGAGACCGCCGCGGGGTTCTCGGCGTCGGCGCCCAGACCGTAGACGGTCTCGGTCGGGAGGGCCACCAGCCCTCCGGCGCGCAGTACCTCGGCCGCCTTCTCGATGTCACTTGTTCCTGCCGTCACCCTCGCGATTTTAGGCGCACGGCGAACGGGCCACGACCACGTGGGAGCGGCCGCACAGCTCGGCCGGCGCCCTCATTCTCATGAGGGCGCCTTCGGGCGGGGACGGGTTCAGCCGGTGTAGGCGGCGAAGACGCGGGTGTAGTCCCAGTCGGACTGGTTGACGCCGGAGCAGCTGTCGGCGCTGCCGCCGGTGCAGGGCCGGTCGCGGTTGGCGGACCAGAACGTCAGGCGGGCGAGGTGGTGCTGTTGGGCGTAGGCGAGGATGGTCCTGAAGTCGTTGACGGTGACGGTCTCGTTGTTGTCGGTGATTCCGTTCATGGACGAGATGCCCATGTCCCGGTAGGCCCGGTCGTCGCTGTAGCCGTAGGCGTTCTTGAGGGCGTTCTTCAGTCCCTCCGCGGCCCGGGTGGTGAGGTTGCCCATGTTCTGTCCGGCGCCGCCGAAGTCGAAGGGCATGATGGCCCAGGCGTCGACGGTCAGCCCGGAGGAGGCGGCCCGGTTGATCAGGCTGGTGTCGGGTCCGCTCTGGCCGGTGCCGATGGTGATGTAGACCTTCAGGCCCGCGTTGTTCGTCTTGACGGTCTTCAGGGCGTCCACGGTCCTCTGCTGCACCGTGGGGTTGCTGTAGGCGTCCGCCTCGATGTCGATGTCGATGGCCTTCAGACCGTAGGCGTTGATCACCTTCTGGTAGGCGGACGCGAGTTCCCCCGCGCTGGAGCAGGAGCTCTCCAGTTTGTTGCCGCTGTAGCCGCCGAAGGAGGGGATGACGTCGCCGCCGTTGCCGCGCACGGTGTCGATGGTCCGCTGGTCCACCCCGCCGGTCAGCGGCCGGCTGCCGTCCCACTGCGGATTGCAGTAGCCGTTGCTGAGTACGAACGCGAGCGTGAACCACTTCACGCCGGTGGCCTGGGTGATGGTGCTGGGGTTCGGCGGGTCGCCCCAGCCGTTGTAGAGGTACGGCGCCACGGCCATCGGCGCGGACGGGCTGTCGCCGCCGGAGGCGGGAGCCGTCCACTTCTGGTTGGCCCCGCCGGTGCAGCTCCAGATCTGCGCCCGAGTGCCGTTGGCGGACGAGTTGCCGGTGACGTCCAGGCACTTGTTCGCCTGCGGGTTGACGATGTCGTGGGCGGCGGTGACCGTCCACTTCTGGTTGGCGCCACCGGTACAGGTCCACAGCTGCACCGTGGCGCCGTCGGACGTCGAGTTGCCGGTCACGTCCAGGCACTTGCCGAGCGCCCGGAGGGTGCCGTCACTGCCGACGCTCCACTGCTGGGCGGCGGTGCCGTTGCAGTCGTAGAGCTGGACGGCCGTACCGTTCGCGGAGTCGGCGCCGGCGACGTCGAGGCACTTTCCGGCGAGGCCGGTGATGGCGCCGGTGGCGGCCTGGGCGGGGGACGCGGTGAGCAGACCCGTGGACAGGGTGAGAGCGGTGACCGCCAGGACGGCGGATGCGGGCAGGGGCCTCGGTCTGGCCATGAAGGGGTGGCCTTTCGTGGGGGGTGACGCACTCCCGGCGCGTTCAGCAGGTGAACGGACGGGCGCACGCACGAGAGTGGGGTCGCCCGGTGAAACTAAAGGTACGGACCACTTGCGTCAAGGTGTGAAGTAAGAGGTGATGAAAGGGAGTTGGCGAGGGGGCCCCGCGTCGTACCGCCCGAGATCCCCGGCACACGCCCTCAGGCGTACGAGCCCGCGGGGGGGGAGGCGGCAGATGGTGACCGGGGCCGGCCGGGGAGGTCACCCGCCGGTCGGTGATGCCGAGGGCGCGCCCACGGGCGGCCCCGTCGGGATCCCGTCCGTGGGAACCCCCGGCGGCGGTGTGAGCACCACGACGGGCTGCCCGGCCGGCGGCACCGGCGGGGTGACCTGCGGCGAGGGAAGCTTCGGGGGAGTGGTCTCCTGGAAGTTGACCTGGTCGAAGTTGACCAGCCCGGTGGCCTCCATCTGCCTGATGTGGTCCAGCACGACGTTGTTGGCCTGCTCGGCCAGTTGCCGCACGAGCGTGTTCTCCGTGGTGGCGCGGATCTTGGCGATGGAGGAGAAGATCGAGCCGTGCGTGACGCGCAGGATGTTGGCCAGGTCCGAGTCGAACTGCTTGCCACTGTCCGACGTCAGCTTGTTGAGGAAGCCCTGCTGCTGGGGGGTGGGCTGGTTCGGCAGCGTGATGCCCAGCTCGGGGGCGATCTTGCGGCAGCTGGCGTCGAGGGCCGCGTGGCCGATGACCAGGTGCTGCCCGGCGGTCCGTACGGCCTTGGTCGTCCCCTTCTTCAGAGCCAGCTGCCCGGACGGGTACTCCCACAGTCCTGCTGAGCGCACGAAGACGACGAAGTTCCGGTCGGCTTCGGTGAGCGGACCGTACGGAGTGCTGGCGATCACGCGCGCTCCATTGCTGGACACGTGCTGGAGACCGAGCATGCTCGGATAGGCCAGCGCGGCGAGCGTCACACTCATCGCTCCGCCCACCAAGACGGTTCCGATCCTGGCGCGCGACAACGGCATGGTGCCTCCCAGGGCTGACGACATGTCATCAGCCCGTACGGAAGGACGGAGGCGAAAAACCTTTGCTCCAGGTAAAGATTGCATGCTGCCACCTCGCGGACCGAAGCCGGGCGGCTGAAGGCGGTTCTCAGCGCCGACCGCCCTCGCTGCGAGAACGGGCCACGTCGTCGGCCGTTCCACCGGCCCCGAGCAGGCCGGTGGAACGCAGTGGCCGTCCCGCGTCCACGCGCGGCAGGTCGTGGCGCGAGACCCGCAGCAGGACAGGAGGTACGACGGCGCGCACCGCCTGGAGCGCCCGCAGCCACGCCGGGAAGTAGACGGCGGTACGACGGCGCTCGACCGCGTCCGCCAGCCGGGCGGCGACCGCGTCGGCCGAGTGGACGCGGTGAGCGACCGCCGGCATCCGGGTGCGCAGTTCGTGCATCGCAGTGAACCGCTCGGCGTCACGGATCATGTCGGTGCCGATCCAGGCGGGATAGGCGACGCCCACAGCGACGCCCTGGTGCGCGACTTCGGCCTGCAGCGCGTGGGCGAAGGCCTCCACCCCTGCCTTGGAGGCACAGTAGGCACTCATCATCGGGGTGGCACCCAGCGACGCGAGCGAGGCGACCTGCAGGAAATAGCCCGCCGTCTCCGTCAGATCGGGCAGGAAGACCCGCGCGGTCTGGGCGCTCCCCGTCAGGTTCACGTCGATGACACGGCGCCATGTGGCGGGGTCCGACGTCGCGAACGGCCCGCCTTCGGCGACCCCGGCGTTGGCCACGACCACCGAGGGCCTGCCGAGCCGGCTCCGGACCGTGCGCGCCGCCTCGTGGAGCGCGGAGTCGTCGGTGACGTCGACCTCGATCGCGAGGGAGGGCGTGGGCAGGGACGCGGCCAGCGCCTCCAGCCGGGGCCCCTCGTGGCCGAGCAGCGCCAGCCGTGCCCCGCGCCGGGACAACTCGCGCGCCAGCGCCGCGCCGATCCCCCGGGCCGCGCCGGTGATGACGATGGTCCGGTTCTTCAGAGGGTTGTCGGTCACCGGCCGTCCCTTCCCTGCCTGTCACTGCCTGCCCCGGTCGGTCAGGACACCCCTCGCGCCGCTGCCCCTCGCGGCAAGTCGAGGCGGCTGGTGGTGATGTGCACACCGTCCACCGCGCGCCCTCCCGAGGCCGCGGCGGCCGCCAGGCAGAACCGGACCCACATGTTGAACTGGATCTCTTTCGCCAGCCGCAGGTGCGAGTAGAGCAGGTGTACCAGGCGGTTGCTGGAGCGCGCCCAGAGCTCGATCTCGAACACGAGCAGGCCGTCCTCCTCGCGGGCCCGGAACTGCACCTGACCGGCCTCCATATGGCCCAAAAGAGTCGCCAGATGCAGGCATCCGGAATCCCGGCCGACGACCCTGACCGGCCCGTTCCAGGGCCCCGGCATCTCGACCAGCACCTCGTCGGCGACGTCCAGGCCACGCTCGCCCAGCTCACCGGTGTGGATGTCGACCACCTCGGTCGGGACGAAGTGCTTGAAGTCGTCGCCGACCCAGTCGATCAGCCGCCCGGCACCGAGCCGGGCCTCGGCGACGCGCACCCGGAAACGCCGGTGGTACAGGGGGCCGTAACCGTCCTCCGCCCGCTGCACCTGGTCGTCGACCGTGCCGGCGGGCAACCGCGGCGGCCGGTCCGTCTCCTCGCCCCGCCGCTCGGCACCGCGGTGCAGGGGCGTCGTCTCCCAGAGGTAGCGCCAGGTGACCAGGGCGGTGCCCAGCAACCACCGGGCGAGCACGCTGACAACCCGAGGACGGTTCGGTCCCGACATGGGCGCCCCTTCGGGCCGGTCATGCATCGCATATGGAATAAATATGTGTATATCTTGATGTATCGGTGCGGGCAAAGCGTCGACGGAACAAGCACACGACCCCGGAGGCCCCTCATGACGGTGGTCCGGCTCCTGCACCGCGCGGGTGCGCGCAGCGACCACCTGCATGTCGCCTCGTTCGCGGCCATCGGACTCTGCCTGACCCTGTGGGTACGCGCCAAGACCATCGACCAGGAGCAACGCGGAAACGCTGAGCGACGCGCACTCTTCGTCGGCCTGTGGCCACCGATGCTGTGGCTGATCGGGGAAGCGCTGCGAAACCCGAGTGATCCCGTTGGGTGATGTGGCCTTCGGCCGGCTGGACGCCGTACGGGCTTGGAGAGCGCTCGTGGACGCCCACGTCAACTACTCGGCCGACGAGGTCCGCCGGCCCTCCTGGAACATCGACACCCACCGCACCCCCCTTCCGCCGGAACGCCCGGGCCCCCCGGAGCCCGGCGGCCCCTGGGAACAGGCCTGCGCCCTCGTGCGCGACTACGATTTCTCCCCACCGGAGATCATCCGGGCCCTCTACGACCCCGCGGCCCCCCTCCTCGGCCGCGACATGCTGCTGGAGGCCCGCTTCCACGGCCTGCACTTCTACTGCGGAGTCCGGGTCACCGAAGTGGTCGACGAGACCCGCGACGACACCGAACGCGTCTGGGGATGGGCCTACGAGACCCTGGAAGGCCACCTGGAACGCGGCAAGGTGACCTACGAGGTGGTCAAACGGCAGGACACGGGCGAGGTGCGGTTCATGGTCTCCAGCTACTCGCAGGGCGCGCCCACCCTGGGCCGCGTCACCACCTTCGGGTGGCGGCTGTTCGGCCGCCGCACCCAACTGCGCTTCTACCGCCGATGCGGTGAACGCCTGCGCGCCGGCGTGGAGGCGGCCGTGCACGGTGACCGCGTCCGCCCCACCCCTCCGACCCGCGTGGGGCGCCTCGTGTGCGCACCCTCCGACGCGACCCTGCGCCGCTCGGACCTCCTGGCGATCCACCGGATCGCCCCGGGCTGACCCACCGCACCCGGCGACCGTCACCGCTCACCGCTCAGGCCGGCGGCCGCTCACCGTCACCGCGGTCCTGTACCCAGGTGATCTGCTCCGTTCCACGCGGAGCGGTACTTGTGCCGGTGCTGGGCTGCCCGGCGGCGTGCGCGGGCCCGGTGGTCCGCTTGCAGGCGGCCCAGGCCAGGACCAGCGCCACGAAATCCTCCGCCACGGGGGCGAGAGCCTGGGCACGAGGCCCCGCCACCAGGCGCCAGCGGGTGCCGGCGTACGAGGACGCCACGGCGGCCGAAGCGCCGGTGACGGCCGTCGCGATCAGCGACGGCCGGGGTCGCTCGCGCCGGGCGAGCAGTACGGCGGCCAGGACGCTCATGACCAGGCGGGGGCCGAGACCCGCGGCAGAGAGGCGGCTGGGCACGCGCGACGACTTGTCCGCGACGAACTCCCCGGCCGCGGCCGCGAGGGTGGCACCCCGGACCCACGGCCGGGCCAGCAGGGGGGTCTGACCCGCTCCACCTGAGCAACCGGATCCTCCCGGAACGTCAGCGGGAGGGGCGGTCGTCCAGGACACCGCTGCCAGCCCGCACTGGCTCCGCAGCCCGGTGGCCGCGCCGATCAGACAGGTTCTGCCCAGCGCCGCTACGACCGCTTTCACGGCGTGCGCTCCCGGGCCGCGCCCATGTGCATCATGCGAGGCCGAGTTCCCTCGCCGCGCTGCCCGAAAGCATGGCGGGCCGGCCGGCAGCGTCAACTCCGCGCAGGGCACTGACCACCGGGGAAGGAAATGATCACCCGTTGAGGGTGTTCCGGCCCTGATCGCACCCCTTTCATGATCGACCGGACGGCACCATGTCGCCGTGGGTGAGACGCAGCAGCCGGACGACCGGGATCGTGAAACCAGGGGCGTGGCGAGGGCCTTTCCGGCATCGAAGCCGGGCCGGTCGCTGTCACGCCGGGGGATGCGAGCCGTAGCGCGATCGACCGGCACGTTCCTCGTGGTCACCGCGGTTCTGACCGGCTGCGGCTCGGCGCCCGCACGTCCGAGCCAGGAAGAGATCATCACTGCGGCGACCGTGAAGCTGACCGACTCCTGTCTACGGCACAAGGGGCTCACGGCCCCTCGCCCGGGGCAGTCCGTGCCGGCCGCCGAAGGGCAGCGGGTCACCGACGCCCTGTTCGGCACCGGGCCGGCCCAGCTCTCCCTCACTCTGCCCACCGGCTATGTCGTACGGGCCCACACCGACGGCTGTCTCGCCGCCGCGCAGAGGCGGCTGTACGGCGACCAGGCCGCCTGGTTCCGCACCTCGGTGGTCGTCGACAACTTCGAGCCCGAGGCCGACTACACGCACCGCAGCCTGCCGCAGGTCCGAGCCCGGCACCGTGCCGAACTCGCCGAGTGGCAGCGGCTTCGGGCCCATGCCCTGACCGAAGCAACCGCCCTGCTCAGCAACAGCTCCACCCCAGGAAGGTCATCATGATGAAGCGCCTCACGGTTCTCCTCACCGCCACCCTGCTGTCCCTCGGCTCAGTCCTCGCCGGCACCGCGAGCCCGGCTCTGGCCGTTCCGTGCGGGACCGGGAACTTCTGCGTCTGGACGGACGCGAACTTCACCGGCCTGAAGATCGAGCACAGCGGTGACGACCACTGGTGGGAGGGCGACATGTTCAAGCAGGACTCCTCGTGGGCAAACCACGGCATCTCGGGCCCCGGCGTCAAGGACCACGTGAAGGTGTACGAGGGACGTGAGCTGACCGGCCGCGTCACCATTTGCCTCGCCCCCGGGCAGGAGGTCGGCTACAACGCGAGCGCGAACGACCAGGGCGGCTCCCACACCTGGACCATGAGCTGCTGAACCCGGTCACGGCAGACCCCGCCGCGCGCCGCGCGGCGGGGTCTGCCGTGGTCCGTACCCTGGTCGTCACGACGGTCTCACCCGCCGCCAGGGAAGCCGGCCGGGGGGCCCGGGGAGCCGAAGAGGACGGTGGAGAGGCCCCAGACGACGAAGGCGGCGATCGCGGCGATCAGGATCCCGGCAATGACCAGCAGGGGCTTCGGGATGCCCTTGGCAACCACCGAGGTGCCGGTGGTGAGGTTCTCCACCCGGGTGACACGCAGGGTTCCGGACTTCATACGGCCGTCGGCGCGCACCCGGTCGCCGTCAGCGAGGGAGCCCTCGACGGACAGTCCGCGCAGTTCGACGGGCACGAGCAGGATCCGGTTGCCGACGGCGTCGTACCGCTCCACGCGGAAGCTCAAGATCACCTCCGATTGGTTCTGGCCGCGGTACTCGGACCTGATCTGCGTCCCGCGCACCTGGCCTTCCACGAAAGCGGCGCCGCCGCGGCCACCACCTGTGTCCGGGCCGGTCTGCGGGGCGGCGGGGGACCAGGCACCGTATCCGTTCGGTTCGGACGGCCGGGGAGCGAAGGGGGGCGGCACAGCCATGGGAATTCTCCTTGTGGATCTGCTGGGAAGGGGGTGCTTCCAGTAGGCCCGGTGCCGCAGGTCCGCGTCACCTCACTGCATTTCGGGGCTTGACAGCCCGGCGCCGCGCGTGTGCCGATTCGTCCTTGCGCTCCCGCCCCGCCGTTTGTACGACGGAATGCCGCCGCGGGCCGGGGGTAGACGGTTCCGCAGGCCGGGCGAAGGGCCCCCGCCGGGCACGACAGCAGCGTCGGTGCACGAGGAAGGGGACGCCAACGTGACATCCGTACGTCGTCGAGATTCAGGCAGGCTGTTCCCTTCCTGGTTACGGGCGGTGGTGATGCTGGTCGCCCTGGCCGGGATGGTGCTCTTCGCGGTGGTGCTGGCCAAGCTGACGCTGGAGCCGAAATCGGCGTCGGCGGCGCTGACGCACAACAACCTGCGGCCGGGTGACTCGATCCGGGCGTACCTGGACCGGCCGGCTTTTCAGGACACGGCCAAGCAACTCGGCGGCAACATCGTGCTCGGCATGCCGTTCGGCCTGCTCCTGCCCGTCCTGGTACCGAAGGCCCGGGGCCTCGTCCGGGTCGGGATCGTCGCGGCCCTGGTGATGCTCATGGTCGAGCTGATTCAAGGCACCGTGATCACCGGGCGTGCCTTCGACATCGACGACGTACTCCTCAACACGACGGGCGCCCTGCTGGCCTACCTGCTGCTCGGCCGCCGCCTCGGCCGGGCCGTCCACCCACGGCGGCGCCACTGGTGGCACCGGGTCGCCCCCGCGCTCACCGTGCGACGCGGGCCCCGCCGCAACGGGACCGCCGACGAACGCGGCCCGGCGCGCAAGGCTCTGCGGCCATGACACCACCGGGCCGGTTCCGCTCAGCCCGGTGCGGCTCCGTAGCCGCACAGCCAGATCAGACCGGCGCGTAGCCCGCGCAGATAGTCGGTGTTGCCGGGCAGGTTCCCCGTGTCCTCCAACTGAACGGTTACCGCGTCCAGTTCGGCCGTCATCAGTCCGAGATCAGGCGCATCCCGTACGGAGCGGGCGGTGACCGGGGAACTCTCGGCCCGGCCCAGCGCCCACTCGTACACCACCGCTTGTCCGGCCCGGAACTGGGGCGATTCGGCTCCCCGGCCCGTCGTCAGGGCGTCGAGGACGGACAGCACCTCGGAGCGAGGCCGCACCCCGACCGGGGGACCACCGTCGCGCTCGTCATCCGGAGTGCGCATGCTTCCTCGTCCGTCCATGTCGTCCGCCTCGAACATCACCGGTCTCCACGGCCGCGTTCCCCTCCATCCTGCCCGCTGTCGAGCGAGTCGGCATCGCGCGGAGTGCGGAAGCGGGGGCCGGTGTCCGCACCCGCGCAGGCCGCCCGTCCGCTGCACAAGACCGCCCGGCGGCCACGTTCGCCGCGGGTCACAGTGCCGCGAGGTTGTCCACCAGGTCGTCGAGCCCCAACGAGCCCTGGGAGAGCGCCTTCATGTGCCAGGCCTTGAGGTCGAATGCGGCACCACGACGGCGCTTGGCCGCCGCGCGGCCCTGGAGCCAGGCGCGTTCGCCGAGCTTGTAGCCGATGGCCTGGCCGGGCCAGCCGAGGTAGCGGTCGATCTCGTTGTTGCGGCGGGCTTCCGGGCTGCCGTCGTAGGTGGCCATGAACTCCGTGGCGAGCGCCGGCGTCCAGCGCTCGCCGGGGTGGAAGCCCGAGTCGGCGGGGATGGCGAGTTCGAGGTGCATGCCGATGTCGAGGATCACGCGGATCGTACGCAGCATCTGTTCGTTCAGGAAGCCGAGGCGGCGCGCGGGCTCGGAGAAGAACCCCAGATCGTCCATGAAGCGCTCGGCGTACAGGGCCCAGCCCTCGATGTTGGCGTTGACGGTGCCCTCGGTGACCTGGTAGCGGCTGAGCCGGTCGGCGACCGCGACCCACTGTGCGAGCTGGAGATGGTGGCCCGGAACACCTTCGTGGTACCAGATACTGACGAGCTGCCAGGTGGGGAAGGTGTCCTGGCCGAGCGTGGGCATGAACGTGCGGCCGGGGCGGCTGAAGTCGAGACTGGGGCCCTGGTAATAGGGCCCGGAGGCGGTGCCCGTGGGTGCTATTCGGGACTCGACCCTGCGGATCGGGCCCGAGAGGTCGAAGTGGCTGCCGTCGAGGGCGGTGATCGCCTCGTCCATGAGCTGCTGCAGCCAGTCCCGGACCGCCTCCTCGCCCTTGACGGCATGACCGTGCTCCTGCAGGTGGTGCATGGCCTCCAGGAAGGGGGAGCCGGGCAGGACCTTGTCGGCTTCGGCGCTCATCTCGGCGAGTGTCCGGTGGAACTCGCTCCAGCCCCACGCGTAGGCCTCGTCCAGATCGAGCTCGGCACCGGTGTTGTGGCGGGCGGCGCGCAGGTAGCGTTCGCGTCCGACGGCGTCCGGGGTGTCCGCCGCGGCGGGGACGTACGTGTCGCGCAGCCAGTCGCGGAACTCGGCGACGGCGACGGTGGCCTGGCGGGCCGCGGCGTCCAACTCGGGGCGCAACCGGTCGGGGCCGCCCGCGACGAAGGCGGAGAACCAGCCCGCGTCCCCGCCCGCCTGCCGCCCGGCACGCTCGCCCGTCCAGTCGGTGAGCTGGCCGATCACCCCGGTGGCCTGCCGGGGAGCGGCGAGCAGGCCACGCGAGATCCCCTCGGTGAGGGTGGCCCGGTAACCGTCCAGCGCGCCCGGGACGTTGCGCAGCCGCCCGGCCACGGCCGCCCAGTCCTCGTCGGTGGCCGTCGGCATGAAGGAGAAGATCGTCCGCACCTGGTCGACGTGTGCGCCCACGGTGCGCAGCTGCCGGTAGTTCTCGCCGGCGTCGTGCGTCGCGAGTTCGGAGGTGAGGCGCTCGCGCAGCAGCCGGGCGCAGGCCTGGTCGGCGGGGTCGTCCGAGGCGGGAGCGGCGTCGAGTGCGGCGAGGGTGTGCCGTGCCAACTCGGCGTGCGCCTCGAAGCCTTCGGGCGAGAGGTCGGGCTGCCGGTCGTCGCCGGGGTTCAGGTTCAGCCATGCCGACGTCATCGGGTCGTGTGCGGCCACCTGGTCGAGATGACGGTCGGCGACAGCGCGCGGAGTGATCGTTTCATCTGCCATACGCACATCCTGACGTACCGTCGGCGGCAACCGGCTGGTTTGATCAGGTGGGTGGCGTCCAGGCGGCCGCCGCGTCGTCGACGGTGGCGTGAGTGGCGAAGACCTGTTCCCGGCCGACGATGCGGTAGATCGGCTGGACGCGGTCGGGGACGGCGGCCAGTTCGATGACAGGTCCGCCGGGGGTGGTGCCGGTTGTCGGGGTCAGGGGGTTCACCGCTGCTCTTCACTCAGGGGCCGGGGCACGTTGACGGCGAGGACGGCGGTGTCGTCGTCCACGCCGGCGCCGAGGGCGTCGAGCAGATCGCTCAGGGCCTGGACCGTGTCCGAGGCGCTGGTGGGGGACAGGGAACGTGCGAAGTCCAGAAGTGATTCGTCGCCGTAGCGTTCACCGGATTGGTCCGTGTGGGCTTCGGTGAGGCCGTCGGTGTAGAGCAGCAGGGTGTCGCCCGGGCCGAGGCGGACGGTGGTGAGGGCGATGTGGGCGTCCGGCAGGACGCCGAGGAGCTGTCCGCCGGGCGTGGGCAGGTAGTCGGCGCTGCCGTCGGCGCGCATCAGGACCGCCGGGGGATGGCCGCCGCTGGCCAGGGTGATCCGGAAGCCTCCCTCGTCGCCGCCGGGGGTGAGCAGGCCGAAGATCACGGTGCAGAACCGGGGGTCGGTGCCGTCGTACTCGTGGTTCAGGACCGTGTTGAGGTTACTGAGGACGGCGGCGGGGTCGGGATCGTAGACGGCGGCGGCGCGCAGGGTGTAGCGGGTGAGCGAGGTGAGGGCGGCCGCGGCGGCGCCCTTGCCGCACACGTCGCCGAGGAACAGGCCCCAGGTGCCGTCGGCGAGGGGGAACAGGTCGTAGAAGTCGCCGCCGACCTCGTCGATCGAGGCGATGTGGTAGTGGGCGGCGACGTCCAGACCGGGCACGTCGTCCAGGACCGGGGGGAGCAGGGTGCGCTGCAGGGTGGCCGCGAGGACCTCGAGACGGTCGCGTTCGCGGTCGGCCTCCTGCCGGGCGCGCAGCAGCTCCGCCTCGTAGGCACGCCGGTCTCGGGCGTCGGTGACGGTCGTGCGGATCAGCAGCGGCTGCCCGTCCGTGCCGGTCTTGACGGTGGAGGTGACCAGGACGGGCAGGCGGGCGCCGTCGGCGGCCTTCAGCTCCAGCGCGATGCCGCGGACCTCGCCCTGCATGGACAGCAGCGGAGCGAAGTGGGTCTCGTGGTACAGCTTGCCGCCGACGGTGAGCAGGTCGGAGAATCGCCGGCGCCCGACCAGGTCTTCACGCCGGTAGCCGAGCCAGTCGAGCAGCGTCGTGTTGACCTTGGCGATCTGTCCGTCCAGCAGCGTGGACAGGTATCCGCAGGGCGCGTTCTCGTACAGGTCCTCGACGCTGTCCTCCAGCAGCGCCGAGAACGCCGCCTGCTCGTCGGCGGAGCCTGCCTCGTGGTGGTGACCGTCGTCGGACACGCACATCACCGCGCGGTTCTGGCGGCGAACGAGGCGATCGCCGCCGTGGTCGCCTCGGGTGCGCTCAACTGCGGGCAGTGACCGGTCGCGGTCAGGGTGACCAGTTCGCTGCCCTTGATGCGGGCGTGGACGAAGGCGCCCACCTCCGGCGGGGCGATCGCGTCGTCGGAGCACTGGGCGATCAGCGTGGGGACTGTGACCGCTTCGAGATCGGCGCGGTTGTCGGACAGGAAGGTGGCCCGGGCGAAGACGCGGGCGATCTCCGGGTCGGTGCGGCAGAAGCTGTTGGCCAGCTCCTGCCCCAGCTCCGGCCGCTCCGCATTCCCCATGATCACCGGAGCCATCGTCGCCGACCAGCCCAGATAGTTCGACTCCAGCGAGTGAAGCAGTTCCTCGATGTCCTCGGCGCTGAACCCGCCCCGGTAGCCGGTGGCGGGATCGTCGATGTAACACGGTGAGGGGGTGAGCAGCATCAGGCCGGCGAAGTACCCGGGTTCCCGTGCGGCGGCCAGCACGCCCACCATGGCGCTCACCGAGTGCCCCACGAAGACCACCGGGCCCCGATCCAGCTCGCGGCAGATCTCCAGCACGTCATGCGCATAGCCGTCGAGCCAGGCGTAGCGGTCCTCGCTCCAGGCCGCCAGATCCGACCGTCCCGCCCCCACGTGGTCGAACAGGACCACCTGGAAGTCGCGCTCCAGGACCGGCGCCACCAGCCGCCACATGTTCTGGTCACAGCCGAACCCGTGCGCGAGCATCACCACCGGCCCGCCCGCCCGGCCTGTCACCGTCACATGGTTCCTGGCTCGTACATCCATACCGGCCATGGTCGCACCTTCGCGCCGGAACCCCGGTGGCCGCCACCGTTCACCTCGGCCCCATGGAACCCGGCCCACCAGCACCGACGGACGGTGCCGGATGAGGGGGGAGTACTTTCACGGTCCTCGCCCCGTCCGTGGCGGGGCCGGATCGAGTCGACCTCGCCGGGACTTACCGTTCTGCCGAGTCGACGGAGGCAACTCCGTCGATCTCGACCCGCACGCCCTGGCGCACGAGGTGCGTGACGACGGTCGTCCGGGCCGGCAACGGCGAACAGTCCGCGAAGAACTCCTGGTACACCCGGTTGAACGTCGTGAAGTCCCCCCTGTCGGCGAGGTAGCAGGTGCACTTGACGATCAGGTCCTTCCTGCTTCCGGCAGCCACGACGACCGCGACGAGATTGTCCAGAACCTGAGCCACCTGAGCGGCGAAGTCCACCGGTATCTCGCCCGTCACGGGGTCCAGGGGCCCCTGTCCGGACGTGAAGACCAGGCCACCCACCCGGATGGCCTGGGACAAGGGCGGCTCGGTGCCGTCGGCGAAGCGCACGAACGGGGCGTTCTCGGTGTGGATGCCTTCGATCATGCCGCGCATTCTCCCGCACCACCGCCCGGTGACCACTGCAAGGACGGCGGGCGGACGCCTGAAGTGCCCGAAACCCGCCGCCGTTTGGGCGGAGCCGGTCGCGCGAGCCACCCGGTCCGCCGCCGGAATCATCGCCGGCACCCTGGCCGCGGCCCCCCCCCGAGGCAGCGTCGGCATCCAGCGTCAACACGCCCGGCCTACACCACTTGGTAG
This sequence comes from Streptomyces sp. NPDC047028, assembly GCF_040644095.1. Classification (NCBI taxonomy): domain Bacteria; kingdom Bacillati; phylum Actinomycetota; class Actinomycetes; order Kitasatosporales; family Streptomycetaceae; genus Streptomyces; species Streptomyces sp. NPDC047028. The sequence goes on from NZ_JBEYVS010000012.1 coordinate 146,274, forward strand.
CTGGTGCAAATCGCCCTGCCCGCCACGGGCAACACCGCCTGACCTACGGGCGGCCTCCCCCCGGCCCCAAACCCCGGCGGACGCGGCAGGCCGCCCCCACCCTGCGACCACAGCTTCACTTGAGGGGGTCGTGGCCCCAGTTCATCAGGGAATGGCGCCAGGGTGTGCCGGTGACGTCGCGACCGGGCCGCTGTTCGAGGTGGCGGTGGACGTAGCCGACGACCTTGCGCATGTGAGCGATGTCGTCGTCGCCGAGGTCGGCCTTCTTCGTGCGCAGCAGTTCGACGATCCGCCGCCCGGAGGCATGACCGACGCTTTCGCCGTCGTCACGCTGCCCGGCGCTTTGCGACTCGTCCGTCTCCAGCCACTTCTCCAGCTCGGCCGGGGCCATGTTGACCGCGTCGTGGAAGGCATCGAGTACGTCCTCACGGTCCTGCCTCTGCCCACCGGCCATCACGTGTCCCTGCCCTTCTTGCGCAGCGCACCGGGCTTGTGCACGGCCGAGCGCCCGGACCTGTCGCTCTCCACCTCGTACTGCGGGTCGTCCGGCGATGCGGCGACCGTCCGGCCGGCGGCCCGGGTGCGGTCCGTGATCTTCTTCTTGATCCTGCCGGTAACGGTCTGCCCATGGCTCTTCCACGTGACCTTGTCGCCCCTGCGCAGACCGTTCTTCGACACGGTCAAGTCCTCTCATCCGGTGAACCACCCTGACAGCAGTGCGAGCGGCAGCGCCATCCCCCTCCAGGCTCGCCCCGTTCACTGGGTGCCGCATCCGCTGCACAGGGTGCCCGGGGCACCACGGGTGGCAGAGGCCGGCCGAACCGCTCGACGGCACGCAACCGCCTGCGCCCGTTGCTCAGCGGCCCCGCGCCACCGTGGACTCCCTGACCACGAGCTCGAAGGCGGGGAGGATCCGTCGCGGTACCGGCGCCGTCCTGGCGGCGATGCGTTCCACGACGCAGTCGACGGCGATCTGCGCGATGGCCTGCTTGTCGGGGGCGACCGTCGTCAGCGCCACCGCCGCGTAGCGGGCCTCCTCGATGTCGTCGAACCCGGCCACCGCGATGTCCTGGGGGACCCGCAGCCCCCGTTCGGCGAGCACCCGCATCGCGCCCAGCGCGACCATGTCGTTGAAGGCGAACACCGCGTCGGGCCGCTCCCCGCTGTCCAGCAGGGCCGCCATGCCAGTCGCCCCGTCGTGGCGGTCGTACCCGTCGGTGGCGACGACCAGCGGCTCCGGGGGCTTCAGACCGGCCGCGGTGTGCGCCTCCCGCCATCCCCGCAGCCGCAGATGGGCCGGTTCCCGCGCGCTCTCACGGCGGGCGCCGAGGAACGCGATACTGCGGCGGCCGGTGTCGATCAGGTGCTGCACCGCGGCGCGCGCCGCCGCCACGTTGTCGATGGCGATGTGGTCGAACGGGGCGTCGTACTCGCGCTCCCCGAGGAGCACCAGCGGGGAGGTGCCCGTCCGGGCCAGCAGGTCCTCGGTCTCCATCCGGATCGGGCTGAGGATGAGGCCGTCGATGATCTGGGTCCTGAACCCCTGGCAGACGAGGACCTCCTTCTCCCGCAGCCCCGCCGTGTGGTCCAGCAGCACCGTGTAGTCGTGCCGCGCGGCCGCGTCGATGACGGCGCCGGCCACCTCCGAGAAGTACGGGTTGCCCAGCTCGGGCACGGCCAGGGCGATGATGCCGGTACGGCCGTTGCGGAGGTGGCGGGCGACCAGGTTGGGCCGGTAGCCGAGTTCGTCGATGGCCCGCTGCACGCGCGCGCGTGTCCGGGGGGAGACATGGACATAGTTGTTCACGACGTTCGACACAGTCTTGACGGAAACTCCGGCGCGCTGTGCGACGTCCTTCAGGCTGACGCCCACGGAACTCCTTCTGTCGGGCGGCGGCGTCCCCGGCCGGCGCGGATCGCGTCCCGGTGGAGACGGGTCAGTCCGCCTGCCGGGCGCGGCTGAGCAGGGTCTGGGCCAGGACAACGACGGCCAGGAAGGCGCCGTTGACCGTGTCCGTGAACGCGGAGCCGTACTGCGAGAAGTAGTGGTCGATCAGGTTGTGGATGACGGCCAGCACCAGGACGCCGCTCACCGTCCCGCCGACCGAGCCACTGCCGCCGGTCAGGAGGGTCCCCCCGATGACCACGGACGCGATGGCCGTCAGCTCGTACCCGACGCCGATCGTGGTGACGCCGGAGCCCAGCCGCGCGCTGCCGAGCGCGCCGGCGGCCGCGGCGGTGGTGGCGGACAGGACGTAGACGAGGACCTTGGTGCGGGCCACCGGAAGTCCCATCAGCGACGCCGCGTTCTCGTTGCCTCCGATCGCGGTGACCGTGGCGCCGAACCGGGTGCGGGTGAGCAGGAGGGCACCGAGCGCGAACAGTACGGCGACGATCAGCACCGGCACCCAGGTGCCCTCGCCCAGGTGCCGGAAGGCGGAGCCGGCGGGGACGAGGTAGGTGGTTGCCCCCTCGTTCGTCAGTGCCTGCAGCAGCCCGCGCGCGCCCAGCAGGCCGGCGAGGGTGACGATGAACGGGGCCATGCGGGCCCGCGCCACGAGCAGCCCCTGGACCGCACCCCACACCGCGCCGGCGAGCAGGGGGAGGGCGACGGCCGCCCACGTGCCGCCGGTGTGCGCGCCGTAGGCGGCGACGACACCGCCCAGCGCGTACATCGATCCGACGGACAGGTCGATGCCACCGGTGAGGATGACGAAAGTCATGCCCAGGGCGAGCAGCCACACGAAGGCGTTGCTGCCGAGGATGCCGGAGATGTTGGACCATGTCGGGAAGGTGGTCGAGGTCGCGGAGGCGACGGCGACCATCAGGACGAGTACGACCAGGGCGCCCCGGCGCTGGATCTGGGACGCCAGGCGTTCGCGCAGGGCGGCCGGCTGTGCCGCGTCGGACGTGGATCGAGGCCGCGGCGTGGCGGGTCGCAGGGCGGAGGGGCTCATCGTGTACGGCGCTCCTGTGAGGCGTAGACCGCGAAGCAGATGATGGCCGCTTCCACGAGTTGGGTGTACGACGTGTGCACGTCGTGCTGGGTGAGCACGGCGGTGATGAGCTGCATGAACAGGGCGCCCGCCACCGTGCCGAGGACGCGGATCCGGCCGCCGGTCAGCGGGGTTCCCCCGACCACGACCGCGGTGATGGCGTTGAGCTCCATGTTCAGGCCCTGGTTGGCGGGGTCCGCCTCGGCGCCGTGCCCGACGATCATCGCGCCGGCGAACGCGGCGAGGACGCCGGACAGCACGTACACGGTGACGAGGACGCGCCGCACCGGGAGACCGGCCAGTTTGCTCGCCTGCCGGTTGTCCCCGATCGCGACCAGTTGCCGCCCGAACGTGGTCCGGCGCACCAGGAGAGCGGTCAGCACGGCGCACACCGCGGTGATCCACGCCATCACGGGGACGCCCGCGACCTGGTGCGCGCCGAGGCTCAGCAGCCCGGAGTCGGTCACCGGCTTCGCCGAGTTGCCGTTGATCAGCTCGGCGACACCCCGCAGGCCGATCATGAGGGATAGGGTGGCGACGATCGGCTGGATGCGGGCGTAGGCGACCATCGTGCCGCCGACCGCTCCGGAGACGGCACCGGCCAGCAGGGCGAGCAGCACCGCGAGCGGCGCGCCGTAGCCGAGGTAGAGCGGGACGACCGAGGCGGCCAGGGCGATGACGGCGCCGACCGACAGGTCCACGCCCTCCGTGCCGATCACCAGCGCCATGCCGAGCGCGACCATGAGGGTCGGCGCGACCTGGAAGAGCTGGATGCGGACGTTGCCCGCGGACAGGAACGACGTGTCCAGGATCGCGGCCACGGCGAACAGGACGACCAGCGCGGCGTAGACGCCGTACGCCTGCAGCAGACGGGTCAGCCGGCCGCGGTCCAGCAGGTCCGCGGCGGCCCAGGTCGTGGGGGTCATCGGCGCTCCTCCTCCGCCAGGGCGGGTCCGGTCGGCTGCTCCTGGCGCGGCCCGTGCCGCTGGTCGTCGCACGCGGCCTCGTCGTCCGGTACGGCGCAGCCGCCGCCCGAGCCCTCGCCCTCGCTCCCGCCCCCCGCTCCGCCGGAACCGGTCGCGGAGGCGAGCGTGTCGAGCACCGCCTGCTCGGTCACGTCCTCGCCCCGCAGACGGCCGACGGACCGGCCCTCCTTGAGGACGACGATGCGGTCCGAGCCCTCGACGAGTTCCTCCAGGTCGGAGGAGATCAGCAGGACGCCGAGGCCCTGGCCGGCGAGCTCGTCGACGAGCGCCTGCACCTCCGCCTTGGCGCCCACGTCGATGCCGCGGGTGGGCTCGTCCAGCAGCAGCACCTTGGGGTCCAGGCACAGCCAGCGGGCCAGGAGCACCTTCTGCTGGTTGCCGCCGGAGAGGTCGCTGACCTTCTGGTCGGGGCCGGACGCCTTGATGCGCAGACGCTCCATGAAGAAGCGGACGACGTCGTCCTGCTTGGCCTGCGAGACCACCCCGGCACGGGCCAGCCGCGGCAGCAGGGCCAGTGAGATGTTCTCCCTGACGGACAGGTTGGGAAGTATGCCCTCCGTCTTCCTGTCCTCCGCGAGCATGACGACGCCCGCCCGGATGGCATTCGCCGGACTGCGGCGGGCCAGGACGGACCCGTCCACCTCGACGGTGCCGCCGTCCGTCGCCAGGGCGCCGGTGATCGCCTTGGCGGTCTCGCTGCGTCCGGCTCCGAGCAGCCCCCCGAGCCCGACGACCTCGCCGCGGTGGATCTCCAGGTCGACGCCGTGCACCCGGTGCCGGACGGTCAGGCCGGTGGCGCTGAGCGCCGGCGGGCCCTCGTGCGGGTCGTGGTGGCCGGCGCCGAACGCCGTGGCGCCCGTGGTCCGCACGGTGGTCATCTCACGGCCGAGCATGAGCGAGATGAGCTTCAGACGTTCCAGGCCGGCCATGTCGCCGCTGTGCACGACCGCGCCGTCGCGCATGACGGTGACCCGGTCGCAGATCGCGTACAGCTCGTCGAGGCGGTGACTGACGTAGACGACGGCGATCCCCTGCCGCTTGAGGTCGCGGATCACCGAGAAGAGGGTCTCGACCTCGCGGGGCTCCAGCGACGAGGTCGGCTCGTCCATCACGACCACACGGGCGTCGAGTTGGACGGCGCGGGCCAGCGCGACCATCTGCTGGGCGCCCAGGCCGAGGCTACCCAGCGGGCGCGTGACGTCCACCTCCACGCCGTGGCGCCCCAGTGTCTCGCGGGCGAAGCGGTTCATGGCCCTTACGTCGACGAGGCCGAAGCGGCGCGGTTCGCGGCCCAGACACAGGTTGCGGGCCACCGACATCAGCGGGACGAGGTTGACCTCCTGGTAGATGGTGGAGATGCCGGCCGCCTGCGCCTCCAGGGGGTTGCGGAAGGCACACTCCTCGCCCGCGAAGCGGATCCGGCCCGCGTCGGCCCGGTACACGCCGGTCATCACCTTGATCAGGGTCGACTTCCCGGCGCCGTTCTCGCCGATGAGCGCGTGCACCTCACCGGGGCGCAGACGGAAGTCCACCCCGCGCAGGGCCTGGACACCCGCGAAGCTCTTGTCCACTCCGGCGACTTCCACGATCCAGTCGCTGCGGGGTGCCGGGTCCTGCTGGACCAACGTCTTCCTCCTCGATGCGCACGGCCGGCGGCATCCCGCCGTTGTGCCGGGCGGCCGGAGCCACGCGTCATGACTCCGGCACGCCTGCGGCGGCCCGGTCTCAGTACACGAGGCCCTGGTCGAGGGCCTGCTGGGCGTTGCCGGTGGTGAAGTGGCCGTCCTTGATGATCACCTTGGACTGCACGCCGGTGGTGCCGTAGAAGTCCCGCAGCGCCTGGAAGGCCAGCGGGCCGAAGCGGGGGTTGGTCTCGATGTCCGACACCATCCGGCCGCCGGCGACGTTCTTCACGGCCTGCTCGATACCGTCGATGGAGACGACCCTGATGTCCTTGCCGGGTGTCTTGCCGGCGGACCTGATGGCCTGGATCGCCCCGAGCGCCATCTCGTCGTTCTCCGCGTAGACGGCGTTGATGTCGGAGTGGGACTGCAGCAGCTGTTCCATGACCTTCTGGCCGTCGGTCTGGGCGAAGTTGCCGGTCTGCGAGGCCACGATCTTCATCTTCGGGTACTTCGCCCCGGCCCGGTCCTTGAAACCCTCGGTTCGATCGGTGGTGACGTTGTTGCCGGGTGTGCCGGTCAGGATGGCGACGTGGGCGTCGCCGCCGTTCGTGGCGGCGGCGAGGTCGTCGGCCGCGACCTGCGCCTGGTGGTAGAAGTCGGAGCCGATGAAGGCCATGAACTCCGCGCAGGCGCTGCCGCCGACCGTGCGGTCGATGGTCAGCACCGGGATCTTGGCCGACTTGGCCTTGGCCAGGGCCGGGCCGAGGCCGTCGGAGTTCTCCGGCGCGACGATCAGGACCTTGGCACCCTGCGCGATCATGTCCTCGATCTGCGAATTCTGGGCGTTGACATCGGCGTTGGCGTTGCGCTGGATGAGTCTGACGCCCAGCTTCTTCGCCTCCTGCTCGATGCTCCTGGTCTCGGTCGCCCGGAAGGGGTTGCTGGTCGACTCCGACTGAGAGAACCCGACGACCGTCTTTCCGTCGGCGATGTCCAGCTTCGGCACACCGCCGCCGTAGGTCTTGTACGTGCAGCCGGGGCCGGCCGCGGAAGGCGAGGCGACCTGCTGCGAGGCGGCCGCGTTGTCCTTGGAGGCCGTCGACGACCCGGAGTCGCCACCGGAGCCGGACGACTCCGACTTGGTGCATCCGGTGACGGCCAGACAGAGTCCGGCGGCCAGCACTGCCGCGGTGAGGGACTTGACCTGGAGGGAGGCATTCACGCGCCGATCACATCCTCGACGATGGGTGCAGATGAAAGGGCGGAGCGGAAGAAGGTGTGGGGCCACCTGGGCCCTCGGCTGATGAGGGCGATACGGGCAGGCGTGCTTTCCAACGTTGTAGACATTGAGGCAACGTCAAACCGGATGTCAACCCGCGGCACCGACTCTTCTCACGGGACGACTCCCGTCCCCGACCGTGACCGGATCCGGGCCGCCACGGGCCGCGCCGCCGCCCCGCGTAACACGACTTGCGGCCGTCAAATGCCTTGTGAGCAGCGGGATCACGCGGACGCACCACGTCCCGGGCAGGCCGCGCGAGGCGAATCCCGCACGGGGGTGGACACTCCGTTCAGGGCTGTGCTGTCATGTGGCTGCCTCGCTTTACAACGTTGTCAGGCGCCTGCCGCGCGCCGACCCGCAACGCCGCACACCGGCCGACGCCCGTCCATGCTCCGCACAGCTGCCGCCGGGGCCCGCACGGGAGCGCCGGCGATCTGGCACACCGTCAGGACAAGGCACGGCAGCGCCCTACCCGCGCACACCGCATCTCCTCGCCTGAACGTCAACCAAGCCCCAACGGCTTACACTCCCACGCTCATTCGTCCGACACGGTCCTCGAACAGGAAGGGCAGCACATGGAACGCCGTACGTTCCTCGTCGGCTCCACTTCGGTCGCCGGCACCGTCGCCCTGGCCGGCGCCACCACGCCCGCCCTCGCTGCCACCCCGCCCGACCCGGTCGTCCCGGCCACCGCTGCCCACCCCACCACCAGCCGCCCCCATCACACCGCCAACGGCCCCCGCTACACCGCCAATCGCGACCCGCTGCGGCAACAGCCGTTCCTGCGGCTGCCGCCCGGCAGCATCACCCCTAAGGGCTGGCTGCGCACCCAACTGGACCTGCAACTCGACGGCCTGAACGGACGCATGCCCGAGGTCTCCGGCTACCTGGACGAGACGACCAGCGGCTGGGCCGTCCCGGACAGGGACGGCTGGGAGGAACTGCCCTACTGGCTCCGCGGATTCGGCGACCTCGGCTACGTCACCCAGGACAGCCGCGTCCTCGAACTGACCAGCACCTGGATCGACCTGATCCTCGCCACCCGGAGAGCATCGACTCGCTCGTCCTCACCCCGGACCTGAAGGACGACTCGCTGTCGGTCACGGTGCGCCCCGGCACCGGCACGAAGCCCTCGGCACGGGTGACCGCCACGGCGTACGACGGCCACCGGCGCGTCGGCTCGGTCACCGGAGCCGCCGGCACCGTCCTGCGGCTGCCCGTCCCGCACCCGAGACTGTGGAGCCCCGACCACCCGTTCCTCTACGACCTGAAGGTCACCCTCGCCGACGGCCGCTCGCACGACAGCGTCGGCTCCTACTTCGGCATGCGGTCGATCTCCGTCGCCAAGGCCGGCGGGGTGAACAGAATAGAACTCAACGGCAAGCCGACCTTCCTGCTGGCCACCCTCGACCAGGGCTTCTGGCCCGACGGCGTCTACACCGCGCCCACGGACGCCGCCCTGAAGTCCGACCTCCAACTGCACAAACGGCTGGGCTTCAACACCGTGCGCAAGCACATCAAGGTGGAACCGGCCCGCTGGTACTACTGGGCCGACCGGCTCGGCCTGATGGTCTGGCAGGACATGCCCAGCCGCAACGGCGGTGCCCCCGGGGCCGCGAGCGACGCGGAGTTCGACAAGGAGGTCCACGAGATCGTGGACCAGCACATCAGCAGCCCCTCCGTGGTCATGTGGACCATGATGAACGAGGGCTGGGGCGAGCGGAGCAAGCAGGCCACCGGTGAGCTCGCCGACTCCGTCAAGGCGCAGGACCCCTCGCGCCTGGTCGACGCCCACTCCGGAGTCAACTGCTGTGCCTCCAAGGGCGATTCCGGCCGCGGCGACGTCATCGACCACCACCTCTACCACGGTCCGGCCAACCCCGCGCCGGACGCCACCCGCGCGGCCGTCGACGGCGAGCACGGCGGGTACTCGCTGACCGTCCCGGGGCACATCGCCGGAGTCGCGGGCGGCCAGGACTACGGTGACGGGCCCACCGACATCGCTGAGATGACCAAGACGTACGTGGACAACACCCGCCTGCTGATCCCGAACGCCGCCGCCGGACTCTCCGGCTCGGTCTACACGCAGATCAGCGACGTCGAAGGTGAACTCAACGGCCTGGTGACCTACGACCGTGCGGTGCTGAAGGTGTACCCCGACCAGGTCAGGGACATCAACCGCCAACTCATCGCGGCAGGCGCCTCGGCGGGCCGGCCGGCCCACTGACACCATCCGCCTCGCACGGCCCCCGGCCGAGGTGCCGCGGCGGCGTGACCCGCACGCCGCCGCGGCAGACCGGAAGCCATTCCCTTCACCCCTTTCTTGCCAGGGCGGCGTACAGCCCCGTATAACGTTGGAAAACCGGGTGCCGGCCCTTCGGCGTGCCGGGCCCGGCCGCGGGGCGTGGAACAGGCGCGCCGGCCCGGGGTCCCTGCCCGGACGGGGAGGAACGTCGTGCGGGTCAGCCTCAAGGACGTCGCGTTGCACGCGGGTGTCTCCATCAAGACCGTCTCCAACGTGGTCAACGACCACCCGCACGTCACCCCGGCGATGCGGGCGCGGGTGCAGAAGTCCATCGACCAACTCGGCTACCGCCCCAACCTCACCGCCCGGCACCTGCGCAAGGGCCGGACCGGGATCATGGCCCTCGCCCTGCCCGAACTGGGCAACCCCTACTTCGCCGAGCTCGCCGCGGAGGTCGTCGACGCGGCGGCCGACCACGACTACACCGTCCTGCTCGACCACACGGGCGGCCGGCGGGACCAGGAGGCCCTGGTCAGCCAGGGATTCCGCACCAGGGTGATCGACGGTCTGATCCTGAGCCCCATCGAACTGGAGGCGGAGGACCTGCGCGAGCGGGCCGAACCCGTCCCGCTCGTCCTGCTCGGCGAGCGGGAGTACGACCTGCCCTACGACCACATCGCCATCGACAACGTCGCCGCCGCCCGCGACGCGGTGCGCCACCTGATCTCGCTCGGCCGGCGCGACATCGCCTTCCTGGGCGCCCGCCGCGGCCGCAGCCAGCCCGCTCACCTGCGGCTGCACGGCTGGCGGGAGGCGCTGGACGCCGCCGGGCTCGTCGCCGACCACCGGCTGGTGGCGGCCACCGACGGCTGGGGCCACGCCGACGGAGCGGCGGCCATGGCCCGCCTCCTGGACGCCGGGCACCGGCCGGACGGGGTGTTCGCCTACAACGACCTCATCGCCATCGGCGCCATGCGCGTCCTGTCCGAGCGGGGGCTGCGCATTCCCGAGGACGTCGCCGTGGTCGGGTTCGACGACGTGGTGGAGGGCCGGTTCGGCGCCGTCACCCTCACCTCGGTCTCACCCGACAAGGCGTCCATCGCCAGGATGGCGGTGGAGTCCGTCCTCGCCCAGGTGAACGGTGCGCCGCACCACCAGCCCCGCCGCATCCACGCCGGCTACTCCCTGATCCACCGGGAGAGCACACTCGGGCGCCTCTGAACGGCAGCCCGGTGCATCGCCACCCGCCCGAGGAGACACGTCCGGTGCTCATCTCCCGGTGGCACGCGGGGGAGCCGTCAGGCGTGGGCGGCCGCCTTCGGGGCGGCCGACCGTGAAGGGGCTTTGGCGGTGAGGTAGTTCTTCCAGCCCCCGGGGGGCTCCTCGCCGACCTCCAGGGCCCGCAACTGGCGCAGGAGCGCGGGATCCTGTGCGTCGAGCCAGTCCACGAACTGCCGGAACGACACCATCCGTACGTCCTTGGGGTCCGACATCTGCTTCAGCGCTTCCTCGACGGCGTCCATGTAGATGCCCCCGTTCCACTCCTCGAAGTGGTTGCCGACGAAGAAGGGCGCCCGGTTGGTCTCGTAGGCGCGGCGGAATCCCGCGAGGTAGGACTCGGTGGCCTGCTCGCGCCAGCCCGGGTAGTTGTACGACGGCGCCCGCGTGGAGTTCTTGGACTGGTTGGCGAGGATGTTGTAGTCCATGGACAGCACTTCGAAGCTGTGGCCCGGGAACGGGATGCCCTGGAGCGGGAAGTCCCACACGCCCTGTCGCTTGCTGGGCCAGCGCTGCACGCCTCCGGGCGAGGAGGCGTCGTAGCGCCAGCCCAACTCCTTTGCCACGGGCAGCAGGTTGTCCTGGCCCAGCAAGCAGGGCGTACGGCTGCCGATGAGTTCCCGGCTGTAGTCGAAGGGCAGCGGATCGTGCGCGTGCCAGCCGGTGTTGGTGCGCCAGGACGTGACGAACGACTTCGCCTGTTCGATCTCGCTGCGCCACTGGTCGGGCGTCCACTTGGCCACCGAACCCGAGCCGGCGCAGAAGTGCCCGTTGAAGTGCGTGCCGATCTCGTGTCCGTCGAGCCACGCCTGACGGACGTAGCCGAGCGTGGACTTGAGGTGTTCGTCGGTGAGGTAGCCGATGTCCGAGGCGCCGACGGGGTTGTTCGGCGGCTTGTACAGGTCGCGCTTGGACTCCGGCAGCAGATACAGCCCGGAGAGGAAGAAGGTCATGTGGACGCCGTGGTCCTGGGCGGTCTTGAGGAAGCGGGGGAAGAGCCCGGTGCCGACCTCGCCCGCGCCGTCCCAGGAGATGATCACGAACTGCGGTGGTTTCCGCCCCGGTTCGAGCCGTTCCGGCGTCGGGGGCTGGTTGGGCTGACGGCCGGTGTAGGCGGTGGAGCCGTCACCGATCAGGTGCGGCGTGATGCGGGGAGCGCCTTTCGGGCCGCCCGGCGCCCCGGTGTGCCTCCCGGCGGGGGGAGAGCTGCGTTCGTCGGCCGAACCGCAGCCGGCGAGACCGATCGCCGCCGCTCCCAGTCCGAGTCCCATGCCCAGTGCGTTTCTCCGGCTCAGCTCGCCCATGGATGTCCCAACCCGCGCCCGGAGACGCGTTGTCGTGAAGTCCTGTCCGGCAAGCACCGTAAGTACTATTAATATGTTTATCCGTCTTTAGATCGGTGTGTCCCGAAGGATCCACGCGAAGTTGCCCCGGACGGAGCAACGGGTGACCGGGCAGCGGCCGCGGTGCGGCAGGGTGAAGCGGAGGCAGGACGCGCCGGGGCTCAGACCGCGCGCCAGCGCGCGCTGCACCAGGAGAAGACACCGAACGCGGCGAGCCCCAGGGCCACCACGGCGAGCAGCCAGGGCCCGGCCGGCAGCTCCCGGAACGACCGCAGCGTGTCATCCATGCCCTTGGCCTTCCCAGGCTCGTGTCGGACCGCCGCCACGACGGCGAACACACCGGCCGCCGCGAAGACGATCCCGCGCGCCGCGCCCCCGACCACACCGAAGCAGTCCGTGAACCGCCGCACCCTCCCCGACATCTCACAGGTCCGCAGGGTGTCCCGGAACTTCCTCCGCACGGCCCGGACCGACATCCACACCCCGGCGACCACCACGGCCGCACCGGCCAGCCCCACCAGCCACGGGCCGCCGGGCAGACCGAGTGCCACGGCGGTCACGTCCTCGGTGCTGCGGTCGGAGGTGCCGCTCCCGCTGCCCTTGTGCCCGGCCGCGTAGGAGAGGACCGAGTAGGACACGAAGGCGTAGAAGAGGCACCGCCCGCCCGCCGCCGTCCGCTTCGACGGCTTGCGCCCGTTCGGGCCCGCGCCGCCGAACACCGCCTCCGACAGCCGCCACAGCGCCATACCGGCGAGCGCCGCGCCCACCACCCAGAGCAGCGTCGCCCCGAAAGGCTTGCCGGCGAGCTCCTCCAGGGCGCCGCCGCGGTCGGCCTGCCGCCGGTCCCCGTCGCCGCCGAAGGCGATCTGCAGCGCTATCACCCCCACCAGGCAGTAGATCAGCCCGCGCGCGACGAACCCGGCCCGGGCCGCCACGGCCATCACCGCACCATCAGCCGCACGGCGCGCCCGGCCGCGCCCCCGCAACGCCCATGCTTGTGCATCCATATCCAGCCGGTGCCCCCGCCACGGTGTCCGACACCTGCCCCCGCCAGACGCGCGACAGCCCCTCGGGGCATCGAGACATCGGCGCATCGAGGGGCTGTCGCAGCTTGAGCCGTCCTGGCGGCCGCGGGTGTGGGCCTATGGAGCGGGTACTGCCGCCACTGCCTCGTCCATGGCGGGTGATCTCCCGCCCTTCAGGAGGGCCCCCAGCGAGTACGCGCCGGGGCCGAGGCAGGCGATCAGCAGGAACGCCCAGCAGAACATGACGGCCGGCTCGCCGCCGTTGTCGATCGGGAGGAGGGCGTTCGACTGGTGGACGCTGAAGTAGGCGTACGCCATGGACCCCGAGCAGATGAGGGCCGCGGTACGTGTGAACAGGCCGAGCGCCACGAGGGCACCGCCCACGAGTTCGATGACCGCGGCCCACCATCCGGGCCACTGGAGTACGGGGACCGTGCCGCCGCCGTAAGCGCCACCCAGGACACCGAACAGGGACGCGGCGCCGTGGCAGGCGAAGAGGAACCCGGTCAGGAGGCGGAAGGCGGCCTGCACGAGGGGGCGCGGGCTGCGTAACCGCAGTGCCGGTGAGAAGTTCATGGGGGTACTCCTCGGTCTAGGAAATCTGGCGGCGGCGTCAGATCTCAGACATGAACATGTCATTAAGGGTCTAGCGCAGGACACGGGCCCGCACCAGGAGCCCCATGCTCTGCGTTTCCTCTGAAGTCGCCGGCCCGCGACGGGGACCGCGCGCTCACGGAGTGATCAGAAGGACGGTGCCGGCGCCCAGGATCGTCCACACCAGGCCGGCGAACACCATCACGACGCAGCCGCCCCACGGTTGAGAAGCAGCACCACGATCGGCGGCAGACCGAACAGCACCCAGGCGAGGACCAGCCACCGCACCACCGGTCCGCTGGACGGGACCGTCTCGGTGGACCGGTGGCCGTGCAACTCCAACGCGACCACGTGCCCGTGCCACGTGGTGAGGGCGATGTGGGCGTCGTGTCGCCCGATCGAGGTGTAGAGGGACTTGCTGATGTGGTGCTTCTCAGTGCGCGAGGCTTCGCCCTCGCCCCGGCGGATCGTCACCGTGTACTCCGTGCCGTCGTCGGAGGACACGGCGTACCGACTGTCGATCGCCGCCGTCTCCCGGCCGAGGCAGGCCGCCCCATCGGCCTGGCCGGCGCGGCCGACGGGACACGGACGGGCGTGGCGATAGGCGGACAGGTCGCGGTACAGGCCCACCGCCTGCACCACGCAGAGCGCGATCCCCACCACCCAACCGGCCGCAAGACCCGTCACGATCACGCGATCCGCAACGTCTCCCGACGCTCGAACCGCCACCGCAACGCCCCCCAGAACCCGACCCCGGCCCAGCCCGGCACGAGAGCGTGGGCCCGCCCGAGCAGCCTAATGCCTTTCCTGTCCACGGTAGTTGGGGGCAACGTGACCATGAGCGCCGGGCTGTTGCGGCCCGGCGCGGCATTCCGGCTTCAGTCCTCGGTCACGCGGATGATCGTCTTACCGCGGGTCCGCTTGCCCGGCGTGAACGCGCCGACCGCTTCGGCGAGCGGCAGCACGTCACCGATGATCGGCTTGAGGCGTCCGTCCCGCACGCGTTGGGCGAGATCGCTCAGGCGGACGCGGTCGGGTTCGACGACGAAGAAGACAGCGCGTCCGTCGCGGGGGCGGACGCTGACGGGCTCGGCGATGGTGACCAACGTGCCGCCAGGGCGGACCAGAGCGCTGGAACGTTCGAGGATCTCGCTGCCGATCACGTCGAACACCACGTCGACGTCGCCGACGTCCTCCAGCTTCTCGCCTTGGAGGTCGACGAAGGCATGGGCGCCCAGAGCGAGTGCGGTGTCGCGGTCGTCGGGGCGTCCTGTCCCGATCACCCGGGCGCCCGCCGTGCGGGCCAGCTGCACGGCGATCGAGCCGACGCCGCCCGCGGCGCCGTGGATGAGGACGCTCTGCCCGGCTCGGAGGTGGGCGTGGTCGAACAGCGCCTGCCAGGCGGTGAGCCCGGAGATGGGCAGCGCGGCAGCCGTGACGTGGTCGACGTCGGCGGGGAGCGGGGCGAGGTTGCGGGCCTCGACCGCGGTGTACTGGGCCAGGGTGCCGTTGCGGGCCCAGTCGGTCAGGCCGTACACGCGCTGCCCGACGGTCAGGCCGGTCGTGCCGTAGCCGAGTTCGGTGACGACGCCGGACAGCTCGTGGCCGGGCACGCTCGGGGTCCGGTCGTGTCCGGCCCGGTCGGTCCAGGTGCCGGGCCAGTCCAGCTCACCCCGCGTGAAGCCGGCGGCGTGGACCTTCACGATCACGTCGTTCTCCGCGGCATGCGGGTGGGGGAGCTCGGCGAGGGCCAGCCCGCGGGCGCCGGCCTCGCGGTCCTGGACGGTGATGGCTTGCATGAGGGGGCTCCTCCGTGGGACGGGAGGTGGCGCTGCGATGCGCCGCGTCGGTCACCTTCGACCCTAGGATCCGGGCAGCCCAAGCGTGTGGGCCATTCCTACCCGCTTCGAGTAGGCCATTTCGCTCAAGACGACACTCGGCGAGGTGGGAGAGCCGGCCGCACAGCAGGGGAGGGGGTGATTCATCTGCGGCCAGCGGGAGACCCGACTCATGTACGACGAAGGGAGGAAGGGACATGCTGCTGCTCGGTCTCCTGCTCATGGCGGCCACCGCCGCCTTCACCGGCCTGCTCATCGCCTTCAACCTCTCAGGAGGACCCACCTACGCCGTCTCCCTCTTCGGCGGCCACCCCTTCACGATCAGTGTATTGGGCGCCTTCCTGGGCGGCCTCGCCCTGGCGATCCTGTTCGGTCTGGGCCTGTGGATGTTCCTCGGCGGAACCGCCCTCGCCGCCTACCGCGGCCGCAAGCGACGCGCCCGACGCGACGAGGTACGCCAGACCAGGGCGGAACGCGACGCCATGGCCGAGCGCCTGGAAGGCGGCGGCGCACCCGCCGACTCCCGCTCGCCGGCCCCGGCCCCGCGGCGCCCCCACCGCCTCCACCTGCCCGGACACTGAATCCAGCGCCGCCTGAGCGCGGCGGAGGCAACGCAACGCACGTCGCGAGGCGCACACGAAGGTGAACGTGTCATGAACGATGCCAGGCCCCTCGCACTCGTCACCGGCGCATCCAGCGGCATAGGACTCGAGCTGGCCGGGCAACTTGCCGAGCGCGGCTACGACCTCGTCATCAACGCCGAGGACGACGCTCGCCTGCTGGCAGGCAGCCGAACCGATCCGGGCCGCGGGCGCGCACGTGGACGTGATCCAGGCCGATCTGCGTGACTACGACCAGACCGAGCACCTCGTCGACGCCGTCCGGGCCATCGGACGGCCGCTGGACATCGCCGTGCTGAACGCCGGCGTCGGCAGGGGCGGCGCGTTCGTCGACATCGATCTGGCGGACGACCTGGAGATCATCGACCTGAACGTCAGGTCGACCGTGCACCTCGCCGAGCGCGTCGTCCGCGACATGGCGGCCCGCGACGAAGGCCGCATCCTCGTGACCTCGTCCATCGCATCGACCATGCCCGGCTCCTTCCAGGCCGTCTACAACGCCTCCAAGTCGTTCCTGCAGTCCTTCGTGCAGGCGCTGCAGAACGAGCTCAAGGACACCGGCGTCACCCTGACCTCGCTGATGCCGGGTCCGACCGAGACCGATTTTTTCCACCGGGCGGACATGGACGACATGAAGGTCGGCCGGCAGGACAAGGACGACCCCGCGCAGGTCGCCCGCCAAGGACTCGACGCGCTCCTTGCCGACAAGGAGAAAGTCGTAGCCGGCTCGGCCAGGACGAAAGCTCAGGGGATGGCGAACAAGATCCTGCCCGACAAGGCCAAGGCCGAGGCGCACCGCAAAATGGCCGAACTGGGGTCGGGACAGAACGAAAAGACCCACTGACAGAACTCGAGGCGCCGATCCTGACTGGTGTTCCAGCGAGGAACACCGAACAGCGCACCCCCGACGTGCCGAGTGAACGCCACCGGCCCCTGCCTGGCGGCGCACCGGCAGGTACCACCTCGTGTCCGCCTGCATGCGGAGCATGACCAAGACCGTGTCGAATTCAAGATTTTACTTTCATTTGACAAGCGGTCCATGTGTGGTCTGTCGCGATGCTGGTAGGCGAGTGATCACAACCGTACTGCGCCCCGGGCGGGACCAGGGCCTGGAGGACCGGTAGGAGGCCCTCAGTACAACGCGCGTCACACGGAACCAGGGAACGGTGGTGGCATGAGTTCGTTGTCCGAGACCGACACCGGAGAGCCGGTCGAACAGCCAAGACTCCGGCGGGACATGGGCCGGGTGGGCCTGCTGTTCGCCGGGGTCGGGTCCATCATCGGCTCCGGTTGGCTCTTCGGGGCCCTCAAGGCGTCCCGGGAGGCCGGACCGGCGTCGATCTTCTCGTGGGCGATCGCCGCAGTGATGATCATTCTCATCGGGCTGTGCTTCGCGGAGCTGGGCACGATGTTCCCGGTCTCCGGCGGCGTGGTCCGCTTCCCCCATCTGTCCTTCGGGTCGTTCGCCAGCTACACCATGGGCTGGATCACGTGGATCGCGGCCGCCACCGTCGCCCCCATCGAGGTCGAGGGCGCCCTGCAGTACGCCACGAAGTGGGCGGACTTCACCGTCCTGCACGAAGCCTCCGGCGCGTACACCCTCACCGGCCTCGGATACGCGGTCGCGGCGGCCGCCATGGCCTTCTTCGTGGTGGTGAACTACTTCGGCATCCGATGGTTCGCCCGGGTGAACAACGTGCTGGTGTGGTGGAAGCTCGCCATCATCCTGCTGGTGATCGTGGCCTTCTTCGTCACGGCCTTCCACGCCCACAACTTCAACGCCCAGGAGTACGGCGGCTTCGCGCCCGGCGGTGCCAAGGGAATCTTCACGGCCATCTCCACCGCCGGCATCACCTTCTCGTTCCTCGGCTTCCGCCAGGGCGTCGAGCTGGCCGGCGAGACGGACAACCCTAAGCGCAACGTGCCGTTCGCCATCCTGGGATCCGTGCTGATCACGGCCGTGATCTACATCCTGCTGGAGGTCGCCTTCATCGGCGCGGTCCCCGCCCACGACCTGACGTCCTCCCACGGCTGGCTCAACCTGAGCTTCGCCAACGACTACGGTCCGCTGGCCGCCATCTCCAGCGCCATCGGCCTCAGCTGGCTGGCGTACACCCTCTACGTCGACGCCGTGATCTCCCCCGGTGACACCGGCCTGATCTACACCACCGTCACCGCCCGCATCTCGTACGCCATGGGGCGCAACCGCAACGCGCCCGAGGCCCTGACGAAGACCACCCGGCGCGGCGCCCCACTGGTCAGCCTGATCGTCACCTTCGTCATCGGCCTGATCATCTTCCTGCCGTTCCCCAGCTGGCAGCAGCTGGTCGGGTTCATCACCTCGGCCACCGTGCTGTCGTTCGGCTCCGGGCCCCTGGTGCTCGCGGCCATGCGGCGCCAGATCCCCGACCACGAACGCCCCTTCAAGGTGCCCGGCGGCGACGTCATCCCGTTCCTCGCGCTGTACGCGGCGAACCTCATCGTCTACTGGGCGGGCTGGAACACCAACTGGAAGCTCTTCGCCACCATCGGGATCGGCTTCGTCTTCCTGGCGATCTTCGAGGCGACGAGCAAGGGCCGCTCCCCGGCCCTGGACTGGAAGGCGGGCGCCGGCTGGGTCATGCCCTGGCTGATCGGACTCACCGTGATCAGCTGGGCCGGCGACTACGACGGCGGCCGTGGCTACATCGGCTTCGGCTGGGGCTTCCTGGTCAACCTGGCACTCGCCGCGATCGTCTACTTCCTGGCCCTGCGGGTCAGGCTTCCCAAGGCCCGCGTCGACGAGCACATCGAGCGGGCCCGCGAAGAGGCCCGCATCGAGGAGGAGGAACTGGGCCCCGAAACCGCCTGACCCCCTCCGCCCCACCCTCACGCCACCTCGTCAGCCCTTCCCAGCCCGTGGGAGGGGCTGACGAGGTGACGCTCCAGGGCGGGGTTGCCGACTGCGCGTCACAGTCCGCCTGCACCAGCCCGCTTCGTCCTGAAGCCGGATCACCCGAGCGGCAGAGGACAGCGGGTTCGAAGACCCTGGCGGCGCACTCGAACCTGAACGCCGCCTCGGGCTACAGCCAGAAGTCCCTCGACGTGTCCTCGCTGGCGGGCCAGAGGGTGACGCTGAAGTTCAACGGCGTCCGAGGGCGTCTTGCTCCAGACCAGCTTCGTCGTGGACGACACCGCCTTGACGGTCAGCTGATCCCTGGCTCGCACGAGGTCCCGTATGCGGGAGCCGTCCGCGTACGGGGCCCGTGTGTTGCTGTGGACGGTCAGACGGCCGGCCAGACCGACGGCTCGCCTGCGGTGATCGGCCCGGCGGCGAGCAGTGAGCTGACCTCGCGGGCGAGTTCCGGGCCGAGTTCGCCCCAGCCGTCCTTGTAGCCGTAGACGGCGGCGAGGGTGCGGGCCTCGTAGTCGCCGTTCATGATCTCGATGTCGTTCGCAGTGATGAGCGACGGGTGCGCGACACCGACGGCCGACGAGAGCCACGGGCCACGTTGATCATGTCGACGCCGAGGGCGCAGGGCGACCGCGGCGGTCTCGGGCAGGCCGAGCTTGTCGGAGCCGATGAAGGGCAGGTCGTCGGTCAGTCCGAGTTCGGTGAAGGTGCCGTAGACCCGGGAGAAGCCCATCCGGAACGGCAGCGACACTGTTGACTCACGGGCCGTCACGCCGGGCCGGTTCATCAAGCACACCGGCCGATCCAGCGAAAGGCGAGTGATTCATGAGCTCGATACATGCTCCATGACATGAGTGCACGGTCGACTCGTACACAACGGTAAAAGGTAGCACCGAATGAAGTGGGTCATCGTGGTCGAACGGGTTTGTGGAACCGAACCAGATAACTGGCTGAGGGTCTCCTCTTGCTTCTGGCGTTCTAGTCCTTAAAATCGCTAGCGCCAGGAAGGTGCACATCTCGTCGAGAGCGCGACACATTAGGGACGGTAAACGCATGGGATTTGCGATTAAGCCATTTATCCTGCCTGTGACATGTTTCGTCATGCTCGCCGCCGTCCCCATGACCACCGGACGGGCACACGCAGATCCAGTCACCTGGGTGGACCTGGATGCAGTCACCCGGGTCCAGGCAGTTTATTGGGCGGATGCCCAGCAGTACGAGGGGAAGGTAGTACGTCAGAACAACAGCAGAATTGCGGCGCTCAACGCAAAAATTGGCGTGGTAGGCGACCCGGTGATCTCCGAGGCAGGCACCCTGTATATCGGCGGTACGTCGTTGGAAAACAGTAGTGACGTCGAGCAGACATTGACGACGCAGGCGTTCAGTCAGTCCGAAAGCGACACCCTCAGCACGTCTGTGGCCCGAGGCCTGAGCGGCACGGTCAAGGTGGCGGCCAAGTTCCTGCCTGGTATGGACTCGGAGATGAGCACCACTGTCTCCTACAGCGAGACGAACACGCAGACCGAGTCGATCGCCCAGACCTACACAGCCCCGTCGCAGAACATCAAAGTGCCCGCCAGGACTGTAGCCAATGTAAGTGTCACCCTTCAGCGAGTGACCGCCGACGGGCAGATGTATCTCGACGCCGACCTCCAGGGCAAAGGGGACTACAGCGTCAACGTCACCGACAGGAAGCACGGGGTCTCGTTCACCAACAATTATGAGAATGTCCCCATCGAAGATGTGCTTGGACCGACGACACAGTTCAAAACTCCGAAGAGCGGTGCTCCGGCTCTTCCGGATGGACTGACCATCAACTCCTCGAACGGAGTGCATTTCTCCGGCCTGGGCACTTATCGGGCCACTTACGGCACACGGATGTACGTGAAAGTCAACTTCGTTCCTACGGACGGCTCCGACGATTCAAGGTCCAGGCAACCCCTCACATACAGCATATCGGCCTCGTGAGGTGAACCGTGGCCAACATGGTTGACAGGCCGAGAAACGGCCACGTCACTTGTACTTGTCCACATCCTTGTCACTGGGAGTATTGTATTGTCCCACCCCTCCGGGCGCAGCGCTGAGTGTGGTGGTGTAGGAGAGGCCAACCAGGTTACTGGCTATCGTGGCCAGCGCATTTCGGAGATCTTCAGCCGTGACGTCGTAGCCTGCCGCTATGGCGCTGTCCACGACTTCTTCGACTTTCCTTTTGATGGCATCTCCAAAGTCGGCCTTGTTCCAGCCGTCCACGATCGCCTTGACGCGTGCCACTGTTTCCGCTTTGCGCCTTTCTCCCGTTGCAGGGCGGCCATTCTGGCGTGCCCAGGCTTTCTCAAGCTGCTTGGGAGCGTAAAAAATGAGCGACTGATAGGCTGTTTTCACTGCCGGCCCTGCGGAATCGCCCGGGTCCTCGACCTCGTACCAGATCGGGGCGGCCCTACTGATCTTCTTCTCCTCGAAAATCCCACTCCGATGCCTGGCAATCCGTTCTTTCAGCGCGCTAACCCGTTGAATGAATGCCTCGGGCTCCAGCTTTCCGGCCTCCGAGCGAAGTTCGTCTGCTGCCTGCTGAAGACTTCTTATGCTTCGGTATTCTCCTGGCTCCTTCTCCGGCAGTTCGTTGGTCCTGTCGAGAAGCGCATTCATCATCCTGCGACATTGGACACTCAGTTCTCTGCTTTGGTCGTCCCGTTCCGCCGGATCCCTGGCAACCTCTATGCGTCGCTGCAGGGCTTTTGCCATATCCTGGTCGAGCCGCAGTTGACGCTTCTCCTCTCTACTTCGGGCGGACTTTTCCGCCTGTCGGGCGGAGCCGAGTACTTCATCAAATGTTTCGAGAACCCTCTTCCACTTCTCGTACTCCTTCCGTGAAATCCCCCCGCGCATTTTCTCGATTTCTTCACCAAGGGATTCCACGGATAGCTGAGCCTTTGTGGCAGCCCTGTTTATTTCGGCAGAAGTGCAATCCCTCACGAGGAGACTTCTTACCTCATCAGTGGCTTGTCGGCATCCCCCGATGTACTCGTCAAGCCTGCTCGGCTTTCCTCCCATTGAGCCCTCCGGTGGTAGCTGTGGTATTTACTGAGGAATGTGGCTACGGATCTGGTTCGAGAGTTCCTCGAGGACCATGGAAAGCTCTTCGACCGCTTCCACAGCCGTTCTGACGAACTCATTGCTGTCGACTTCTTTTATGGCCGGACTCACGTCATCGTCCGAGAGGAAGTCGATCGCTGGAATCTTGTCAGGCACTTCTCTCTTGGCTCGCCTACAGTCCTCTTCGAAGCCCTCGTGCGCTTTCTCCATAAGGGCCATTCCTTCAACTCCACGGGCTACTCCGTTCGTGATGCTGCGCCAAGTGGCAACGCAGGACGGGGAATCCCTTGCAATCCTGTTCCGTTCGTCATCGGTGTCGAAAAAGTACTGGCCATAGAAATCGAGATAAGCTTCCTGCGCGGTTTTTACTCCAACCCGAGTGCCGGCGATCCCAGCAAGCCAGGCGCGTGTGGAGTCCGAAGCGGGGAAGGCGTGCAGGTACCTCGCCACTGTCACATCGAGCGGACTGCCCGATGAGCGAGGAATGGGTGCTGTGGTCATGGAAAACCTCTTCCCCATGGGGGCGGTACACGCTTCTCAAGGCCAGAGTCCCTCGGCAGATCCTCAGGAGCAACCTGTCGCTTTTCTCGCTGGTAAGCGTCTGCTTGATCAGAGCGCTCATGCGACCACCGCGCGCGGGAGGGCGGCGACGCCCGCGAGATCTGGCTAGTGTCCACCGTCGACCGGCGCGGTGAGCATTGAAGGCGATGAACTCCTTTGCCGCTGAGTTCATGCAGTCGCGCAGCGGCGCGCGTCACCGGTACGAGGATCGCCCGCCGCGGACGCGGCTCTCAGGTGCGCCGATGCCCTGCTCGTGATCGGCGAGGAGCGCGGCCCGACGTCCTGAGCCGGGGGACTGAACATGCCTCCGGTTCCGCTCACCTTTGGCGTCAAGCCTGCGTATCGCCACGATGTCGACCCGGTGGCGCTGTCGACGTGTGGCGGCAGGGAAAGTGATCTGGCGCGCGACGGTGCATTCAGTGACCGTCGTGGTGGGTGGTGGATGCCGGTGACGTGCTGTGTTGCGCCTCGCCCACGGCCCGAGGGCGATGGCGGTGAACCAGCGAGGGCCGACGGTTGTAAGCGCCCTTGCGGACGCCGAGGACCGCCGCGTGCCCACCACGTCGAAGAACTCGGTCTCGACGGGCCCCGGTGACACGGCGAGCATTCCGCGGGCCGGACCGGCGCGGGGCGCGATGGTCGGCAAGGTCGCCAGGTCCTCCGACGTCGTCGCGGCGGGTTCGAGGCGTCCTGAGCCTGACCGAAGCCGTCGCCTATGAGACGCGACGATGCTCGGCGGGGTGCTGCCCCGCTCCAGCGCCCGTCCGGCCGGAAATTCTCCGTGGACAATGCAAGGCCCCCGGGGGCGTGCCCCCTGTTCGACTTCAATGAGGTGCCTGCCCGCGGGGACGGCCCACAGGCCCGCACCGACATGTGGGCGCGCCCAGCTCTGTGCTTCGGCAGATAAACTATTTGAATACAGAGTACGCATCTCCGTCATGCCAGATACCCGGCAGAGACTTTATTGTGTAGGCGTTCGTTTCGGGATCGTACACCAGTGCTCTGTAAGCGCCGCGTGTTGACCGCTGATATCCGTAGGCAACGTGCCAGTGAGCCGAACTCGCTCCCATATATGCTCCGCCCCGAGAGATGACGTCGACGACAGCTTCCCCAGAGGTTCCAGCCTGCTTGAGGGTTACAGGAAAGGCGCCGAGGCCCGGAGCGGCACTGCCGACAGGGATCCCCCAACTGAGCTCCATCATGTACTCGATTGCCTTCTTCTGGGCGTTCGTCCCTTCGCCTACGGTCGCCAGGACCTGATGGAACGTGCCGTCGGGCATCCTGTAAGCCAATGCCTCGTAGGCCGCTCGGTATGCCAGGGCTTCCTCTCCCACTTCGCTATGGGGTGCAATGGGAGAATATGCAAACCTATGGACGAGCGCTGCGACGGTGGCCTCTGGTCCGGAAATTCCAAGACCGCGCATGGCGGTGGCGAGGGCCGCCGCGTAACAGGTGTTTCGATTCGGCTGGCGAACGCCGCTGTTTTCTAGCCAGCCGTCGCACAGGATTGACTGACCCCATGTCTCCTTGGGTGCCGTGACCGCGACATTGTCGGTAACGATGTGTTCTGCGGTCATGGGTGTGCGGCACGTTCCGCATTCTGTTCCTGAAGCGCAGGGAGAATCTTGGGCGGCTGGCTCGGTCGAGGGGTCTGCTCCAGCCATGGCACCCTGGATGTGACCGAAAACGAAACCCTTGTGATCAACGGTAAATTCTCCTGGACATCTCATCACCTGTCGCGCAGAGAAGTGCCTCGGCTCAATGGCATTCCAGCAGAAAATACATACGAGCGTCTCCGGTTGAGTCCTGGATGAATTGTTCTCGGATCGTAGATCTTGCGACTTTTCCTCGCGAATCACACGGATCAGTTCCGGGCGACTTTGAGGTAGATCATCATGATCTGAGTCCGTACCTTGCGTTACTTCATCGGAAATGGTGCGAACGAGATCAATCTGAGGCCCGCTGCGATCTTGTTGTTTCTCCTCGCTGATCGACTGAAGCATCTTTCGTTCTTCCTCGCGAATGCTGAGCGGCGAAATCTCATCCGTTTCGCGAGGCGGAGTGGGCGGCGAGGGGGCCGAGACCAAAGTTGAACGGATGGAAGGCAACAGCTCCGACGAAATGGGGTTGCGCTCCAAATAGCCCCGCATGATCGACCTAAGTTGCTGGCGGTTGATAGCCGAAGGTCGGACGAGCGGCGCGTCTGGAGTTCCGTCTCGAGGCGGTGAGTTCTCGGGGGGGGTGCCCCTATGACTTTGGTCAAGGGGTGATTGGGGTTGGTGGCTGGTAGAAGGTGCCGTCGCGGAGCATTGCGAAGAGCACGTCGGCTC